>BTRG01000120.1:0-3046 GCA_036986275.1 Gammaproteobacteria bacterium | reverse complement strand
CAGTACACGCAGTTGATCGCCCGCCGCGTACGGGAGTCTGGTGTCTATTGCGAGATTCATTATTACGATACGGATCCTGAACAGTTACGGGCCTTCGGAGCCCGCGGTATTATTTTGTCGGGGGGCCCTGAGTCGGTCACGCTGGGCCAGACACCGCGTGTGCCTGATATGGTATTCGAGTCAGGTGTGCCGGTGTTGGGTATTTGTTATGGCATGCAGGCCATGACCGCGCAGTTGGGGGGGCAGGTAGAGAGCTCGGCGCATCGTGAATATGGCTATGCCCAAGTCACCACGCTGGCAAGGTCTGAACTGTTGATGGGCCTGTACGATACCCTGGAAGACGATGGCAGTGAACGGCTGGATGTGTGGATGAGTCATGGGGACCGTGTGGCAACATTGCCCGCGGGCTTCAAGGCCATTGCCGGTACAGACAACGCCCCGTTGGCGGCCATTGCCGATGAATCGCGCCGATATTACGGTTTGCAGTTTCACCCCGAGGTCAGCCACACCCCACAGGGGGCAGCCATCATTAATCGCTTTGTCCATGATATCTGTGGTTGCGATGCCTTGTGGCGGCCCAAAAACATTGCCGAAGCCATTGTCGCGAGCGTGCGTGCGCAAGTCGGGTCTGATGAAGTGATACTGGGCTTATCGGGCGGCGTGGATTCCTCGGTGGTGGCCGCACTCTTGCATCGCGCTATAGGTGATCAACTCACATGTATCTTTGTCGATAATGGTTTGCTGCGGCTGCACGAAGGCGATCAGGTCATGGAGACCTTTGCCAAACACATGGGCCTGAAAATACGGCGTATTGCTGCCGAGGATCGTTTTCTGTCCGAGCTTGCCGGCGTGGATGACCCGGAACAAAAGCGCAAGATTATTGGTTACAAGTTTATCGATATTTTCGAAGAAGAGTCGGGCAAGATCAAGAATGCCAGGTGGCTGGCGCAAGGCACGATATATCCGGATGTGATCGAGTCCGCCAATATCAGGGGTGGCAAGTCCCATGTCATCAAGTCCCATCATAATGTCGGTGGTTTGCCGGAGCGTATGAAACTCTCCCTACTGGAGCCCTTGCGCGAGTTGTTTAAGGATGAGGTGCGTCGCCTGGGGGTGGAACTGGGCCTGCCGCACGAGATGGTGTATCGCCATCCCTTCCCGGGCCCGGGCCTGGGTGTGCGCATACTGGGTGAAGTAAAAAAAGAATATGCCGATTTGCTAAGGCAGGCCGATGCGATTTATATCGAGGAGCTCTATAAGAATAATCTCTACGACAAGGTCAGTCAGGCCTTTACGGTCTTTATGCCAGTGCGTTCCGTGGGTGTGGTCGGCGATGCCCGCGCCTACGAGTATGTGGTCGCCATTCGTGCGGTGGAAACCGTCGATTTCATGACGGCCAACTGGGCGCATCTTCCTTATGACGTATTGGCCACCATTTCCAATCGCATTATCAATGAAGTGCAAGGCATCAGCCGCGTTGTCTACGATATCTCAGGCAAGCCCCCGGCGACCATAGAGTGGGAGTGACCGGCACTGGCTGGCGCCTGCTGGCAATGGCAGGCATCAAACACTTGGTAAAAGGAAGGCTTGGCTTCGAATCTTCGAATCACGCTGGCATCACAACCTGCTCGGGATCGATTTCATTCCACGGCAGGATGGTGACATCGGAACGCATCTGTCGGGTGTCACCGCCATAAACCAGCCATGCCGGCCCGGCGGTCTCACCAGCCAGTTTCCGCCAGAAGTCCAGACCTTTGAAATAATCCCGGTTGATGGTTTGCCCGGATTTGATTTCCAGCGGTGACAGCTGTGTTCCATGATCAATCAGCAGGTCCACCTCGTGTCCAGAACGATCACGCCAGAAGTAAAGGTTCGAGGTTTCACCCGAGTTATAACGGGCTTTGAGTAATTCACTGATGACCCAGGTTTCGAATAAGGCGCCTCGTTGAACATGGGTGGTCAGTTGCTCTATGTTTTGAATGCCGAGCAGCCATGTCGCAAGACCGGTATCCAGAAAATAGAGTTTGGGTGTCTTGACCAAACGTTTGTTGAAATTCTGGTGATGCGGTGGCAACAGATGCACGATATAATTGGCTTCCAAAACGGATATCCAGGCTTTGGCCGTGTTATGCGTAATGCCGCAGTCATTGGCCAGTGAGGAAAGATTGAGCAATTGTCCGCTCCGGCCCGCGCACAATTTCAGAAAGCGTTGAAACGCGCCCAGATCCTGTACCTTGATCAATTGCCGGACATCACGTTCCAGGTAAGTACGTACATAGTTTCCATACCAGGGATGTGATTCGAGTTCACGGTCGAAGATGGGGGGGAACGCCCCGTCAAAGAGTATCTGGTCGAGGTTCTGGCCAATTTTTCCTGCGTGCTGTAATTCGCCGTAGGTCATGGGCAAAAGAGTAAGCAATGCGGCTCTGCCTGCCAGACTCTGTGTGATGCCTGATAACAGGCCAAACTGTTGGGATCCGGTCAGGATAAATTCGCCGGGCCGTTGCCTTTCATCGACGCGTGTCTGGAGATAGGAAAACAGGGCAGGGCAACGTTGCGCCTCGTCCAGAATGGCGCTTTGGGCAAACTGGTTCAGAAAGCCCCGGGGATCGCTTTCGGCAAATTCTCGTTGGTCGAGATCTTCAAGCGATATATAGCGGTATTCGGGAAACGCGTGTCGCACCAGCGTGGACTTGCCGGATTGGCGTGGTCCGGTGACAACCACCACCGGATAGCCGCGGGCGAAGTGTTGAAGCCTGGGTTCAGCATGTCGAGGGATGTAGGTCACGACGGTTCCTGTTTGCTTTCCATGCCTACATTACAGCTAAAAATGGCTAATTGTCAATGTTATTATCAATTAGCCATATTGCAGAACACTGGATGCTGCCTATCTTTCCGAGGAGGGAGATACCGTGAAAGGTATGCTCAGTACATTCCAATGGCACCAAATACTGAACATGGTATTTTTCATGGTATTGACACCTACCACAACAAATAACCGATTGATATTAATGTATAAAAAATGCCTGTTTACAATCGAGTGGGA
>BTRG01000119.1:0-3052 GCA_036986275.1 Gammaproteobacteria bacterium | reverse complement strand
GGAACAAAATAACCTGCCAGATTTCCTCCTCGCTTAAGAAATTTTGCCACACCGGCATGGATGAGAGCCACGGTGTTGCCTCTTTGGGCAGGCCCGGGCCGCCAGTGGTGATACGCCAGAACACGTAGGATTCCTGAAGCTGGGCGATCGTGCCGATGTCCTGAAAATTCAGTGGCAGGGGATTCAGGCCGGGGGCATAGGGCCCTTTGCCATCGAGCTTGTCGCCATGGCAATACTGGCAATTGCGGATATATGTTTCGGCGCCTGCTGCCACATGTTCGCGGAATTCTTCCGGGTGATCTTTTTCCAGTTTGCGCAGCGGGTTTTCCAGCGTCATCAAATCATAACGCTTGTCGAATATCCTGGCGGAAGAAGGCGGTGCCGGGTGAATGGTGCGCAGCTCCACCGGTGCCTCAAAACCGGGTAACATCTTGTTATAGGTATACCCGCCTGCCAAAAGCGGTACGATGACAAACACGATATTGCGGGCCATCTTTTTGCCAGGGTCTTCCACCAGGGCCTTGATGGGCGCGACCAGTTCACGCGCGCTTTCCTCCGTAAAGGTATAGACCATGAATACCCCGGCAATGACGAAGAACATATACATGTTCAACAGGCTTGAAGGGATCAATTGATCAAGGATGACATCAAACACCAGCACAAAACCAAAATAGACGCCGACTATTACGAGTACGAGTTGCAGCAAGCGCGGTATTTTTCGTTTTTGATCCATATTATTTCAGCCCAGCCAGATAATTCACCAGGCTTTCCAGTTCACTGGCATACATTTGGTCACCGTAGACCGGGGGCATCATGGGCACGAAACCCTCGGCGATATCGGCATTGGGATCCAGGATGGCGCGGCGTATATAGGCAGCATCCCGTTGGCTACCGATTTGGCTCAAGTCTGGTCCCAACTCTCCGCCCGCACCCTCCACCTTATGGCAGGCATTGCAGGTAAAGTTGGCCAAAATCGCTTGTGGAGTATCAAGTGGCTTGCGTGGTTCTGATGTGGTTTGTTCTTCTGTTGTGTCTTCACTGGCAGTATCTTCGGGAATCGTGACCGTGACTTCAGTGCCACTGGTCTCCTGCAAATAGGCAATCACCGCCTTGATCTCGGCCTCGGAGAAACCGATGGAACCGCCGGAGACGTCGGGCATGGGGCTCTCGGTGTCGCCGGTGCCCGCCTTTCCGAACCCCGCCACCACAAAGGCCGATGGTTTAATCATGGACTCGTACAGGTAAGCTTCAACATCTTCAGCTTCACCCTTGTAACGAGGATCGGTTATGCGTTTGGAGCCGGTGCTGCCAATCTTGTCCAGCATCGGCGCGCGCCCCAGTGAATTGTGGCACAGGGTGCAGGTCCCCTTGCCGTTGTAGAGTTTGTCGCCGAGAACGATAAACTGCTCCATGGTCATGGAACCCAGATCGAGCTTCTCGGTCCTGGGTGGTGCGGCTGGTTCAATGCGGGGGACACCGTAGTTGGCAAATCCCCAGAAAAAACCGATAGTGATCAGACTGAGTACCACGAACTTGAGAAGGTTCTTCATGACGCCGGTTCCTTCCAGTACCCGGCCGTTCCGGTCTCGCGGCCACTGACGGTACTTAACCAGAACACAAAGATCACCAGGGCGATAAAGATGATGGTGCCCACCGAGACCACATTGGCGGCATAACCCAGCGTCGGGGTAAAGGCATCGGCGGAGTTATCACGAAACACGTTGGTCACATGCCAGTGCTGGCGAATGCCGGAACGGATGTAGCCCATCAGGCCCATCAGCCAGGTAAAGGATACCGCCAGCAGGAACAGGGCGTATTGGGATCGATCCGGGACCCGACCCCAGTTCAACGGCGCGACCTGTTTTGAATTTTTATACATCATGGTATCGATAACGCTGCTGGTAATAATAATGATCAACGTCGTTAATACCTGTGGAATAGAGGCCGCAACCTTATAAACGGTGTTGGTGAAGTAACCGTGATAAATCCCCAGGAACAAAATATTAAGAATACCGGCCGTAAACAGGGCAATCTGTATAGCGTTACCGGCCTTCGCCCAGTTGACCACGGGCGTTTTATTGGCGCGCCGATAAAACAGAAAACTCAGGGAAGTAAACAGGATCATAATGTTCACGGCGGTATTTTTCGCCGGCATAATCCCCAGTGGCCCCAGGTATTTGTGATAGGGTCCACCCAGATCCTTGAGTTCAGCATTGGTTAGAATCAGCGTGTGCGGTGTGAACCAGACTAAAAAAGCACCGACGATGACGATGGCCAGATATTTTATATAACCGTTGTAACGTACTGCGCCATCGCTGCGACCCATACCGCACCACAAATAATAGTTGGCAGATAAAAACAACGTGCCAATCAACACCGCCTGGATAATGAACAGCCATGCAAAGATGCCGCCCATCAGGGTGATGCCCATTTGTTGACTGTAAGCATATATCTCGGCGGTCAGGTAATATCCGGCGAAGGGCAGAGGCAGCAGTGCTGCAATGGCAATGAAATTGGCGTTGTATCCCATCCAGTCATAGTGGGCGCGCAGACTCTTGCTGCGCGCGCTTAGGAATTTGAAGGCAGCATAGGCGCCCACGACTGAACCGCCATAGGCGATATTGGCGATGACGCGATGCAGGTTAATCGGGTTCCACAGGAAGTTATGAATGGCCGCCCAGCTGTCGCCGCTAAACACGCCGGCCGGATCGACACCGGCCGGGCTCATCATGAATGTCACCCAGGCATTGGCCAGGAACATCAGCAGCGTGCCTACGGCATTGAGCATCAAGCCAATGGTCAGGTGGAACCATTTTTTGTTGCCTCCCTGTAACCAGTGCCAGCCGTAATAATAGATATACAAAAAGGCGCTTTCGGCAAAGAACAACAGCGCATAATAGAACATGCTCTCCTTGAATATACTGGACATGTACTGGAGGACATGCGGGTAGAACAGCACCAGACCGAAGAGCAAGAGGCCACCGAGGATAGCGGTGATGGAATAGGCGGTGAGACTGACCTTGATAAATTCATAGGCCATGTTGTCATAGCG
>BTRG01000118.1:0-3073 GCA_036986275.1 Gammaproteobacteria bacterium | reverse complement strand
ACATCGTGCATACTTTTCCATTGATTCCTGATGGGCTCGCCGTCAACGAACTGCCAGAGATAACTGCTGAAATCCGGGTAATCCTCCAGCACAGACAGGTAACAACGTGCGTTGACAATGGTGGCGTTTATCTTAAGACGATTTCTGACAATACCGGTATCACTCAAAAGGCTGGCACGCTTGCGGTCGCTGTAGCGAGCGATCTTTTCAGCATCAAAATGATCAAACAGCTTGCGATAGTTTTCCCGTTTCCTGAGGATGGTGATCCAGCTGAGACCGGCCTGTGCCCCTTCGAGTATCAGCATTTCAAACAATTTTTGATCGTCAAAAACAGGGACACCCCACTCTTCATCGTGGTACCTGGTATACAAAGGCTCCACATCCGTCGCCCAGTCACAGCGTTTCATCATGCATCCTTTTCTTCTCGTACGCGATCATATCCTCAAGTCTCCGGCTTGGCTCGTTCGGATACTGCTCATCACAGACCTGAAGTGTTTCAATTCTATCCAGCCGAAAGTTCCTGAAGGCCTGGCGCATTTCACACCATGTACCCAGTGTCCATACTGTACCCCAGAAAAATAATCCCAGTGGCCAGATGGTGCGCTTCGAATCCGCACCATCGGCCCGTGTATAAGTGAGTACGACCTTGTTGCGACAATCCACCGCGCTACGCAGCTCCCCCATAAAAGCAGCTACCTGTGCCGGTATTTGGACCAGTGGAGAAAACAGCCGGGTTTGGTCGAGCTCCCCTTTCAGGGAATCAGGCAGAACCGTTTCGATCTTGCTCAACACAGATTGAGCGGCCATCGCCAACCCGTGGTCCGCCCAACTGTTGACAATGCGCGCACCAAGCGTCAGGGCGGTAATCTCGTCCCGGGTAAACATCAGTGGAGGCAAGTCATACCCGCGCCGAATAACGTAACCGATACCGGCTTCTCCCTCGATCGGCACACCTGACGCCATCAGGTCCTGTATATCCCGATAGACCGTCCGCTCGGAAACTTCGAGTACATCCGATAGCCAACGCGCGGTAGTAACACGCCGAGAGCGGAGAAACTGTACGATCTGGAATAATCGGTCAGCGCGTCGCACTGGCGTTCATCGTCCTATTTATCGAAATAGGTGATCAAAGCCAATGTAGCGCCCTGTGGATCACAAATGACACAGAACCGTCCGACATCCGGGATATCGCGTGGCGCCAGCATGATTTTGCCACCCAGTGCTTCAGCCTGTTTCGCACTCGCATCCACGTCATCTACCGTGACATAGGCGCCCCACGTCGGTGGCATCTCCCCCGCTTCAGGTGGCATTGCCATGATCCCGGCAACCTCTTTGTCTCCTGCCCTTGCCATCGTGTAACCCATATCGCAGGTCTTTAAATCTTCCAGCGCCCAGCCGAACAGCTCCCCATAAAAGGTTTTCGCAGCATTTACGTCCGTGGTCATCAGCTCATTCCAGCTGAAAGCGCCATGTTGTTTAATTGGATTGGTCATCGTTTTATTTCCTGTGTCAGTGAAAAAAGGAAAACCGACTATACCCCAGCCCTCCTGACAGCCTGATGTCAGGAGTCATCGCTCATGGTATTGCGATGTTATCTTTGTAATCATGCTGCACAGGCTGCCGCACCGGGTGCTACTCGAATTCACCCATAGGACCAAGGCGAACCATCATCAGCTCGACATCCGTTTTCGCAATATGCGGACCTTGCCGGGTACCGGCGGGTGTCTTCCAGAAGGTACCGGCGAGACACTCCCTGCCGCCAGTTTCAATCGTACCCTTAAGCACATAGACAAATTCATCGACAGGGTGTGTGTGCGGCGGAATCACCGTACCTTCAATCATTTTCAACCGGTGAATGGAGCCTTGTGGAACCGGTTCTGCCAGTACTGTCCAGCTAGCACCGGGGATGGCCTCCAATTCGTTAAACGTTTGTGCGTCATTATCGATAAAAACCGATTCCATACCCCTCTCCTCTTTGTGCGGGAAAAAGCTGTCATGCGCAGATTCCTATTGATTGTCCAATTTTTTTGCTCCGCGAGCCTTCGACCGATAACCGCCTGGTCAGTGCTAAAATCTCCGAAACCCCAAACCAGCAGCGGCTACCTCAGCGGACATACCAGAATGGCAACAGAATACCTTGCACGCTTGACCGCGATAATGGCACAGGTTCAACTACAACTGCCCGATGGCACGTCGCTTGAGTGCAGGCACTTCTTCGGCGGCGCCGCTGTCTATGCGAAGGGCAGGATTTTCCTGACCCTGACACCGGTGGGCTTTGCTTTGAAATTACCGGAAAAAGCGAGGACCTGTTTACTTGATCAGCAGGGCGCAAAACCGCTACGTTACTTTGCCAAGGGCCCAATCAAGAAGGACTACGTTGTTTTACCGGATGTGTCGCCCGGAAATATCGACACATTGCGTAAGTGGGTGCAACTCAGTGTAGATTATGCGCTGTCACTACCGGAAAAGACCCTGAAAGTGTCGAAGCATTGACGTCCTGTTCAAACCTGCTGTAAGTGACCCAGGTGCTTTATCGACCGACTACCATTGCGGGAGCCACAATATGAACGACAATTTCCCGGTGCTAATTCGCAACCTGCCGGTGTTCGAAGGCCCTTTCGACGCGTTTCAATTGGCGGCGGATTCCTGCAGCGTGCTGTTTGCAAGTTATCCGGCAGGTACGACGATCGATTCGCATACGCATGACACAGACAACATAGGCGTCATAACCAGGGGGGAGCTGATATTGACCCTCAATGGCAAAACCATCCACTACACGGTGGGGGACTGGTACCAGGTTCCTGCCCAAACGGAACATTCAGCCAGATTTGATCAGGAGACTGCTGAAATTGAATTCTGGTTTAGAACATAGCGGGGGGGCTCGGGAATTCGCCAAGGACAGGAACCTGAAATAGCAGACTCTCTTATTTTTTTCAGGTTTTTTGTGGAATTTGGCGGAGGAGGAGGGATTCGAACCCTCGATACGCGGTTAGCGTATACACACTTTCCAGGCGTGCTCCTTCAACCACTCGGACACCCCTCCGGAGAACGCGGCAGACTATACCAGTTAGCG
>BTRG01000117.1:0-3136 GCA_036986275.1 Gammaproteobacteria bacterium | reverse complement strand
GGTCAATGCGTTGATCATGGGACCGGGCGGTTACCGGGTAGTGGACTTCATGCGCGCTGGCAGCATCATGACCATACTGTTCCTGGTGGTGATGATGCTGATGATGAACCTGGTTTTCTGAAGGAGCAATCACAGTGAACCAAATAATTGAACCGCTTGTTTGGTCAAGCGCAATGGGTGCCTCAGCTATCATTATGGCACTGACGTTTATTGGCATCTTTACGGAAGGTGTACACGGATTTCACCGTACCAAATTCGCGATGGCAGGTGCGGTAATAATGGTGATTGTTGGGCAGTACTATGGATTTTACAGCCCACGGCTCGCAGTTGAAGCCATTGACTGGAATGTGGTGTTTCTGTTGGGTGCGATGATGACCATTGTTGCGATTATGATTCCGACAGGCGGTTTTCAGGCAGTGGCCTATCGGCTGGCTGATTGGAGCCGAGGACGCTTGTTTTTGTTGCTCGCCATGCTCGGCACCGCCGTCACCGTGATTTCCCTCCTGCTGGACAATGTGACCACCGTGGTCATCTTCGGCCCCTTGATCGTGCTTATTTGCCGGGCGCTCAAGGTCAATCCCATCCCTTATCTTCTGGCGACCGCCCTGCTCGCGGATACCGGCGGCGTCGCCACGCTGGTGGGGGATCCGCCGAATCTGATGATCGGTTCGGCTGCAAATATTGACTTCAACACCTTCTTTATCCACATGAGCGGGATTGTGTTGATCGCCTGGCTTGCGATCCTGTTTGGACTCAAGTTTCTGTTTCGCCGCGAGCTTGCCGTCACGCCACAGGTCCAGTCTTTCACAACGACGGGCCTCATCAAGGACCGCAAGACCTGGAATGCCGCGCTCATCGTATTGGGCATGATGGTCGTGCTATTCATTTTCCATCACGCGCTGCAATGGGATGCCTGGTTTGTGGCGGCGCTGGGCCTGGCGGCGCTGGTACTGTTGCGCCCTGGAGTAGACATGGACGAGTCATTTGCCGGTGTGGAATTGACCCTGCTGTTATTCTTTATTTCTCTATTTATTATCGTGGGCGGTGTAGCACAGAGTCATTTTTTGGAATACCTGGGGCAGTCTCTTCAGCCGTTTGTCGAGCAGGATCTGTTGCTCGCGACTATCATTTTGATGTGGGCAGCCGCGATCCTCTCGGCAATGATCGACAATATTCCTTTCACCGCCGCCATGGTGCCAATCATCCTCGGTATGGAGCAGCAGGGCATCAACGTCACACCGCTATGGTGGGGGTTGGCTATCGGTGTTGGTATGGGGGGCAATGGTACCCACCTGGGATCGACGGCCAATGTTTACATTGTCACTCTCTCCGAGCGTATTGCAAAGGAGGAGAATGATCCCAGTCTGGCCATTACCCCTGGTCTCTGGTTCAAAAAAGGCACGCCCGCAATGATCCTGACCTTGACGACCTCAACTATTGTCATGTGGCTCTTCTTCTCTTTTTTCAGCAAGCCAATACACCCCGCGTTGCACGGTATTGGCTGATGCGAAGCAGAGGTGCAATTGGTTTCTTTTCGTCGCGACCGGGAACAAGGCCGATATGATGATGTTTGCGAATATCACCATCAATCCGGAAAAGCCGACCGGCCAATGGTTACTGGTCACACTCACAGCCGGTGTCGGCGGCAGCCTGCTTTCCATTGGTTCCGCGGCCGGTGTTGCCCTCATGGGACAGGCCCGGGGGAAGTACACCTTTTTCACACACCTCAAGTGGAGTCCAGCCATCGCGCTCGGTTACGCCGCCAGCGTTTACGGCCATTGGTGGATTAACAGATCCTATTTCTAGCGACCCGAATTACAGGAGAGAAGCCATGTTGAAAGGCATCAGAGACATATTGAAGACAATGGGCGAGGCGCTGAGCTTTGCCAACACCGGGGAGATGATTCCCGATGAACAGAAGGCCGAAGTGATGGCCAGGCACAAGCGGCCCTTTCCGATTGCGCCCGGCGCGGCGCCTCCGAGGGTGGTGTTGGCCGGTGATGGGGAATTAGCCCCCGAATCTATGGAGCGTGCTATTGCGCTGTGTCGTGAGAATAACGCGATGCTGGACCTGCTGTACGTATCATCGGAAGGCAGCAGCGCGGCCATACATTTAGCAACAGCGTTACCGCGTCTGGAGGCCGAAACCGATCTGGATTTTCAGATTACACGAAGACAAGGTGATCTGCTTGTTGTGACAGAAAACTACCTTCGTGTTCGACAAGACACCCTGATGATATTGGTTAATGTCAGCGAAAGCTTAAGAAATCGGGCGACGAGCTATCAGCGTATGAGCAGATGGGCTCGCGAAACGAAGTATCCTGAAGTGAAGTTGATGGCGACATGATCCGCGCATGACCATTTGGCAACAATGGCTAACGTTCCTGGTGCCGTAGTGAATTCAGAATGTCCTGCATCCGTTGAAACGCGGTGGAGAATCTTACTCTGGTCGATGTGTGTATACCAAATTGTCCAGGAATACTTGCCGACCTTTTCAAGGGAATGCTGTAAGCAATCGAATCCGGAGTGGGCCGATGATAACGCGTAATGAACCTAATATTCCTCCAGGTATTTTTAACGTAGATAATCATGTCTATGCTATGGATTACGCCAAGTTCATACCTCGACTGTACAACTTGTGTCAGTCGTTTGATCTGAAAGCCAGACGAATACACCTGGCAAGCGCTTTTTGTATGGACGAAGACCAGGGTTACAGTCAGCTCCTGCTGGCCAAGCATTTTGGTACCTTCCCTGTAAACCTGGGTTTTATCGACGGCACCCTTGATTACGAAGCATTCAATGAATTTAGTGCGCATGCCGGTGATATGGTTATTATTCAAGCCAGCCATATCGGTTATAACCCGCTTAAATCCGCTTTTTGCACATCTCCCGGTCCCACGAGTGATGTTGTGGGTGGGGAAATCATTTGCCATTCGTTAAGCACCGCCATTGCGTGGTGTCAACAGGAATACCATTTCGCCCAGCAACAAATTCGATTAGAAAAAAGTAGCAACAATACGATCATCATTATTGATAACGAGTTACTGAATGATGATCGTCGACACGGACTGTTTCTGAATCTTGAGCATTTAGTTGCCAGAGAAGAAGACGGTGAAGAAAAATATCTGATTGGCAC
>BTRG01000116.1:0-3156 GCA_036986275.1 Gammaproteobacteria bacterium | reverse complement strand
AGGATAAGTAACAATATCCTGGTGAGTTTTTGGGCTCTATCATGTTCATCCTGTAAATCCTGTCTGTATTTAGTTTTTTGTCTGTTTATTCATAATTATTCGCTAGACAGGATTAACAAGATTGACAGGATAAGCAGAAATATCCTGGTGAATTAGAGGTTCTATCATGTTCATCCTGTGAATCCTGTCGCGGATCTTGTCTTTAGTGCCTGAAGTGACGCATGCCAGTGAACACCATGGCAATATTGTGTTCGTTGGCGGCGGTAATAACTTCCTCGTCGCGCATGGAACCACCCGGCTGAATGACAGCGCTAATGCCTGCCGCGCCGGCCTGGTCCAGCCCATCGCGGAATGGGAAGAAGGCGTCTGACGCCATGACCGAGCCTTTCACTTCCAGTTTGGCATGTTCGGCCTTGATACCGGCGATACGTGCGGAATTCACGCGACTCATCTGGCCGGCGCCTACGCCTATGGTCATATTATTTTTACCATAGACAATGGCATTGGATTTAACATATTTGGCCACTTTCCAGGTAAACAGCAGGTCAGCCATCTCCTGTTCCGTGGGTTGACGTTGGGTCACGACTTTCAGTTCGTTATAAAGCAACAGGTCAGCCTGCTGCAGTAACAGGCCACCGTGCACACGTTTCATCTCCAATCGTGGGCCGGCCTGTTCAGGCCAGGCGCCGCACTGCAACAGGCGCACATTCTTCTTTGCTTTAACGGTCTCAATGGCATCCTGGCTGACGCTGGGCGCAATAATTACTTCCACAAACTGACGCTCGACAATGGCCGCCGCGGTTGCGCCATCCAGTTCCTGGTTAAAGGCAATGATGCCGCCAAAGGCCGATTCGGGATCAGTGCTATAGGCCTTGTCGTAGGCGTCCAGCAGGGAATGGCTGACGGCGACACCACAGGGATTGGCATGCTTGACGATGACGCAGGCCGGCCCCTCATTATATTGCTTGACGCATTCCAGCGCCGCATCGGTATCGCCTATGTTATTGAATGACAATTCCTTGCCTTGCAATTGTTCGCTATCGGCAATACAACCGGATTCGCGCAAGGGGTCGACATAGAACGCGGCGGCCTGGTGCGGGTTCTCGCCATAGCGCATGTCCTGGGCCTTGTGCCACTGGCGCGTGAAACTACCGCCCCATTGGCTTTGTTCCGTGCGGTCGGCATTCCAGGTGCTGAGATAATTGGCAATGGCGCCATCATAGCGTGCAGTATGCTCAAAGACCTTAATGGCTAACTGAAAACGTAGCGCTTCCGTGGTGGCACCATTGTTCGCCTGCATCTGGTCCAGCACCACGCTGTAGTCATTGGCATCGACCACTACCGTGACGTCTTTATGATTTTTGGCTGATGAACGCAACATGGTCGGGCCGCCTATGTCTATGTTCTCTATGGCCAGTGGCAGGTCACAATCATCGCCGGCAATTGTCTCCTCAAAGGGATAGAGGTTGACCACCACCATGTCGATAGGGGGGATGTCATGTTCAACCATGACCGCATCATCGGTGCCGCGCCGCCCCAGCAGTCCGCCATGAATCCTGGGGTGCAGGGTCTTGACGCGTCCATCCATCATTTCCGGGAAGCCGGTGTAGTCCGATACTTCAATGACCTTGATACCGTTCTCACTCAGCAGTCTGGCGGTGCCACCCGTAGACAGGATCTCAACACCCATGACGCTGAGTGATTTAGCGAAATCGACGATGCCGGATTTATCGGAAACACTGATGAGAGCGCGTTGAATAGCGGACATGTCACTTACCTGTTTGATTTTATATGTGCGGGGTGGGGCGTTGCGTATGACTTATTTTATCAGGCCATGATGCTTGAGTTTTTTTCTAAGCGTATTGCGATTAATGCCCAGAATTTCCGCTGCCCGGCACTGGTTGCTCTCGGCATGTTTCATGACTACTTCCAACAAGGGCCTTTCAACTTCGCTGATCACCATGTCGTAGAGATCCACGGCCTTGTGACCGTCCAGGTCCCTGAAATAACGGTTCAGAGCGCGCTTGGTGCTACCCGCCAGCAGGCTGTCTTTTTGTTGTTTTTTTTTCATGCCGCCAGGGGTTTAGCGGCAATCTGCCTGTTAAAAAACTCCTGCACCATGGCCAGTTGTTCTGCTGCGGATTCGAGGCGATTGACGGCGCGGCGGAAGGCGCTGCCATCGCGACAACCCTTGCTGTACCAGGAGATATGCTTGCGGGCCACACGGACGCCGGTGAATTCACCGTAGAATTCATAAAGATTATTAAGATGACCCAGCAGGATGTCGCGTATTTCGGTGGCTGTGGGCGGGGCCAGGTGTTTGCCGGTTTTCAGGTAATGATCGATCTCGCGGAAAATCCAGGGCCGGCCCTGGGCGCCACGACCGATCATGACAGCATCTGCACCCGTGTAGTCCAATACCTGTTTGGCCTTTTGCGCTGACGTAATATCGCCATTGGCAATGACCGGGATAGTAATCGCTTGTTTGATGGTGGCGATGGTGTCGTATTCGGCATCACCTTTGTACATGCAGGCGCGGGTGCGGCCGTGCACGGCCAGGGCCTGTATGCCGGCCTCTTGCGCCATACGGGCGATGGCGACACCATTCCTGTTCTCGGGATTCCAGCCAGTGCGGATTTTTAGCGTTACCGGTGCGTCGACAGCCTTGACCACGGCCTCCAGTATCTGCCTTACCAAAGGTTCGTCTTTTAACAATGCCGAGCCGGACATGACATTACAGATTTTTCTGGCCGGACAACCCATGTTGATATCGATGATCTGTGCGCCCCTGTCGACATTGTGCCGTGCCGCCTCGGCCATCATCCCGGGATCGGCGCCGGCGATTTGCACGGACTTGGGTTCGATCTCGCCTTCGTGGTTGGCGCGGCGTTGGGTTTTTTTGCTGCCATACAGCAAGGAGTTGGACGTGACCATTTCTGACACGGCCATGCCTGCGCCCAGAGACTTGCATAGTTGACGAAACGGTCTGTCCGTCACACCCGCCATGGGTGCCAGCAGGAGATTATTATCTAGTTTGTAGGGTCCGATTCGCATCAATACCTAGCATGCGTTGCACAGAGAAAGGCTGGCAATCATAACCAACCTGGCCATGGCCGGGAAGGGTTGAATCGTTAAAAAAAGGGATAAAAGTTCACT
>BTRG01000115.1:0-3165 GCA_036986275.1 Gammaproteobacteria bacterium | reverse complement strand
AACCATCCATCCCGTAAGAATAAAGAAAACAATCACCAGATGCAGTGCGTGCAGGGCCTTGTCGGTAATAACAAGTACCGTTCTCAAGGTGTTGCCTGCGCCTGGGTATCGGCTTGTCTGAAGTGTTTACAGATTACGGCTTTGTGTTGCAGGACCTTCTCGAATGCCTGTGCGTATTGATCGAGAAGTTCCTGTTCGGCATTGGGGAATGAGGGCAGCCGGATAAAAGACTGGTTCGCCCTTTCGGTATTGGGCAGGTTTATTCGGGAGTAGTCTGGCAGGGCGTCGTTCCCCCCCAGCCGGGCGATGTGTTGGTAGTGGCCCTCGGTAAAAAAGGGTTGCTGGTGTAGTAACGGGTAACGCGGGACATCAATATGGCATCCCTCTGCCTGCAGTGCCTTGATCAGAAGATCTATTGGCAGCCCGGTTTCTGCCTCGTTGTAACGGATAATAAATTCGAAATAGGTCCTTTGAATATGATCAGGTGGTAGATAGGTGTGAAACCCGAGTGGCTCCAGGCGCCGGGAGAGAGTGCTGAGGTTTTTGTTGCGTCGTGCATTGCGTTCGGCAAGATGTTTGAGTTGTACCCTGGCGATGGCGGCAGACAGCGGCGCAATGCGCGTTTTGATTCCGAAGCTGGTTGCGGCAAAACGGCGCGCGGCGGTCTCCAGCTCGATAATTCGTGTGATGTCGCCAAGACAGGTGGCCTTTTCGTAGTAGCTGTAATCATCACATAACAGAACACCACCTTCACCGCCCGGTGCCAGCTTGTCACCTTGCAGGCTGAATACAGAAATGTCGCCCAGTGTTCCACAGGGCCGGTCATTCCAGTAGGCACCATGGGCATGGGAGGCATCCTCGATAATTTTTAAATTATGCTCCCTGGCGATGCGGTTTATCTCCGTCATCTTCGCCGGCAGCCCCCAAAGATGCACGACCACTATGGCCCTGGTTCGCTCGGTAATCTTTTGTTCAATGTCGACCGGATCGGGCCCCAGCCGATCCGGTTCGCTTTCACAAAAAACGGGGATCGCGCCCAGCCAGAGCATCGGTAGCACTGAGGCCCAGAAGGTGGCGGAGGGCACAATAACCTCATCGCCCGGTTCCAGCTCCAGGGCGTAGAATGCCGCCAACAGGGCGGCGGTACCGTTACAGTGGGTCAGCGCATATTTGCGACCGGTAAAGTTTGTGTAGTCCAGCTCCAGGTCCCGGATAACGGTATGTGTGGAGAGATCGCCATCGCGCATCACGCTGAGGACGGCCTCTTCGTCTTCACGGGTCAGTATCGGCCAGCGGTTTGCCCGTTGCTGATCCAGGGTGACAGCCGGTTTTCCTCCCGTTATGGCGGGTAACTGTGTATTCATTGAGTCCATAAGCTTACCTGAGTTCATTAATCACGGCATCAAAGCGGGTGTTCACCGATTGTTGATAGTGTTGCACGGCCGTCGCCGCCCGTGCTTCATTATGCTGATGCAGCTTGAGGGCAATCTTTTTGATCTGGCCCAGATATTCGTTATTGTTGCCCAGGCCTTGCCGTGGAACCCATTGTGCAATATTGGTGCGGCGGCGCAGATAGTCTTCCAGGGTCAGACAGTATTCATGGCGCATACTCCACTCCACACCGGGTATTTTGCCGGGGACGGTGGGATACGTTGTCGATGTCATTACGTCTGCTATCTTATCCAGGGGTTTGGAGGGGTTGCAATCCCCAACCTTTAAGCCACAAACCATGGCCGTCACCTTTTGGGCAAGTGGTACACAACTGGTGATTTTTCCACCATAGACTGATATCCATTGTTTGTGGGGGTCTTTAACGATCTTGTGCCGGCGCGAGATATTCAGCGGGTAACAATCCTTGTTAAAGGAGGCCCCGACCATCAGCGGCCGAATACCGCAGCGCAGGGAAATGATATCGGCCGGGTTTACACCGGTTTCCAGGCAGGCATTGGCACGGTCCAGCAGAAAGGACACATCGTCTTTGTTGGCGGTATAACCCTGTTCAATATTTTTCACCGTGGTCTCGGTGGGTCCCCACATGGAAACAGGCCCCCAGGGCACGTACGTGAGCACATCACCGTGCTGACCCATTTCCAATATCATCGGCAGATGGTGATTTGCCGGACGTTTGAGGCCGAGGTAAACCCCTTTGCTGAACACATGCTTGCATGGCGACTCGATGCCAAATTGTTGATTAATGCTGTCGGTCCATACACCGGCGCAGTTAATGACCATTCTGGTTTGCGCGATGGTCTCTTCACCACTGAGTGTATCCTTTAAATTCAAATACCATATTTTTTCTTTAGCGGAGAAGCTGCCGCCTTCCACAGAGCAGTAATTGATGGGGATGTGTGTGGCTGAGTGATGTGAAGTAATCCAGTGCAGCACAAAACGGCTGTCCGAATCCTTGAGGCAGCCTTCTTCATAAAGCAGGGAGCCCTTGATACTGTTATTTTTAATCAGCCCCTCTTCGCGAAACACATCCTGCGTAACGGGCAGCTTGCGTTGAAAGTGGCCAAACAGCCAGTAAAGATACAGGCCCGAGAGGACAAGGTACTTGTTGCGCCCGTTTCGCATGGCCGGTAGATAACGGAATAAGCGCGGCGACACCCATTGACTGTGGTCCTTGATCATTTTATCGCGGGCCCTGGAAAAACGGTTTACCGAGAATAAATCGAGGTTGCGTAGATAGAGCAGGCCACCCCAGATCATCATGCCCGATGACTGGCTGCTGCCACAGGCAAAATCACCTTTATCGACAAGCAGGACCTTAAGTCCCTGGCGGCACAGATGGTGATAGAGGCAGGCGCCGTTAATGCCCCCGCCGATGAGCACGGCATCAAACAGAGTGCGCTTTGCATGATCCCAATTTTGGCTTCGTATCATAGCAACCTGTCCCCATCGATTTCTCGATATATGACGAAGGAATTATGAACCGGACAATCTGGAGCTCAGTACCAATATATATAAATATATCGTTGAAGAACAGGGGTTAGCGAACATGGCCTGAAAGAAGGGCAAATGTTTTACGATTCCTTCGAGTTTCCGGCATGACGCTTCGCATAGTAAGTGGGACAGCAATGCCTTGACCCCTATTCTCGTTGGGATTGTCCATCATAAAAGATCAATCCATAGACATTCCAACTATTATGATAGAAATCGTTCCTA
>BTRG01000114.1:0-3222 GCA_036986275.1 Gammaproteobacteria bacterium | reverse complement strand
TAAGAATCTAAAAAGTTTTTACTTTTTCCACTTACTTATCTGTTTTTCAACTTCATCCCATGGCAAGCGCCTTTTAACACGTAACATTTCTGCATAGGCTTGTTCTGAACGTTTCAGATTGATAATACCTTCACCATACATCCTTTCCATTAACCACAAAGTGCCGTGTACTTCTATGCTTTCACAAGCGGCTGCAATTCGTAGTTGCTTATCACCTGTTAGCAATGGGCATTGTTCCTGCTTGGCCAACGCCATGGCGGACAGGTCGTTAAAGGTCGGATCGGGATAGCAGTCCTGCCACCGGTCTGCGAGCAACATATATTCTGTTTGCACATCCAGTATCAATAGCCCCAGTACAGGTAGTTCTGGATGCTGAATTGCCAGCTCTTCATCATAAAGAACGTTGGGCGTTCCAATGGACTCCGGCAACTGAAAAATTCGCCGTGTCAGCCCACCGACCTCCATATCGATAAATATATTACTGTCGCTGATAATCAGCATCCGTTCTTTCAGGCTCGTTTCTTGTTTTTCACAATCCCCGATTTGACCGGTTTTTTACCAATAAATTGTCCTGTTCGATTGCCACGTTTTACATTGGTGCCGGTACTCGTTGTACTATCTTTTAAGTATTGAGTTTCAATACCGGGACCCAGTTTTTCAGCGATATCCGGATCGGTGGCATCCGGACAATTCAGCATGCGGCAGGCATGAAACTCTACAAGCGGCATAGCCATAAGTTCAGCCGCTTTGGACTCGCTGATCATGTCTTCCGCAAGTGCCCGGTAGACGAATTGCGCGAACAGGCGCGTTTTTTCCTGTGGTACTTGCGGGTCCGGCTCGCACTGCGCCTTTTTCCATACTTGCAGATAACTACGCCAGATTTCCTTGTGCGCTTCTTTACTGGTAATACCAAGGTGATGGGCGCGATAGGACCAGGCCTGCATGCTGAGGCCCCACTCGTGCTTTAACATCATCAATTCCTGCGGTTCCAGCCATGTACGGCGCTCGCCAAGCGCGCCCATGACCATTTCCTTTGGTACGATAAAGGCGCCGGCAAAGCGATGACAAGCGGTTTCTTCGTCAAGCCCTGTCGACAACCGGCCATGCAGTACCAGATGCCCCAGCTCATGGGCCAGAGTAAAACGCTGGCGATCGCCGGTCCAGTGCTTACCTACGACAACGACAGGCGCGCCGTTAACAGTAGCAGACAGGCCGTTGAAGTTTTTGTGGCCGTCATATTTTGTAATAAAGACCTTGATGCCCTTGGTTTCGAGAGAATCGATAAGATCCGGGATAGGATTCATACCCAGATTCCAGTACTTTCGTAGACCGGTCGCGATTGTTTCGATCTCGTCATAATCCGATATTTTGCCAGGCAAATCCGGCGGTAATTCAAACGGCTTCGACCAAGGGGCCGGATGGAATTTTTCAAGCATCAACCAGCGCTCAAGCTGCTCCGCCACATCTGCGCGGACTTTTAGTTCCTCCTTCATGGGCAGTTTCTCGTGTTCGCGATGATTGACGTTTTCGAGTTCGACCGATACGTGACGAAAGAAATATTCTGTGCGCACGCTAAGCGCCTTAGCGATATTCAGCATCACGCCCGATGATGGAACTGATTGGTTGTTCTCGTACTTGGAAATGGCCATAGCGGAAACCCCGGCCTTTTCAGCCAGGGCGCGCAGTGACAGACCCGCGGCTTTGCGGGCCTGCTTGATGCGATCTCCAATCATGACGGACTCCAGAGTTTACAAAACTTGATAAATTATTGGTATATTGTAAACTTTAGCGAAGTGTTGCTAACAAAGCAACACTTTTTGAAATTAATTCATATTATGAAACAAGAGGTTATGGCTATGGCAACAAATCCTCCTCCTGGCGATGGCCATCGCAAAGGCGTTGTTCGTGATCGCTCACAAACATATAATCCCCATACGAATCATTGGGTCAAGCGTGATGCAGATTCTGGTCGATTTATCGATCAAAAGGCGGATAACAAGCCTTTCAAAGGCGTGCGAAAAGAGAAATAGGGCAGTAGTAAAAAAACAGCGGCAAACTTTGCTGTTCAACCCCGGACTATGTCACCCGTAACCGCATCCTGAATGAGGGAGGGTTTTTTGCTCTTGCCTATGAATCCCGGAAGGATGTAGTCCACCTGGCTGCCGAGTCGGCGGCAGGCCTCGCGGTAGGTTTTAATGGGCTGTTGGCCGTGACGGTTGGCGCTGGTCGAGACTATGGCCATGCCGGCAGCATGACACAATGCCCGTGCCTGGACATGGGCCGGTATGCGTATGGCGACGCGTGGGTGCCTGCCCTTGATCCAGAATGGCGTTTTGTCCGCCGGGGGTAGCAACCAGGTGTGGGCGCCGGGCCAGGTGGCCAGGACCTTGTCGGGGATTTCGCTGGCAAGGACACACGCTTGATCGACGGTGGCGGCAATAATGATCAAGCCCGTATCCGCGGGACGGGATTTAAATTTCAGAATACGTCTGACCGCGTCGCGATTAAATGGATCACAACCTAAACCAAAACTGGATTCCGTGGCATAGGCAACGACGCCACCCTGACGAATTATATCGGCGGCACGGCCCAGGTCTCCCGCGTTCAATTACTTGCCTAACTCCTTCTGGAGCGCAGCATCCTTGGCAACGACCTGTTCGGCCATGGCCTTGCGGTCGGTAATGAGTCTGTCCGTCAGGGTGTCGTCAGCCGTAGCCAGGATTTGTGCCGCCAGATAACCGGCATTCCTGGCGCCGGCCTTGCCGATGGCGACGCAGGCCACCGGGATACCGCCGGGCATTTGCACGGTGGATAACAATGCATCCATCCCGTCCAACGGGCCGGTATCCATGGGCACGCCGATGACGGGCTTGAGGGTCAGCCCGGCCACGGCCCCGGCCAGGTGGGCCGCCAAACCGGCGCCACATATAAAGACACCACAACCGCGCGCGTCGGCGTCTTTGACATAGGCGTGGGTGGCATCCGGCGTGCGATGGGCCGAGGTGATCTTGACTTCACTGGCAACGCCCAGGACGTCGAGTACTTCGATCGTGGCGTTCATGGTCTTGAGGTCGGAGTCCGATCCCATCAGGATAGCGACGAATGTATTGCTCATGGGTGTACCTTTAATTAAATAAGAACCAATATCCAGACAGGATTTACAGCATGACCACAATAAGTCCCATTACTCACGGGAATATTGTTACTTATCTCGTCAATCTT
>BTRG01000113.1:0-3238 GCA_036986275.1 Gammaproteobacteria bacterium | reverse complement strand
TTAAGACTACTTGCTGCCCGGTGGGGTGAAATCCGGGGGCAGCGCGCTGTTTTCGCCAAAAAAGAAGTTCTCCATCTCTTTGGCAATAAATGCTTTCGATTTGGGGTCCAGTGGGCTGAGGCGGTATTCATTGATGAGCATGGTCTGGTGACCCAGCCACAGATCCCAGCCTTCCTTGGAGACGCTCTCCCAGATGCGCTTGCCCAGGTCACCGGGGTAGGTGGGGTATTCCAGGCCCTCGGCCTCTTTGCCCAGTTTCACGCATTGCACCATACGACTCATAACGCTTTCCTCAGTTTATCCATCAGCTTTTTCACCGGCGCCGGGAATCCTCGGTCGTCCGGGCCGTTGAGGTTATACCAGACTGCCCTCGGGCACTCCATGACCCTGTCCTGAGCCCGTTTTAACTGTGCGGGTACTGGCACAATCAACAATCGATAATGGCTGAAGCTGTGGCGTACGGTGGGCCAGGCGGCAGCGGCTGTGACCGTAAGCCCCAGGTGCTGTCGGCACCAGCTCGGTATGTCGACCTCCCGTGGGCATTCCGGGAAGCCCCAGAGTGCGCCCCAGATCCCGCTTGGGGGCCGTTGCTGGAGTAGCACCCGGTCCCCGTTCAGTACCATGGGCATGACAACGGTTTTCTCCGGCAGGGTCTTGCGGGGCCGGCGATGGGGGTATTCATGCGCCCGTCCGGTCTTGCGGGCCAGGCAGCTCCGCCTCAGGGGACAGGCCGGACAGTCCGGCTTGCCGCGCCTGCAAACGGTTGCCCCCAGATCCATGATGGCCTGGGTATAGTCCGCCGCCCTTTCATATGGGGTGTGGAAGTCCGCCTTGTCCCAGAGTTGTAGCTCTACCGAGCGCTCTCCGGGCCACCCCGGGATGGCATGCAGCCTGGTGAGCACACGCTTGACGTTGCCATCCAGTATCGGATGACGCTGGCCGTGGGCAAAGGCCAGGATGGCGCCGGCCGTAGAGCGGCCTATGCCGGGCAGTGCCACGACGGCCTCAAGGTTGGCCGGGAACAATCCGTTGTGCTCGGCTGTGATGCACTGCGCCGCCTTGTGCAGATTGCGCGCCCGGGCGTAATAGCCCAGGCCGGTCCAGTGGTGCAGCACATCGTCCAGGGGTGCGCCGGCCAATGTCTTGATGTCCGGGAATCGCTTCATGAAACGCTGAAAATAAGGAATAACGGTATTGACCTGGGTTTGCTGCAACATGATTTCCGAGATCCAGACAGGATAGGCCTGGCCACGCCATTGCCAGGGCAGGTTCTTACGGCCGTGTAGGTCATACCAGTCCAGCAAGCGCTTGTGTATGGATTTCATGTGTACAGGGTTAACCCGCATATTTCATGAAGGCAGACCCGATATTGTTTAATACAATGGCACACAAGCGACAACAGCATATATTTAACCGTTTTCAAAAAGTACACTTTGTCCTGTTCACGTTCAGGAACCATCTGGCTTCGCATCTTGAACGATCCCTCTCAAACCATAGCGACGGCTATGCTTTTTCGAGCGATCGTCCAACCTGCTTTGCCAGCTTGCCCCTGAACGCAAACCCTTCATGAATTATGCGGGTTGATGAAAGTCTGGAGCGGGTGATGGGAATCGAACCCACGTTATCTGCATGGGAAGCAGAAGTTCTACCATTGAACTACACCCGCGAAAATACGCTTGATATATACCGTTTTTATTCAGTGTCTGCCAGTTTGGCGCAGTAATCCGTCATATATTCAAGAATTGATTCGGAATGTCGAAATGACAGAGACAATAACTAAGAATTAATTTCTGGTTATTAATCATGGAATTAAGAGTATGGCGGTACAACTCACATCAGATATGGTCCTGAGGCTCACCGCGTGCCAGGAGCCCAATGCTTTGGCGCGTACCGCCGTATGGGCCTTGCATTCCTATTTAGCAGGTACGCAGGTCAGGTATTACGATCTGGAGGGCGGGCGCCTGCACCTGGCGCTGAATGCCAATGAGCGCAAGGACACGGTTTTTCGTGATTTACTGGATGATCAATCCGTGGCCATTCCCATGGAGGAAAAACCGGACTGGAGTCGTGCCGTTCAAAATAATGAATGGCTTACCTCGAAAGAAAACGGCGTCTCGTTGCTGGTGGTGCCGATTGCCAGTGGTCGTCACGCCGTAGGGGTCTTTGTCATCGAGGCTATGCCGACCAGTGAAAGCGACAGGGAATTCGTGTCCCTGATGGCCAGGGTCCTGGGTAACCTGATGTGGCTGGTTCGGCGCAATGAACAGGACACCTTGACCGGGCTCTATAATCGTCGGGCCTTTGAAAGCCGTGCCCATCGAATGCTCGATTATGCCGGCCGCCGTGCTGCAGATAAGGATGATCGCTGTGAACATTTGTGTTGCGCGATGATAGACATAGACCAGTTGCGAGACGTGAATAACGAGCTGGGTTATATGTATGGGGATGAGGTGGTTCTTCATACAGGGCAGATGATTTCACGGTGTTTCCGTGTGGACGATGTCTTGTGCCGCTATGCAGGTGGGCAATTTATCGTATTGCTGCGAGATGTCGAACTGGACCTTGCCATGTTGGTGCTGGATCGGTTCAGAAAGAAAATGGAAGAGTACCGGCACCCCCAGGCAGGGATACGTGTAATCAGCATTGGTGCAGTAGAGATTACCCGGAGAGAGTTGCTGACACATATTATTGACAAGGCCGCCAAGGCCCTGCATTTTGTCAAGCAGGGTGGGGGCAATGGCGTCCAGGCCTATGAGTACCTGCCCACCGTGGTTACGCAAGGCCTGGGCAATGATTCCACCGATTCCGCCGCCGGTGAAGTCGAGCTGTTCTGACCCGCCCCAGACCCCTGATTTACAAAGAAGAAGTACACAACTATTGGACGGTTGCGGCCAATACAATATAGTTGCGCGCAAGATGTCTTCCCCTGTACGTATACACATGCAGATTTTCCTGAATGGCGATAAAACGCCTGTCCCGGATCAACTCACTGTTGCCGCGTTACTGAAGCAAATGGAATTGGTGGGCAAGCGTGTGGCCGTGGAGGTCAATCGCGAGATTGTGCCCCGGGCCGAACACGAGACGTTCCGACTCAATGAACAAGACCGCGTGGAAGTGATCCACGCCATAGGGGGTGGCTAATGAACGCAAAGGCGTCACAAGTAAGCAAAGAAATTTCAGACAAGGATGCCCTTGTGATCGATGGTGTGAGCTATCAATCACGCCTGCTGGTGGGCAC
>BTRG01000112.1:0-3335 GCA_036986275.1 Gammaproteobacteria bacterium | reverse complement strand
GTTTACCAGGGTAGTTCTTAAGACTAACTCCCAGGCTATGTTCTGCAATCAGGAATTCTAAAAGAGGCACCCCAACCCGGGTTGAGGGGCGCCATTTTAACCCCTGAATCCTTGCTCGATTTTTTTAAGGGGAGGGGGTGACAAGGATTGTCCGGGTTGTCAGGTTGGGGGAAACTGCTTGTTTTTTAGACATTTATCAAACCCTGGTCGGTATTTCAGTTATCGATATAATCATTCTATCCGCGTATACGAAATATCAATCCAGCTATTTAAGTGAACCGCTGGTATAGGCCCGTGAGGCAGGGTATGGTTGCCGTCTTTTCGGGTACGCATACTTAATAACTATCCGTGTTGGAGGGGTATCAATGACGGATGTCGTCGCAACAAATGAGACCATACTGGTTGTCGGGGGTGGTATAAGCGGGATGACCGCAGCCATCGAAGCCGCTGAATGCGGTAAAAATGTTGTACTGATAGAAAAATCACCGGCACTCGGTGGCCGTGTAAGTCAACTCTATAAGTACTTCCCAAAATTATGTTTTCCAACTTGTGGTCTGGAAATTAATATCCGACGTTTGCGATTTAACAAACGTATCCGGGTTGTCACGATGGCAGAAGTGTCAGCGATTTCCGGCGACAAGGGCAACTACAGCGCTACCATCAAGATTTCACCGCGCTATGTGAACGAAAACTGTACAGCTTGTGGTGCATGTAGCGAGGCGGTATCGGCCGAGGTCGATAATGTCTTTAACTACAACATGAACAAAACCAAAGCGGCTTACCTCCCTTTTAATATGGCGTACCCAAGACGCTATGTGATCGACTCCTCCATTGTTGGTACCCCGGAAGGTGAGGCCGCCAAGGCCGCGTGCAAGTACGATGCCGTTGATCTGGACATGAAAGAAGAAATCCTGGAACTCAAGGTCGGCGCAATTGTCTGGGCAACGGGCTGGACACCTTATGATGCTGCCAAAATTCAGCCTTATGGTTACGATCGTTTCCAGAATGTCATTACCAGCGTTGAATTCGAACGCATGATGGACAAGGCCGGTCCTACCGGTGGCAAGATTCTGCGCCCCTCTGATGGCAAAGACGCCAAGAACATTGCTTTCATTCAATGCGCCGGTTCCCGTGATCGTAATCACCTGAGCCATTGTTCGCGCATCTGTTGTATGGCTTCGCTGAAACAGTCCACCTATATTGGTGAGCAATACGGTGATGATGCAGACGCCAAGGCCGCTATTTATTATATAGACATTCGCGCCATTGACCGGTTTGAGGATTTTTACAAGAAAGTTCAGGAAGACAAGAAGGTATCTTTTATTAAATCCAAGGTCGCCAATATCACCGAGAACCAGGAAAACGCTAACCCGATCCTGCATGGTGTCGATACCGAGGGCTATCACCGTTACGATAATGAACATGATTTGGTGGTACTGGCCATAGGTATGGAGCCTAGTGCAGATATTACCCAGGTCGCCTCAGGCGTTAAAACCGATGTCAGTGGATTTATTCAGGTCCATACGGACAATGGTGGAATTTACGGTGCAGGTTGTGCCAGTAATGCACTGGATGTGAATCGTGCTGTTCAAAGTGCAACAGCCGCTGCCTTGCGGGCCATCCAGGTTGTTAATCAGGTTTCCGGAGCGGGGGCATAATCATGGCAGATGAAATGAAAATTGGCGCCTATATCTGTAAGGGTTGTGGTTTGGGCGATCGGCTGGATATTGGTCAGTTGTCAACGATTGCAGAACGTGAAGGCAAAGCCAAAGTAGTGCGTGATCATGATTTTCTTTGCAGTAGCGAAGGTGTGTCAATGATTCAGAACGACATTGATAATGAAGGTGTGAACCACGTTGTGGTTGCCGCCTGTTCACGCCGCGCAAAGATTGAGGCCTTCAATTTTGACAATGTTTCTCTATCAAGGACTAACCTGCGCGAAGGCGTAATCTGGTCGCAACCCGATGCTGACGAGGCGCGTGAACTTACTCAGGAAATGGCCGACGACTATGTGCGCATGGGTTGTGCGGAAGTCGCCAAGATGAAGCGGGCGGATGCAAATCCGAATGCCGGTACCAACAAGCGCATCCTGGTTGTCGGCGGCGGTATCAGTGGCATGACTGCGGCAATCGAGGCATCGAATACCGGCTATGAAGTGTTGCTGGTGGAAAAAACCGGTGCCTTGGGCGGTATGGCTGCCAAACTGTACAAGAAGGTCCCCGATCTCGAGCCCTATGATGATCCCGTTGATACTCAGATTGAAGACATGATCAAGACGGTGGAGGGGGACAGCAAGATCACGGTTCACCTCAACTCAACATTGAGTCGCACCAGCGGTGCCCCGGGCCAGTTCAGTGCGGATATCAGCCAGGAGTCGGGCAGCACGACGACTGAAAATATTGGTGCGATTGTGCAGGCGTCCGGATTTACTCAATATGATGCCAGTAAGCTGGAGAAGTACGGATACGGTCGAAGTAAGGATGTTGTTGACCAGTTGGGCCTTGAGGAACTCGCCAGGGCGGCCAACGGGGGACCCATCAAACGTCCTTCAGACGGCAAAGAAGTCAAAGATGTTGTATTTCTGCAATGTACCGGTCAGCGCAGCCCGAAAGAGGGTGAACTGAATTATTGTTCCGGGCATTGCTGTAATACCAGCATCAAGCAGGCGATGTATTTTAAAGATCAGAATCCTGATATTGATGCCATGGTTCTGTATACCGATCTGCGTACACCGGGCAATGGTGAAGATTTTTACCGCAGCGCACAGAAGAAGGGAGTGATTTTTACCAAGGGTTGGTCAAAGGAAGTAACCGCTGATCTGGAAGTTAAATTCCGGGACGTGATTCTGGATGAGGATGCCAGTATCAAGCCCGATCTGGTGGTACTGGCAACCGGCATGGTTGCCAACTCTGGTGTCGATATCGAAGCGGGCGGTGGTGCACCGAATCTGGGGGGTGATGGCGAAGGTGCGAAGGGTGATGCCGGTGGCCAGGAAGCCGGTGTTTCTGTCCTGAATTTGACTTATCGTCAAGGTAAAGATTTGCCGCATTTGCGTCACGGTTTTTCTGACTCTCATTTTATTTGTTTTCCCTATGAAAGTCGCCGTACCGGTATTTACCCTTGTGGCCCGGTTCGTCGCCCAATGGATATTTCCCAGGCGATCGAAGACGCAACCGGCGCTGCGCTGAAAGCCATCCAGGCTGTGGAAAACGCAGCAGAAGGCCGCGCCGCGCATCCGCGTTCCGGTGACCTGAGTTTTCCGAGCTTTCGCAAAGAAGGTTGTACGCAGTGCAAGCGATGTACGGTCGAATGTCCGTTTGGCGCCATCGATGAAG
>BTRG01000111.1:0-3352 GCA_036986275.1 Gammaproteobacteria bacterium | reverse complement strand
GCTGTTCCGGGTAAAACCTGGTTCACTTCACGCCATCATCGTGAAACACCTTTTCGTATAGAAAAGGGCGAAGCTGATGTTGGCATCGTCTGGGCAACTGAAGTTGTTGAAGGCGTAAAAAGGGGCCGCAAAGTGGAAGGAGTAACGATTCCAGCTCCGTACAACATGGCGCATAAGGTTGGTTATGCTATCGGCGCACTTAACGACGGAAGGAATCAGGCAGATGCAAAGCGCTTTCTGAACTACCTGGCCACAGATGCTGCACAGGATATCTATGCGAGCTATGGATTCGGCAAGGCATCAAAAGAAGAATTAATCATTAAGCCAATAATGGTGTCAAAAAAATAACCTGACAAATTACATTGTATTTGATATTTAAATACTTTTCTTGGGAGTTTGTGGCGCACTTTGGTGCGCCTTTTTTTTGTGATAAATGTTGAACCGCAAAGACGCGTAGGGCGCAAAGGACAGCAATGGTTTCTAACCACTGCGGTCCCTGCGAGAGATATCTTTTTTGTTCTTCATGTTTATCTTGCAAGTCTCACCGGCCTCAGGGACGGGAATGTTATTTTCATGTCTCAAAGTCTTTAAGCTTCCCTAAAAGAAGAACAATCAATACTTAATCATCGATTAATATTTCGTAGGAGCGCCGTCCTCGGCGCGATTGATTCAGAGCATAACAAGCTTATGAAGCAAAATCGCGCCGAGGACGGCGCTCCTACAGCATTTCATTGAGAGTCCGTAATATGTGACAGGATTTTCTCTGCGGCAGGCTGTACGCCTCTGAGTTAGAATACAAAAAAATTCATGGGATTATAATCACCGTGCACCGTCGACGTACCGAAGCCATTCCTGAAAATACACAATACCGGCAGACATTCAAACTCCTGTTTCCGTATGTCTGGCGTTATAAATGGCGCGCCCTGCTGGCGCTGTTGCTGCTGATCAGTGCTAAAGTCGCCAATGTTGGTGTGCCGTTAATCCTGAAAGAGGTGGTGGACAGTCTCGATGCTACACAGGCCATACTGGTTGTGCCAGCCTTTCTACTGCTTGCGTACGGGATACTTCGGTTTTTGACTGTATTGTTTGGCGAGCTGCGCGATGTGGTGTTCGCCCGTGTGATCCAGAGTACCATGCGCAGTATCGCGCTGGAGGTATTCAGCCATCTGCACAGGCTGTCGCTACGGTTTCATCTTGATCGTCAAACGGGCGGACTGTCGCGTGACATAGAGCGTGGCGTATCGGGTATCCGTTTCCTGATGAACTTCATGCTGTTTAATATCCTGCCGACCCTGTTTGAAATTGGCCTGGTTATCACCATTCTTCTGCAGCGTTTTGATGCGCGATTCGGTCTGGTTGTCATCATCACGCTATCTATCTATATCGCCTTAACATTAATCATTACAGAGTGGCGCATGGGATTTCGGCGCAAGATGAATCAGATGGATTCGAAGGCCAATACCTCTGCGATAGACAGCCTGATCAACTATGAAACGGTCAAATACTTTAATAATGAAGAATATGAGCTGCATCGCTATGATGTTTCGATGCGGCAGTGGGAAAAAGCGGCGGTACGCAGCACGACTTCCCTGAGCCTGCTGAATTCCATGCAGGGGCTGGTAATCGCGGCAGGTGTAACGGTGATGATGTTGATGGCCGCTGATCAGGTAGTCAACGGGACGATGACTATTGGTGATCTGGTGATGGTGAATGCCTTTTTACTGCAGCTCTTCATCCCGCTGAATTTCCTCGGTTTTGTTTATCGGGAAATCCGTCATTCACTGGCCGACATGGAGCGTATGTTCAGCCTGCTGAATACACGGGCTGAAGTGGAGGACAGAGAGGATGCCAGTGATCTTGTGCTGAGCCAGGCAAAAGTTTCGTTTGCAGATGTCAGTTTTTCCTATGATGAGCGCCGACAGGTGCTGAAGGCAGTCACGTTTGAAATACCGCCAGGCAAGACCCTGGCAGTCGTTGGTCATAGCGGTGCCGGCAAGTCGACCCTTTCGCGGCTGCTCTATCGGTTCTATGATGTCACCGAGGGTGCGATTTTAATTGACAAACAGAATATCCGCGACGTATCACAACAGAGCGTACGCAGGGCCATCGGAGTGGTTCCCCAGGACACCGTGTTGTTCAACGACAGCATATTCTACAATATCGCTTATGGTCGTCCAGAGGCGTCTCCAGAAGAGGTGGTCCAGGCAGCAAAACACGCCCATATCCATGAATTTATCGAAACATTGCCGGATCGGTATGAGACGATGGTCGGTGAACGTGGACTGAAGCTGTCAGGTGGTGAGAAGCAGCGCGTGGCAATCGCAAGAACCATACTTAAAGCGCCAGCGATACTCGTTTTCGATGAAGCAACTTCCGCGCTGGACAGTGCCACCGAAAAAAATATTCAGGCCGAACTGGAAGCTATTTCAGCCAATACCACGACCCTGATCATTGCCCATAGATTATCCACTGTACAGCATGCAGACCAGATTCTCGTAATGGATAAAGGACAGATTATCGAGCGCGGCAGGCACGCTGAATTACTTGCCCAGGATGGTATCTATAGTCACATGTGGGCCTTGCAGAAGGAAGGGAAAACCCGTCCAGGGTCGTAGGTCTTGGGTCTTAGGTCTTCATGATTTTGACTTACGACCTACGACCCACGACCTATATTCACAACACTGAATTCTGGTAATTGTGCAATAAAAGTGCTTCAATGACTGCTTGATTTCCTGTCGAAAATCTTCCAGATATGCTTCCAAGGAGCTTTGTATGATGTTTCAGAAAATGTGTGTAGCTTTCATACTTACAGGCGCTGTTGTTGCCAGCAGCGGTATTGGATTGGCCAGTGCCAATGAAGATCACCGCTACCCGCCTATGGGCGAGGGAGCGAACACTATGCCACCGCAGGCCCCGGTTTACAATCGCGGCTACCCGCAAAATTATCCACCACAATATTCCCGGCCAGCACAGCCGCAATACCCACCACAAATGGGCGGCTATGGCAGGCCGGCACCCTATGGTAGACCAGCTCCATATGCCGGCGGCGCACCTTATGGGCCGGGAGGATATTATCCGGGGCCTTATGGTGCCAGACCAGGGCCGTGGAACAATGGTGGCTGGAATCGCGGCCCATGGGGCGGTAATCGTGGTTTCGGCAACTGGTTCGGTGGCAACCGGGGGCCATATGGAAACAACGGCCCTTTCGGCAACATGATGGGTCGCAATGGCATCTGGGGCATGCGTCCTGATGAATGGATGACAAGTAATCCGGAAGATGGTTTTTCCTACATGTGGGATGACATGATCAATGCCCCGAGTGAAATGGGTGAGATGCCCGGTGGCTGGAATG
>BTRG01000110.1:0-3528 GCA_036986275.1 Gammaproteobacteria bacterium | reverse complement strand
ATTTGCTCACCGTGGTTAAAATGTTTTCCCGTATGGATGAAAAAAAGGTCGGCAAGATTCTTTCCTTCCTGTCGCCGGAACTGGCTGTAAAAATAAGTCAGGCACTAACGCAGAAAATTGCCGCACTCAACCCTTAATCCGGCACGGTCGGAACAAACAGAAAATGATTGGACCACAAAGACACCAGGGCACAAAGTAAAAGCATATGTATCCATTGTTTCATGGCCTGCGAGGGTACTTCCAGTGAATTTACTCACATCAGTCCTGAATCAATTTGTCCTGTTTTCCCTGTATTCTTCGTGCCTTTGTGCCTTTGTGGGAAAATGACAAATTCCAACATGAACCCCCTGTGGAAAATCTGTCACGATCTGGTGCATGAACAGCCGGGACACATAGCTGCCGGGATTCTTGATCTGGATACAGGCATGACGCTTGCGGCTTACCACGAAGTAGATTATTTCACGGATGCCTATGTGGAAATGTTGATGGATGCTTCAGCAAAGATGTTTCGCGGGCCGGTCATCTCCAGAATTGATGACCTGATATCCGCACAGCAGGGCAGGCCGTTTGAACGCCACCTTGAGGAAATATACTTCCGCACATCCCGAACCCACCATTTCCTGTGCACCGCTCCAGAGACGCCGGCTGCCCTGATTTTTGTGGCCGCCATAAGCATGGACCGCACTCTGGGTTGGAAAGCCGCCACTGATACGCTGCCGCACATTGCACCCCACTGCCCTGAACCGATTCATATCTGACAAGGAAATTCGATGAAATCCGTTCTACAAGACCGTCCTTTGCTTTACCACCATCTTGAATGGGTGCTGATGCATCCCCGCTTTGGCATTATCATGCTTGGATTGATTGCTGCGTCATTTATACATAACCAGATACTGGCCGGAATTTTATTTATTATTTTTGTCCTTGAGCTTGGCCTGCGCATCGCCATTATGCGTTATAAAATCCATACCAATCCCTATCGCTCCTCCCTGAACAGTAAGCTGGACGCGCTGTTTCTGGTACTTGATATTATTGGCGTCGCCTCCCTTCTGATTACGGTGTTCAACATTCCGCTGAATGCCGAGGATGCGACGGCGGCACGATTGCTGCGTGCGTTTTACCTGATGCGAACACTGCGCGTCTTTCGTTATGTCGATCTGCAAAGCGCCATGTATTCGCCCACCTATGGCATGCTTATCTCACTGCTCATCCTGCTCTCTTTCTTCGCCGAGGACACCCTGATGTGGGTCATTATTATCTTCTTCTCCGTCGAGTTGGCCATTCGCCTGGTGCTCATGCGGCACATGAAATTCGAGAGCGACAGGGATCGCATCAGTGAGTGGATTTACTGGTGGATTGATCTGGTTGCCACCGTTGTCATGGTTCCGGCATTCGCCGTTATTCCCCACGGCAGCGCCCTGCGCGCCTTGCGCCTGATACGTCTGCTTCGTCCGTGGACAATCATTCTGCGCAACCTCAAAGAGGTCGTTGCCGAAGGGCAGTTCATGCAGGAAGTCAACCTGATTATCCTGCTGTTGGGCGTGCTGGCTATCGCAGGTGGTGTAGCCGGACATTTTTTCATGCCCCCGTACGACTACACGCAGGACGGCATCGTAGACGCCACCGATGGCACCCTGTTTGCCCAGATATGGTTTTCTTTCCGTTTGTTTACCGACCCGGGCAACTCGATTTTATTTCCACCCAACGCCAGAATGGCCATTGTTTCCATCACCGCCGTCATCACCGGTGTTTTTATCTTTGCCTTTTTCATCGGCATCGGCTCCCAAATCATTTCCGGACTAATGCGGAAACTTCGAAATGAACGACTGAATATTACCAATCACATGGTCATGCTGGGGTGGTCTGATGTTGCGCCTTATACGCTGGCACAGTTACGCACCATCGCTGAACGGCATTTCTCCCGGCTGAAACTGGTACTGCTGGGCGACAGCGCCGAGACGCCGAAGGAACTGCTGGCCTATCCCTGGGTATCCTACCGCTGGGGCAACGTACAGGAAGTCGATTCACTTAAACGCGTCAACCTGAATCATGCCCGACAGGCTATTATCAATGTACCCGATAACGTCTCGCAAGCGATTCAGTTATCACACAGTACGTTCTCGTTGCTTGCCATTCGCAAGATTAACCCGGACATCTATCTGAACTATGCATCTCCCAGTCTGGCTGAGCCGCAATTATCCTCACATCATCATATCCTACAAATCGGTTGGGATAACAAGAACACTTACGACAAACCCACCGTCGTGCTGTCGCACGCGGAAGTGCGTGCCAACATGCTGCGCAACATTCTCGCCTACCAGGACTTCGATCAGGTGATGGAACGCCTGATGATTCCCGGGCGTACCGAGGAATCGGCATTGCAAATATGCGAGTGGGAAGGCGAAGTGAATATCCGTGGCGGCCACGTATTCCTGACCATGAAGGGTGAAAAAACCAGTCTGGACGTAACACATGTCGCGGCAAGCATGGTATCCCGTGGTATCACACTCGTAGCTCTGGCCGACGAAAATGGATGCCCCCATCCACTCTATAAACTTGCCGAACGTGCTCCAATAAAAATCACATCCGTTCTGGGATTGGCCATTCATTCCCGAGATCTCCACGGGGAATTGCTTTACACATTCAAAGAGCATTCAAAAAACATGGAACAGGATTCCGAAAACAAGCACATACCGGCCGGATTAGCGGGACTGAAGCCAACCCAAAATGCTGAAATATTAAATCTGGTCATCACGGGCTGGGTTGGTGCGCTTCCCCTGCTGCTCAAACGGCTGCTTCAGGACTTTCATACCATCAATGTTAAAATTATTGATGATATTACCCGTGATGAGCACATTGACCACATCGTTTACCTGCGCCGCAGAATTGCTGAAATGCCCGGAGCAACCGAACGCATCCATTTCGAACTCATCCGCTGGAATTTCATCCACATGGATCACTTGCGTGAGTATGTGAAGGACGCAGACCGCATCTTGCTTTCCCGGCCCCAGCATCTGAAGGATCATGCCTATATCGCGATTGCAACCGTGCTCTCGCACCTGGTCACCATCGTTCGGGAGAATGGTGATACACCGCAAATTTTTCCGCTTCTGAGTAATCGTGAGCAAGCTCGTCTGCTGCAGGAAGAACTGGATCGCTTTGAATTACCTACCGAGGTCCATGTCACCGTACCGGATGAATTTTACGGCACCTATATTGCGCATACGAGTTATTATATGTATTCCTCGGAAAGTTCCGAGGCTTACGAACTGCAACGCACCCTTCGCCGTGCCATTGATGTGCTTATGAGCGATACCGGCGAAGACGATGATATGGATATCAAGACCCTGACGGTCACGGAAGAACTACCGGAAGATGCCGAAGCGTTGTTCATCGGCTTGCTGGAACAGGGCTTTATCTGGATTGGCTATCGTCTGAAACATGGATTTGTGTGGCATGACCCCATGCAGGACAAAATTCGCAAATTTTTCCCGCGGGAACAGGATTATTCCTGTCTGCGGCAATACC
>BTRG01000109.1:0-3552 GCA_036986275.1 Gammaproteobacteria bacterium | reverse complement strand
ATGAGCGAAGACCACGAGCAGCTTGCAGGCAAGTGGGTTGACTTCCTGCGTAGTCCCGCAGGTGTACAGATCTATGTTGATGGCGGTTTCTCAGCACTGACCGGTACCGAGCAGGGTGAGCGTTACTCGTTTGATGCAAGCGGCAATCTTGTCATAACGCCGTTTACTCCCTAGTTCGGTTTTTGTGGGAGTACTGAGCCTGTCCGCAGGATGCGGACAGGCTTTTTTATTGGGTGACGGCGTGCTGTACCGGTGCTTTCAGACAACCCCGGTGTGAATCTTCATGACCCACGCACTGTTCCGGGTTATTTAAGGCTGCTGAAATGGGCAGCAAGATTGTCTATGTCTGTATCGCTCAGGGGCTTTGCCATCGCACTCATCATGGGGTCCTTGCGTACCCCGTCACGATAGGCCTTGATCGCCTTGACGAGATAGGCTTCCTTCTGACCGGCGAGATTTGGATTCAGGTTAGTGGTACCGATACCGTCGGCACCGTGACAGGCGGCGCATATCGATGCTTTTGCCTTGCCGGCGGCGGCGTCACCTGCCTGCGCCATATTGGCCAGACCCAAACCCAGGACCGCTAAAGCGATAGTTGTAATCTTCATTTTCATGATTTCTCTCCTTCGTATTTTTGTACCCTTGAATTCAACTCGTAAATGCAATTCTGTCCGGTTGGCAAAAGGGCAGACTGCGGCAGTATCATGGTATTCTCACTGCCTGGCAAGACACGCGCAAATGCAACGCCACACCCGGCTTACCTCCTTACAACAATACAATATTCAAACACTGATTAAGATTGATTAATATCAACCAAAACAGGAGTTTTATAGCAGATGCATCTTGTTTACATAGATGCGCTTTCCCGGCCGCTCCTGTAAATATTATACTCAACCCATTGATTCGAAATGAATATTTCTATTTATCCCGCCTGGTGCAGGTATTGATTGGGCAGACGTGTCATTCACTAACGGAGCAAGCCCCTGCACTGGAGCCTCTACTATAAATATATAAATGCGCTCGTCAGGAACCTGACAGGTTATGGCGGCCAGAATCCAGTTTCAATATTGTAGGACCGGCGCCCTCGCCGGGAACGGCAGGATGTGCTCCGACTCGTAGAGTATACTCATTCAGCAACACGTCCCGATGCTATAGCCACCAGACACTTCATCGGAGCATCTTTGACTGTTCTACTGGTAATTAAAGACTTGAAAACATTTCGAACTACGCGCGTGAGTCTTATAACAACTGAAGAGGCATAGAATAAAATGGACGCCTATTTTTGCACATGCGCCGTCAAATGTGTCATGTGTGCCGGGAATACGCTGTACGGGGATTTACCCGAAGATGCAGCATGCATTGTTGCAAGCATGCTGCATAAACAGACCTATAAAAAGGGAGAGGTGTTATTCAGGGAAGGTGATACATGCTCGCACCTCTTTGCCCTGAGCGTCGGGCAGGTGAAGTTGAGCTACTATATGCCTGACGGGAGAGAACAGATCATTGGTGTGGGCATTCCCGGTTATTTATTAGGGTTCGACACATTAAGTGATGAGACCTATACCTATACCGCGAGCGCCCTGTCGAAGGCGCATGTATGCATGATTCGACACAGGGACCTGATGGCTAAATTGAAAAGTCACCAGGACGTCACCATACGCATTCTTGATGCCCTCAATAACGAATTGAAACAAACCCGGGAACTGCTGCGCATAATAGGTGGTAAAACGGCAACCGAGAAAACGGCATCCTTTATCCTCTCGGTTGTGCCCAACAACGACCCCGGGGAATGTAAATTTGATATGCCGTTTTCCCGCCATGAAATCGCCGACTTTCTTGGACTCAGCATGGAAACGGTAAGTCGTGTAATGGCCGAACTAAAACGCGCCGGCATTATCCATGCTCCGCGCGGCACCATGGAAATCCGGGACGCAAGTCGCCTGCGTGATGTCGCGTCAGGCACTGGCAATCCCCTGGGAGTAGACGACTGATTGCAGACGCGGAGTTTCGTTAATTAATCAGATATTCCTTAGGATGCGATGGGCCGGTTCTGTCGATGAGACAAGGCAGAAACCATTTACTATTCATGTATATATGCGAATGGCACTTACTTACGAGATGTCATCAATAAAAATACCCGATTGGCCACGGAAGCACACGGAAAAACACGGAAATAATTCTATTAAGGCTTCTTTCTTCCGTGTAATTCCGTGTGCTTCCGTGGCAAAAGGTTTAAGTAAGTGCCATTCTGTACATATGCGTATTAATATGAACCGGGCGGCTTGTTTTTGAAAATAGTTGATCCAAATCAACACCCCCAATAAACAGATAAGTAAACTGTGCCCATTGATATAGATGCACAAATTATTACTCTCCTGTTAAAGAGGCGGAAATGAATGCGATAAACAGATATTTACTTTTCATGGTCGTTGCCCTGTCCACGGCCCTTGCCGGAATCACTGCACCTGGGGTCGCATGGGCCGAGACCGGTGGCACGGGTGTGCCTGTACAAACCTTTGTTGATGAAGGTGGCCTGTCCAGCGACTATATAATCAGAAAGGCCAACGCGGCTGGTTTCACCGGTGTGTATTACGTTTCGTTCGAACACGGTCTGTACGACATCAAGGCCCGTAACCGGGATGGGCAATATGTCGAAATCGATCTTGATCCAAAGACCGGCGAACTGGTAAAAGATCCCGGGACCGGGAAGGTACGATATGAAACAGTTACCCGGCCCGATCCCGATGCAGCACCGCTGGCCTGGGAGGGCATCATCAGCCAGATCAAGGGTGAGGGTTATGAGGAAGTATATTCGATCCATTATGATCACCAACTGTACGAGGTTCATGCCCGGGACAAACAAAACCGGGTATTCGAACTCTTCGTCAACCCCAATACCGGCAAGTTGCTGAGACATCCCACGACCGGTAAGCCGTTAGCGGAACGCGTCGACAAATGAACCAGGGAAGCTCTGCTTTATTCGTCATTCCGGCGCAGTCTGTGCCGGACTTGATCCGGTAGCCGGAATCCATGTCATTGAAATCTCTGGATCCCGGCATTCGCCGGGATGACGGCAAGGTAATTAATTAGAAGTTCCCTGGTTATGATGAGAGGGCGTTACATTGCCTTACGCCGGTATATATGTAACACACTGCATAATCGCTCGTGCTACAGTATCCATAGTAACCCTGTGATGCGCCTGGCGCAGGCTTGAGAGATACCAGCCATGGATCAATCCCTGACCTTTAATGCCGATCTGATCCGTCGTTATGACAAGGCAGGGCCACGCTATACCTCCTATCCCACTGCCGTGCAATTTCACGACGGTTTTGGCGAGCAGCAGTATCGCAAGTGGGCACAGCGCAGCAATGAACACCCGGCAGCCCAGCCGCTCTCCCTCTATTTCCACCTGCCCTTCTGTGCCACCGTTTGTTATTACTGCGCCTGCAACAAGATCATAACCAAAAACCGTGCGCGTGCCATACCCTACCTGGAACACCTCCACCAGGAGATCGCCCTGCAGGGTGCGCTGTTCAACAATGAGAGAAAAGT
>BTRG01000108.1:0-3570 GCA_036986275.1 Gammaproteobacteria bacterium | reverse complement strand
TTGCCCTGGCGTTCCCGCATGTTCAGCGATGCATGTAGCGCGTGTCTCACCTGTGCCCAACGCTGTCCCACGGGGGCGCTGGTACCGGAGGAGACGAAGTCAACGATTTCCATTTGGTTCCGTTTGCGTCAATGCACGGACTGCGGTCTATGTGGGCGTCTCTGCCCCGAAAGTGCTATCTCATGCGCTTCGGTCGCGAACTCGGAAGAGCTGTGCGCACCACCGCATCGCGTGATACATCGCAGCCTGCGTCAGTGCGCAGGCTGCGCCCGCAGCTTTGTTCCCGGGCCGGATTCCGGTGAGCTGTGCACAACCTGCCAGAACGAGAACGATGTGGCGAACGACTGGAAGGCAATGTTGATCGATTCGTCGTAAGCGACGATTCTCCCGCACTCTTTCCGCGATGACCTCGTCCAAAATAGGAGAACAAGACATGTACACTCATTCTGTAAAGACATTCTGGAAAGCCGCGCTTGTGCTGATCGGTGTGGCCATTTTTCATCCCATTGCCGAAGCGGCAGACGCCCCGGAGAGTTTCAAGGTGGTCGATGGTGTGGCGATCTATCTGGGCGTGATGCCGGCCCAGGTTATCCAGGGCCACCCTAAGGAGCACCTGGAATCCGAGATGCATGGAGGTGTTCCGATCAAGGGCCACCGTGATCATGTGGTCGTGGCCTTGTTCGACGACGCCACCGGAAAGCGTATCGAAAATGCGAAGGTCATGGGTAGCGTTATGGAACTCGGGCTGGGGGGCCGGAAAAAAAAGCTCGAAGCCATGAAGATCGCTGGCACGATCACCTACGGCAACTACTTTGACATGCTGAGCAAAGATACCTATCACATCAAGCTATGGATTCGCCGCCCCGGTGTGCCGGGTGTCGTTGAAGCAAAATTCACGCATCGGCATTTCAGCAAATGAACTATGCGCCCCGTGCCGCACGGCTCATGACGCTGGCGGGAGGGATTGCAGCCTATTACGCCCGACAACAGGCCAGATAGGCGGTGCGGTCTGCGTTTTGCATTAAGGCGTTAAGAAAACAGTGGTTGGTTAATGGGCCGCAATCAATGTGGAACGCCTTGTACCCCGGAAAGCGGCTCCTCTGAGTTACAAATTTGATCTGGCTTAAGGATGTTTCTGAACAATTTATTATTATATTTCTAATTTTTTCAACTGAATTTTTATACAGGTATAATGGCGTTACTATGATTGGCAGGCGTTTTGTACATTTTCTGAGTTTGCCCCCAAGCTCCAGGGTGCTGTATACCCTGACCCTGATAGTGCTGGGGATGGGATATATGTTCGCCATGATCTATACATTTGAGAACCACGCTGGACGGGACGGAAAGCCGGGTCTCTCCGTGCGCGACCTGATAATTGCCTATAGTGGGAGCCAGAAGGATACGCGGTTGGAGTCTGCGATCAAAGGACCCATGTCGGGTATGCTCCGCAAAGAGGATGTCGGCGCGATCATTACGTGGATGCGAAGCGGTGCTAAAAGAGAGGATTTTGAGAAAAAGGTTGCCCCTATTCTGAAAGGGCGCTGCCTATCGTGCCATGACGGCAGCAACCCGCACATTCCGAATCTGAAAGGCTATAACAATGTGGTGAAGATGGTGCAACTGGATACGGGCATGGATGTCTTCACACTGATTCGTGTCTCCCATATCCATTTATTTGGCATGACCTTTATCTTTTTCATAACCAGTTTGATCTTTATCCATGCTTATGTCCGGCCATCCTGGCTCAAAAGCGTAATTATTGCTACACCGTTTATCGCTATCATTTTAGATGTCGGTTCCTGGTATCTAACCAAGGTCTATACACCATTCGCCTGGGTGATAATGATCGGTGGTGCCTTTATGGGTCTGGCCTTCGCCTTTCAGTGGATTGTTTCCATTTATCAGATGTGGTTCTACAAGCTGCCTTCAGAGATCACCGAGATGGGCGGCGAGTTGCCCAGGATGGATGATTGACGCAGGTAAACCTCCAGCTTTAAGGGTACAGACGGCTACAGCAACGGCATCATCAATGGCGCTAGCTTCAAAGACGGTAGATATCACCTGAAACAAAAGAGCCGTTTTCACCAGTCTGGGTTCTGAAATTGGTTTCCATGGTTGAAGTTAGAACTCCATGCCATCATGGATAGCTTGTTTAACTATTTGTACAAGCGGCAAGTTCACAACTGAATGGATACCCACACCCTGAAATCTTTGGGAGACGATGTTCGCGCCTAACAGTGGTTTTTGTTAGGTAAGATTACGAATGATCTGATGCTTTCCTGATTCCGTAAACGCTCCATTAAGCAGCTTTAGCCTTTCTCACGGTGTTCATAGCCTAGCGCCATAGTCATCCAGACTTTGACGTAGATCAATGGCTTTCTTTCGGATGTATGCTTAATATATTTTGAACAGAAATAAGTAATAATTTAGATCTAGTCGGCAAGGAGCAAACAATGATGCTCAAAAGGGTGATAGTAGCCGTTATATTTATGTTTATCGCACTGGGTGCGGGTTGTACAAGAGAGGCCAGTTTCAAGCAGGATGTGTATCCTATCCTGCAAAAAAGCTGTCTGTCTTGTCATGCCGTTGGGGGCAAGGGTTATGCTGTGAGTGGCTTTAGCGTGGAAAGCTACGAGAGCGTGATGAAAGGAACGAAATTCGGACCCGTAATCGTACCGGGCTCCAGTATATCCAGCACCCTCGTAATACTGGTGGAACACAAGGCCGACCCTTCCATCAGCATGCCGCGGCGCACGGAGCAGACACTTGCGGAGCATAACAAGTTTCTCAAGAGCTGGAAGGTGCCAATGTTACCACTGGAACAGATCAAGCTTATCAGGGACTGGATCGATCAGGGGGCCAAAAATAATTAGATCCGTTGGAGGCAAAGAGCAACCCAGACGTGACCGCGGCTGGCAGCTCATGTCAGCTGAATGATTGTATATATGCTTTCCTTAAGTCTTCTGACTTGGATAGCTGGAGGTTCGACATGAATACAACTGTAAATTTTGTCGCAGCCGTATGTGTGTTGTTGGGGATAGCCGGTTCAGCTCAGGCCGCCGGAGATGCCGCTGCGGGAAAGGCACAATCAACTAAGTGTGCTGGTTGCCATGGAGCCGATGGAAAGGGTCAAGGGAATAATCCGCCACTGGCGGGCAAGGACGCGCAATACTTTGTCAAACAGATGCGCGACTATAGGTCCGGTGCGCGTAAGCACTCGCTGATGAATATGATGGCAAAGCCGTTGAGCGATCAAGATATCGCCGATCTGGCGGCGTACTACGCTTCGCTGAAGAGCAAGTAAATTGCTAGATAGAGCTAACCTGAATGACGGCGTGCGCGCGTTAGAAACATCCGGTCCACTTTGTGGCGAATCTCCAAAATAGGTAGCCCCCGCTGCTTCAGCCGCCAGGCCATGAGCGCCTGTTCCTGGCAGATGCCGCAATTCGCCCCATGCAGATCCACGAAACAGCTTTTAAGACTTTTGTGACCTGCGCTGATCTCACATTCGCAATAGCAGTAGAGGTGGTCCAACACGTTTGGGATCTCCGAAGCTGCCCGGTAGGCTCT
>BTRG01000107.1:0-3736 GCA_036986275.1 Gammaproteobacteria bacterium | reverse complement strand
AAAGAAAAACAAGACACTGGAAGAACTCGAACGCCTGTTGAGTATGGCGGTAAAGCAATATCCGGATCTGGCATTTCTCTCCAGCATTAAACTGGCAACCATTCTGAAAACCCGCGATCCGGCATGGCTGGATCTGTGGACGCGGCGCAGGATGCATATCTGGATATCCCGACTTGGAGAGCTTCCACGCCTGCGCAAGCTGGGCTGGCTCACGGGCTGGATAGTGCCCGCAGGGCTGTTATGGCGGCTGACCAGATGAGGGCCGATCAGCCGCGCAAAGCGGATGCCCCGAGGTTCTCGGTGATTATTCCAGCCTATAATTCGGCAGCAACGCTGGCGAAGGCGGTGGAGTCGGTGATCGAACAGTCCTGGCCGGCACACGAGATTATCGTGATTGATGACGGTTCGACCGACGATACCTTGCAGGTGGCCCGTGGATTTGGTGACCGGGTCAGGGTTATACACCAGTCCAATGCCGGAGTGTCCATGGCACGTAACCGGGGTGCGGAAGCCGCAACCGGGGACTGGCTTGCCTTTCTGGATGCTGATGACTGGTACTATCCTGATCGACTCAGATGGCATGCCGAATGGATTGCAAGTGATACAAGTCTGGATTTTCTGACGGGTGATTACGAATACCGGCGCGAGGATGGTAGCCTGACAGGAACCTCGATGGCGATGCACCCCTCAGGCCGTGCAATGCTTGAGAAGGCCGATGGTGCTGTAAAGGTTGTGATGGAGACGAAAGAAATCGAGATCTATGTTGCTGACCATTTTGGAGATATCCATACCCTGAGTGTGCCGCGTAAAACATTCCGCGCACTGGGTGGTTTTCCGTCAGGATTCAAGGTCTGTGAAGACGTGCATTTCCTGTCACGCCTGTGCGCTGTGAGTCACAGGGTGGGCGTGATTTGCCGGCCGTTGGGCGTCTACCTTATACATGGTTCCAGCGCAACCCGGTCCGACCCCTTGAAGGCCCAGGAATATAACGTGCAGGCACTGCTTGATCTCAAGGGTCTTGCAAGTGAGTTCCCTGAGCCAGTCAAACATGGCGTCATGACTCGATTGAGGAACGGCCGGTTAAATCTTGGCTATGCCCTTGTCAAGGCAGGAAGGCGGCGGGAGGCGATAGGTGCGGTCCTGCCTTCACTTGTCGAAACACCGGGCTGGGCATCATTTCGTAATATTTTGAGTATCTTGAAGGGATAAATACCAGTGATGTCAGAATGGCAATATCGACACCTGGAGCCTCGCGCGCAAGGAGTGGATGCCGGATGCGGTTCGATATTTCTGGACAGCCGTGAGAAAACAGCCATAGGCAGCAAAGTATGCGGAATATGTGCCGTTAATATACTGGATAAGGGAGAATGGGCCGATTCGGGATGGTCCGTTAATTGAAGCAGAGATCTGGGTGGAGCAGGATTTCATTCTACGGAGAATCAAGTGGCAAGTCAGACAGTAAGATCGCGTGCGCCGTTGCGGCTCGGATTGGCCGGGGGGGGGACCGATGTGTCACCTTACAGCGAGTTGTATGGGGGCAATGTACTCAATGCCGCAATCGACATGTATGCCTATTGTACCATCAGCACCAGTAACGATGATGTGGTGGAATTCCACGCGGCAGATCTTGGTGAAAGCTGGAAATCCACAGCCGAAAATGAACTGGCGCTTGAAGAACCGCTCATACTGCACAAGGCGATCTACAATCGCATCGTCAGGGATTTCAATGATGGCAAGCCGCTTGCTGTCAAGGTTACAACCAGCGCCGATGCGCCTCCCGGGAGCGGTCTTGGAACTTCATCAACGATGGTGGTTGCGATTCTTCGCGCCTACCAGGAACTGCTGAAGTTGCCACTGGGTGAATATGACCTGGCGCAGCTGGCTTATGATATCGAGCGCAAGGACTGCGGGCTGGCGGGAGGCAAGCAGGACCAGTATGCGGCGACCTTCGGTGGTTTCAATTTCATGGAGTTTTTCGCCGATGACCGGGTGATTGTCAACCCGCTGCGTATACGTGTAGAAATCATTAACGAGATAGAGTGCAGTATGCTGCTTTATTTTACGGGCCGCTCGCGGGAATCTGCCAATATCATCAAAGATCAGATAGATTCGGCCGGGTCGGGTGACGATAAATCACTGCAGGCCATGCACAGAGTCAGGCAGACCGCGGTGGAGATGAAGGAGGCGCTGCTCAAGGCCGAGATAAGGACCATGGCAGGTATCCTGGATGAGTCCTGGCAGGCAAAACGCGATATGGCACAGTCAATTTCAAATCCTCTCATTGAAAGAATATATGACCGCGCGCTGGGTGCCGGTGCCCTGTCAGCAAAGATATCCGGTGCGGGTGGGGGCGGATTCATGATGTTGTTTGTCGAGCCAACAACGAAGCTTGATGTAATAGCGGCATTATCCGCATTGGAAGGGTCGTTTTATCGGTTTCATTTCACCAAGGAAGGCGCACAGGGCTGGTCAGTATGAAAGATGATGCAATCCTCAGGGAAATCAACGATTCAATCAGTGTCAAGCAGAAGATTCTCAAGGATGCAGCGCTTGTTAAATTAATACGTCAGGTTGCGGATGAGTGTATCGCGGCTTACAGGCGGGGTAATCGTGTCCTGCTGGCAGGCAATGGCGGCAGTGCTGCTGATGCACAGCATATCGCTGCAGAGTTCGTGAGCAGGTATGCGTTCGACCGGCCCGGCCTGGCTTCAATCGCGTTCACCACGGATACCTCGATGCTGACTGCAATCGGGAATGATTATGGCTATGACCAGATTTTCCGCCGTCAGCTCGAGGCCAATGGCAGACAGGGTGACGTTTTTATCGGTATCAGCACCTCCGGTAATTCGCCTAATGTTCTCACTGCGCTGCAGTGTGCCCGGGAGCTTGGCATTGTTGCAGTAGGCTTGACAGGTCAGGGTGGAGTAAAAATGCAGGCGTTCTGTGACTTTTGTATTCAGGTGCCTTCGATGAGCACGCCACGTATCCAGGAATCACACATTTTGCTGGGCCACATCATCTGTGGCATCGTTGAAGGCACGTTATTTGACGAGCAGGAGAACCGGTGAAGGCCATTGTCCTCGCCGGCGGGTTGGGGACACGCCTCGCCCGTGTCACCAGCGAAATCCCCAAACCCATGGCCCCGATTGGATCTCGCCCGTTTCTCGAGTACCTGCTGGACTACCTGATTGAGCAGGGTTCTGATGGGGCTGTTCTGGCGGTTTCATACAAGTGGGAAGTGATTCAAGAGCACTTTGGTTCTGTATACCGGGGCATGCCACTGGATTACTCTGTTGAAGATGAGCCATTAGGTACCGGGGGCGCAATCCGGCAGGCGCTGGATACCCTTCCAGATGATGAAGTAGTCGTGCTGAATGGCGATACGCTGTTTCGTGTTGACCTTGAGGGTTTGGCAAATACACACCGGAATGGCGGAGCACGACTCTCAATTGCGCTTAAGCAGGTAGCCGATTGTGGCCGCTTCGGACGTGTCGAAGTGTCATCTGACGGCATAATTGCCAGGTTCCTGGAAAAGACCACGGGTGGCCCGGGATGGATCAACGGGGGAGTCTATATGCTGAATCGCGACCTGTTTACCGATTTTCCCATGCCTGCGAGATTTTCGTTTGAACAGGACCTGGTTGAGCCGAATATTGATCGTATTCAGCCCCGCGCATTTCAGTCAAATGCCTATTTCATAGACATGGGGGTTCCCGAGGATTATGAGCGTGCACAG
>BTRG01000106.1:0-4158 GCA_036986275.1 Gammaproteobacteria bacterium | reverse complement strand
AAAGCGAGGAAGCGCGCGCAGATGCCAGCCAGTCGCTGCTGAACTACGGTTTCCGCTTTTTTGAAACCCACAAGCTGTACGACAACAGCATCAAACTCACCACCGCCAGGGTATGGAAAGGTGCCAGTGACTCGGTAGAACTGGGGCTCACTAAAACCCTGTACATCACCATTCCGCGCGGTGAATACAGTAATCTTGATGCTTCCATGCAGCTTCAGGAACAGATTACTGCACCGGTCACACAAGGTCAGACGCTGGGACGCGTTGTCATAAAGCTTGCCGGACAACTGGTTACTGAAAGAGACCTGGTTGCACTGCAGGCTGTTGCGGAAGGCGGCTTCTGGCGGCGCATTGTTGACGAAGGACTGTTGTACTTCGAATAGCATGTCCACGGTCTACCTGAACGGAAACTACCTTCCCATGGAAGATGCGTGTGTATCGGTCATGGATCGTGGCTTTCTGTTTGGTGATGGTGTCTATGAAGTCATCCCGGCCTACGGCGGTAAACTGTTCCGGCTGAGTCATCACCTGCACAGGCTGCAAAACAGCCTGGATGGCATTCGGCTCACCAATCCACTCAGTAACAGTGCATGGCAGGAGATCCTCAACGAAGTGCTGGAACGCAACCGTGAGCAGACCGATGCCGGGGGTGATCAGTCGGTTTACCTGCAAGTCACGCGCGGGAGTGCAGCCAAACGCGACCATGGCTTCCCGGACAAGGCCACACCTACTGTTTTTATTTTCAGTAACCCCATAGCCGAGCCTGAACCTGTGGGCACAACACAGGGCATCGCCGTGATTACGCTGGACGATATTCGCTGGCAGTACTGTGCAATCAAGGCGATCACCCTGCTACCGAACGTACTGCTGCGCCAGCAGGCGACGGACAACAACGCGGCGGAAGCGTTACTGATCCACAATGGTCTGGTAATCGAAGGATCTGCGAGCAATGTATTTGTCGTCAGGGACGGCACCATTCTGACACCTCCCAAGGGCGAACAAATGCTGCCGGGCATCACCCGTGATCTGGTTCTGGAACTGGCGGAACAGCATGTATTACCTTACAGCGAAATCGATATCAGCGAAGATACTCTGCGGCAGGCCGACGAAATCTGGATAACCAGCTCCACCAGGGAAATCGCCCCGGTCACCCGGTTGGATGACAAGCCTGTCGGAAACGGCTTGCCCGGTCCGGTCTGGCAATCAATGATTGAACTTTACCGGCACTACAAGAACGTAGTGCGTAACGGTACGGAAAAATAACCGGCTCACTCGAGTACGCCCTGTAAGTACTGAATTCATAATGACTCGTTACGCAGAATCCCTACCCCCAGACCCTCAATGACCATAGGCTGCTTGCGAAGATCGACACGAATGGGTTCAAAGTCTTCGTTTTCGGGCAACAGATAAACGATGGAACCCCGGCGCCGGAAGCGTTTGACGGTTACTTCATCGTCCAACCGGGCCACTACAATCTGGCCATTTTGCGCCTGGCGGGTACGGTGTACGGCCAGCAGGTCACCATCCATGATGCCGATATCGCGCATGCTCATGCCCCGCACCCGCAATAAATAGTGCGCACGCGGGTGGAACAACGCCGGATCAACGGGATAATGGTCTTCGATATGTTCTTCGGCCAGAATCGGCTCGCCAGCCGCCACCTGCCCCACTACCGGGATACCCTCTTCTTCCACCTCTTCCAGCAGGCGGATACCGCGCGACGAACCTGGCAGCAGTTCGATCACGCCCTTGCGTTCCAGCGCCCGCAGATGCTCCTCGGCGGCGTTAGGGGAGCGGAAACCGAAAGCGTCGGCGATTTCCATGCGCGTGGGCGGATAGCCTTCGTCATAAATGCATTCGCGGATCAAGGCCAGGATTTCCGCCTGTCGCGTGGTCAGTTCTTCCATTGCATTACCTGCTGTGGTTTTATCCAGTGTACTGGTATTATATACAGGCATTTAAAAGATGCAAGCCCTACTTGGCAGCCTCAAATTTTCGGGTTTCTCAACATAATAGGTCGCAGTCTGCCCGTTGGGGCGTGATCTCGGGCCTCTCGAACCAGTCAACAGGCGATAACGGCCGGAACACGACATTTATCCCCATACGAAAACGGCCCCGAGGGGCCGTCTTTGAATGAAAATATTAAGCTGCTTTCTTGCGCCTTGCCATACCGACCAGACCCAACAGGCCAGAACCGAAAAGCCAAGCGGCGGCGGGTATGGGGACCTGGCTAACACTTAGGGTAGTCCAGTAATTCCAGATCGGTTGCCCTGTGGCTACCGGCGCCGATGGAAAGCTTGTCCACGTTGCGGGGGCGCCGACAAGCTCATCGGCGATTATTGAAATAGCGATGGTGTGATTGAAACCATTGTCTATAAAAGCAGTGGAATTGGCCTGCATTGCATGCAAGGTAGGATCAAGGGTAATTATCGAAGGTGCCCCAGCTGGTACACCGCTGGGGCCCGGACCGGGTGGAAGCACATCCCAGAACCAAGACATCCATCCACCCGCAGTATCCGTTAAAGTGAGGGAAACGCTTAATATGCCAGTAGGTGGCGTCACCCCAAGGCTGAGTTTTGTGCCAGTCAGATTAGGATCCACACCATAGATATACTCCCAAGCCGCTACTTGGGGTAATGCAGTATTTTCATCACCCCACGACATCAGCAACCCATCGTCCATACCGGATTGAGCATTGTTCAGTGCTTGGAGCGAGGGCGTCACCTGGGCATAGTCGACACCGGCAATGCCGTAATAATCTAACGCTGCGTATGGTGTTGCCACCTCACTGACCTGCCCGATGTTAAGGGCATTTTGCCAGTCGGCTTGAGTGTTGAGAGAAAAAAGTGGGCTGGCGAACACGGTTGAATACTGCACAACCATCCCAATTGCTACTATAAACATTGTGCGTCTGAAATTCATGATTGACCTCTCTGTCCAAATTTGGAATTGGATTTCGTCGTTAAAAAGGTTTTATTTGTACCCACCTGTCCTGCGGCCTTCGTTGAATCGTGCTCGAGAGAGCAGCAAGGCTGCAGCCAGCAGGTTTTCGTGGCAGGATCTCCGTAAATCCTAAATTGTTATTACCAGTCTTCTTTGTTTATTTGACTGGTTCGGCGGATATTACTCTCGGCAAATAATTATCACCAAACGCTAACATTTGCGGGCTTTATGGGAGCCTTCTGAACTATAGACATGACTTATTTGCTGGGAAGGGGGGGGGTAACTTGAATGTCCGGGAAAGAATGAGCCATTTTCGCTTGCTCCTTTTCTCTTCCAGGGTATCGATCAAATCTGGAACCGGGCCGACCCCCAAGCATTTCGAATAATTTTTTTACAATATACTCAATGCCATGGGAATGGAGAAAGGGTTCAGGGTAGGACAATGCCGCATCGGCTGTAGTTACAAAGCACAGCATCAGACCTGCGCCAAAAACATGTAATTTTTTCATATATTTTCTTCCTGAATTTACTATTAGTATTTATCCTGCTATCGAATCGGAATTACACTCATTTTTTATGCCTAAAATATTTCTACACTAAAATTCAAGCTGTTGAAAATAGGAATATAAAATTTAAGCAATAAATTCTGTAATATTTACCGACAAATTTCTGGAATTCTTAACACTTTATCGGGGTGTGATGAATGATTTTTGCAATATGGCCCAATGCCATGGGAAAACCTGTACTTCCAGCGGGAATGTTGCCCTGCCGGACTTTTCCGGCCTTGCCGGGGCGGCTATCATTGGGCCTCATTTAATACGGTTCATCCTATGTCAGCCGGCAACCTCCTCATAACACGCCACGCCACTTGCGCGGTCACCATTGGCGCGGTCACGGTCGGCGGCGATGCCCCCATCGTCGTGCAGTCCATGACCAATACCGACACGGCCAATGTCGAGGATACCGTGCGACAAGTTGCACAGCTGGCGAACGCCGGCTCGGAGCTGGTGCGCATCACCGTAAATAGTGAAGAAGCTGCAAGGGCGGTTCCGCTGATTCGGGAAAAGCTGGACGCCATGAGTATGACTGTGCCTCTGATCGGCGACTTCCATTTCAATGGCCACAAACTGCTGGCCAATAATCCGGCCTGTGCGGAAGCACTCGGCAAGTACCGTATCAACCCGGGCAATGTGGGCCGGGGCAGGAAACGTGACG
>BTRG01000105.1:0-4194 GCA_036986275.1 Gammaproteobacteria bacterium | reverse complement strand
CGATAATCTCGCTCAGGTCATGTTCCGCTTGCATGGGCGCTATGCCGATGGATGCTGTGATTCTGATTTTGCGGGATTCCGGTGCTGCAACTTCCTGCTGCGCTATTTCCTCCCTCAATCTGTCCAGTATAGTATGTGCGCCGGGAGTATCGGTAGTCGGCAGGCAGATCAGGAATTCCTCGCCACCGTAACGGCCGACCGAATCGTAGGGGCGCAGGTGGTCATTCAGCTGTCTGGCGATATGGGTCAATACAAAGTCGCCGGTTTGGTGACCATATTGGTCATTGATTTCTTTGAAATGGTCGAGGTCGAGCAAGGCGATGCTGCAGGGTTCACCGGTGCGCTTGATCCGGGCATGTTCTTTTTCGACGACTTCCAGAAACGCCTGCCGATTCAGTGCCCCAGTAAGAAAATCGAAAGAAAAAAGGAGGCGGTAAAGATCGTCTCTTAGTGCGATGACCGTTTTGGAAAATAGCGTTTCACTTTCCAGAAACGCATCGTAATCACCCAAAGTGACAGCTTCTCCTTTATTCGCTTTACAACTGATGTTGCGAACACTGCTGTGCACGGCTTTGTATAGTTCTCTGATGCTCAGGAATTCGGGCAGGTCTTCCAGAAAGGTGGCGTGTTTGCCGCAGTACCACTTGCCGAATCCCCACTGGCTGGTGGGTTCCATTGCCAGGTAAGCATCGGGCACGGGTTTACCGCACACTACGCTTTTATTCCAGCCTGTCAGCCAGCGGCTGTGTTCGATAATAGCGTCGTTAATGGCTTCAAAGGATGCTTCTACATCCTTAAGGGGAGGTCGCTTGATAATCTTGTGTAACATTTCAAGTACTCCAGGCTGCCATCATCTGGGGGGCGTTGTCTATTAATACACAAAAGAAGCGAACAGGACAATCGCCGTGTAAATTAAAACGCCCTTAATACTCTTTTTCACTGTATGACGCCTGGCCTGGCCATCCACGAATATCGGATCCTTATGCTCACTGCTTCCCGGGGGAATGCCCCGGTTTCTGCTCCAGTTTCAGAATGAGGCGCGTGGTTTTCAATACCACATCGGGATTGAGGCTCATGGAATCGATGCCTGTCTCGACCAGGAACTCAGCCATTTCCGGGTAATCGGAGGGTGCCTGACCGCACAGGCCGGAGTGGCGGTTGTTTCGCTTGCAGCCTTCGACCGCCATGCGGATCATGGCTTTAACGTTTGAATATCCACTTTCACATGCTGTTTCTCGATGGCGTCTATGTGGAGACTGGATTGCGATCATCTATCTGACCGTGGTGTCAGCAGAACTGCTGTTCAGCCAGCGGCGGCTTGTTTTGAGATGAGGTGGAAGAACAGAGTGCTTGGAACTATTCCAACGGTCAGTAACCGGCCCAGAGTGTGCGAAAACTCGGTTGGATATATAATATTACTTAAGGGAGCTCTGATCAATTCGCTTTTCGTCATCCCGGCGCATGCCGGGATCCAGATTGCCCTGAAAAGTTGCGGAATCCCCGCAGGCAATCCGGTAAAGGGTCAAATCACCAAATGTCAGCGCTTGCGCCTTGCCAACCCTAGCAACCCGATAAAACCACTGCCGAATAACCATATCGCCGCGGGAACCGGCACCACGCCGACATCGCCGGAACGCACAGCCCACGCGAACAGACCGGGGTTACTCTTTAAATTCACGCTCTGGCCGGGGCTGGAACTGTCGAAGAAGAAGTCCAACGCTGCGGTGGAACCCGGAAACAGCTCGGTACTGGACCAGTATGGACCGGCCTGAACGTTGCTGAAAGGGTTTGGGCTGTCGGACTCGATACCAGATCCCAGTATTGTGCCTGCACCATAATAGAATAAGTGGCCAAATTCGTTGTCCAGGCACTCCTCTTGGGTGGCCGATAAACAATTTTCGAAAATAAGATCACCATTGATATCCATGCTGGGTAACCGCCAGCCACTGACACCGCCAATCGTCAAGCCAGCCGCCCAAGCCACTTGGTCGTCCCAGGTTGCGATACCGTTGATATTGGCATCGGCCGTCCAGGTGATCTTCAGTTGGTCATCGTAGTAGGCCTGGTAGACACCACTGCCCGGTGATGTTTCAAGGCGTGGAAGAAGTGCGGCATTCGCTGACACGGTGATAAAGGAAAACAGAAACGCGCAAATTGCGCCGATCAGGTGTGATTTGTTCATCATGTCTTGGGATAAATTTTAGCAAATGTGAAAATACAGTGCTATGACGAGCCAAGGCTTAAATCTCCTTCTATTACAGTGTTTGCTAGCACTTGCACAGTAACAGTTCATTGAGATTTAAGCCTTTTTTGTTTCAGCTAACGGGACAGCAGTGGTTTTTTAATTAAAATCTTGTTGCCAGTGTGGATTGATAAATAGCTTTATGCACATCACCCATACTTACCATACCCAGCAGTTTATCACCGACAGCAACCGGGATACGGCGGAATTTTCTGCCCACCATCATTGAGGCGGCCTGCAGGATATGCATGTCCGGGCGGATGGTAATCACCGTTGGTGTCATTACATTTTTAACCGTCAGATTGACCACATTACTGTACTGTCTCAGTTGCTCGTCATAATCAACCGTGGCCATATTCGACATCAGGTCTTCCAGCTTTGGAAACATTTTTCTCAGCACATCGCTCTCGGCAACGATGCCGATGAGTTTTCCGTCATCAACAACCGGGATGCCGCTGTAACGATAAAGACACATAAGCGAAACCACTTCACCCAGTTTGTTATCGGAAGTCACGGTGCGAACGTTGGATGTCATTACGTCTTCTACTTTCATGTCTTTATCCTCTTTAAGTATTTATTTTCATGCCGGTTTTCGTCAGGTTCTCTCGTATACCCTTGGAGTTTCGACCGCCAGTAAGTTAAGGCTCATGGAATCAATACCTGTTCAGCTGGCAAATCAAGCTGAGCCGAGCTTGATGAGTTTGTCACCGATTCCTCCGCATGATGTCCGCTTCCACCATGGCCGGAAGCGACCCAAACTCCGATTATCATTACCACCATGATTACCAGCATGCCGACACCGGCATCACCTCTTTGAAACTTCATGCGTTTGCCTCGTAGTTGGGGAGTCCGCCAGGCTCCCTTGTATGCTTACCGCTTCCCGGAGGAACGTCCCAGTTTCCGCTCCACTTCCAGAATACGGCGCGTGGTTTTCAACACTACATCGGGGTTAAGACTCATGGAATCAATGCCCGTTTCGACCAGGAACTCAGCCATTTCCGGGTAATCGGAAGGTGCTTGACCACACAGACCAGAGTGACGGTGATTACGTTTGCAGCCTTCGACCGCCATGCGGATCATGGCTTTAACGCCCGGGTCTCGTTCGTCAAATTCGAAAGCCACCACCTCCGAGTCCCGATCGACACCCAGGGTCAGCTGGGTAAGATCGTTCGAGCCGATGGAAAAGCCATCGAAGATCCTGGCAAAGGCGTCGATCTGAATCACGTTATTGGGGATTTCACACATGACGTAGATCTCCAGTCCGTTGACGCCGCGTTTCAATCCGTGTTCGGCCATGGTGGCAATGACTTTTTCGCCCTCCTCCACACGCCGGCAGAACGGGATCATGAGTTTGACGTTGCTCAGCCCCATGTCGTCGCGTACGCGCTTCATGGCCGCGCACTCCATGGCAAAACCTTCCGCGTAAGACGGGTGGCTGTAGCGCGCGGCGCCACGGAAACCCAGCATGGGGTTTTCTTCTTCGGGCTCAAACCAGCGTCCGCCGAGCAGGGTGGCGTATTCGTTGGTTTTGAAATCCGACATTCGCACCACCACCGGTTTGGGGTAAAAGGCAGCGGCAATGGTACCGACGCCTTCGGACAGGCGTTGAATGAAAAACTCCGCTGCGCTGTCGTGCTGTTCAGACAGCGCTCTAACTTTTTCCCGCTCCTGTTCGTCCTCGATGCGTTCGGGGTGCAACAGAGCCATTGGATGCGCCTTGATATACTCGTTGATAATAAATTCCATGCGTGCCAGGCCGACACCATCGTTAGGCAGAAAACTGGTTTTAAATGCAATCTCCGGATTGCCCAGGTTGATCATTATCTTTGTCGCGGGTCGTTGCAGGCCCGACAGGTCGGTTTGCTCGATGTCGTAATCTATTTTACCGGGATAGATACGGCCGACATCACCCTCGGCACAGGAGACGGTAACCAGATCACCATCGTTTATGA
>BTRG01000104.1:0-4211 GCA_036986275.1 Gammaproteobacteria bacterium | reverse complement strand
GGGCGCCATCGGTGGTTTCCTGGCCTCGGGCATCATCGGTCTGTTTGTCGGTGCTGTGGTGCTTGCGTTGAGCTACGAGCTGTTTATGTTATGGCTTAACGCGGCGCCACAGCACGAGCAGGCGCAGCCGTCGTCTGGTGACGACAACACAGGACCAACACCCTGACTGGAAAAACAGCTTTGGGGTCGGGCATTGCGGTTTATTGGGAAGCAGTTATCGCCTTGTGGGATCCGACCACGCCGCCCAAAAGTGACTTGCTGGAGACTGCGGTAAATCCCTGGTCATACAGGAGTTGGGTCATCTCTTCCGGGGAATAGAACATTCTCAGCGCATCGACAAAGTATTTTTTACAACCGAGGGCGTACTTGTTGCTTTTAAATACCCAGGCGACTACTGATACGCAAGCCGTCAGGTAGGCAAAATAGGCCTTCTCCACCAGCTTGTTGCCGGGGCGCAGCATGTCGCTATGATAGAAGTGGCCGCCCGGTTTCAATACGCGCTTGATTTCCTTGATGACGGTAATGAGTCTTAGATGTCGCGAAGCGAATTGTATGGTGACAACGTCAAAATGATTGTCGGGAAAAGGCAAGGTATGCACATCTGTAATAGTGCTGTCGATATGAAAGCCCTGGGCATTTGCCTGTTTCTGTCCGACGCGTTGCATTTCTTCGCTCCGGTCCACTGCATGGACTTTCAGGCTCGGTTGTTTTCGCAGCAGCGCGATCCCGACAGCATTGGTGCCCGCACAGACATCCAGCACTCTCTGTTGGGGTTTGACTTCGATCGTGGAAATGAAGCTCTTTCTGAACCAGTCAATCAGGCCAAGACTGGCAACACGGTTAACGCGGTCATAGTAACCGGCGACATCGGCAAATACGTTATTAATTTCATTGGACCAGATGCTCGCGAAAGCCTGCTCGCGGATTGACTCCCGTCCCCCGAATTTATTTGCTTTACCTGCATACGACATGGGCTGCACCTTTTTTCCTAAGCGAAAAAATCATTCATTAAAAACCATAACCAACCAAATATTCTCAGCATACGTTCCTTAGCTATTCAGCTACATCGATCAATGATCTGTTTGTTGTGAACTTTCAACATCGTGATCATTCTTGTTTTTTTGATGATGGCGTTCGTGATCGGCGTTTTTCAGGCCCTTCGGTAATATCGGAGCGGGTTCCGGGGCGAGTTGAGCAAAACCCGAGTTTCTGGCCCCTTGCTGTATATCATGGGGATTATGGCATTCGGTACAGACAAACCAGCGCTTTTTACCCGTGTGGGCCCACTCGCCGATGCGCTTACCATGTATACCTTCGCGCCAGTCCCGGTAAACGGGGCCGTGACACTTGCCGCACAGTTTTTGCGGCTGGTCGAAATCGATGGTGCCCCCGAAATTGTCAACGAACTTGTTTCGCTTTTTGGCATCATGACAGTCGAGACACCAGATGCCGCCGCGACCGTGCTGCAAATTAAGTGAATCGGGCACGATATCCGTATGCATGGTCAGTTTGCGCGGGTTCTTGTTTTTTGGCCATGGTGGATAGGTGCCGTTGTGACAGGCGGTACCGCAGATCGGTAACAGGGTCATTTTCGCAGACCGGGATTTGACCACCGCCTCGCCATGGGAATAGTCTGCTTCGATGGGCATGTCACCCATCGGTACCGTGCCCTCAAAGGGATCCCCCCACCACAGCACGGCGCCGGTTTTATCGGAGCACTTGACGTTGAGCAGCTCCTCCGCGATCTCGCGCTGAGTCACCTCGGAGGTGCCCTTGCGGCTTTCAAAGCAGACGACTTCCTTGGCATTCCCGGTTTCCGCGGCGACTGTCGGAGATTGGGTCACGACTAGCAGTGCCACGATCATTGGCGGTACCAGGAAAATTGTACTCAGCTTATATTTTTTCATAATGTTTCTCTCACCTGAAATTCTTGACCGGCCTGGGGTCGTCGACGTTCCAAGGTCACCCGTTTGCATATTTGATGTCTCCAAGAAGAATCCCTATCGCTCCCTTCAGCAATATGGTGAGTACTATGAAACCAATTGCCCAGTTGCCAATACTATTGAATATCTCAAGAAAAGTCGGAGAGTATTGGGTGAACTCGCCAATCGGTGAGGGAATGGAGCCGGGGATCATTAAGCCCATGCCTTTCTCTATCCAGATACCGATGAAAGCCAGTACAACGGCTATTTGAAGTTTGCCGTAGTCCTTTCTTATGCTGGGTACCAGCAGCATGAGGAAGGCCGTGATCATCATTGCTAACGAACTCCAGAACCAGGGCACCAGGTTATTCAAGCCATTGTAACCAAACATAAGGTAGCTTAAGCCGGCCGAGTGCTCGGTGGGATGGTAGAGTTCCGTGACAATCTCCGACAGGGTCAGGAACAGAGCGATGCCCAGACACCACACCACGATGGTCGACAGCATGTTGATGGCCTCGTCCTTGATCCAGAGCTTGGTGTTGTTTCTGATAATCAAAAAGACAAGGATGATCAACGACGGACCCGCGGCAAAGGCGGTGATGATAAAGCGGATTGGCATCATGCCGGTGTGCCACATGGGGCGGGCGGGCATGGTATTAATCAAAAATGCCGTTACCGTATGAATACTCAGGGCCCAGACGATTGCAATGTAGATAATGGACATGTAGAAGCCCTTGTGCAGCTCCTGGCCGCCATACTTCTTATAGAGAAAATAGAAACCACCCACCGCATTCAGTATGAGATAAATACTCAGCACCAGCACATCCCAGTCCAGCATGGAATTGGGCCAGTTGAATATCCCGATATAGGGGATCATGTGCCATATCCGTTCCGGCCGGCCCATATGGTTCAACACGAACAATAGACACATCACGACAGCTGCGACGGCCAGCATCTCGCTCAGTACTGCGACCTCGTGCAGGGCCTTGTGTTTGTAGACGTATGCCGGAAAGACCACGGTCACGGCCCCGGCGGCAACGCCCACCAGAAACACAAAGTTGGCCAGATACAATCCCCAGCTCACCTGGTCGGTCAGACCTGTGATGATCATGCCCTCTGTCAGTTGCATGTAATTGCCATATCCCCAGAACAGGACAAAAACGCCGAGAAAAGCCATCCAGCTATAGAACTTTGGACCACCCTTGGCGACATAAACCGCATAATCCGTAGTGAATTTAATCAACTTTTTCATGGTGCGGCGCCTCAGTCGATATAGTAAAAGAATTTAGGATAGGTGTTGGCATCCGCCTTCAACCTGAACAACCGTTTTTTCGCCAGAATCCTGCGGACTTCACTGTCCGGGTCGAGCAGATTCCCGAACTTCCGGGCCCCCACGGGGCACACCTCAACACAGGCGGGATATCTGCCTTTTCGAACGCGCTGGATACAGAATGTGCATTTCTCTGTTACCCCTTTCATGCGTGGTCGGTTGCCCAGGTAGTGGGTCTTGGGGTTCATATCCTTTTTGGGGAGCTTGGGTTCACCCCAGTTGAACCTTCTGGCCCAATAGGGACAGGCAGCGATACACATACGGCAGCCGATACACCAGTTATAATCAATAACCACGATGCCATCGGGTTCCCGGTAGGTGGCCCGGACCGGACACACCTTTACACAGGGTGGCTTCTCGCACTGCATACAGGCAATCGGAAAATAGAAGGCGTCTTCCTCCGGAACCTTCTCCGGTTCGTAATAATGCTCCCCCTCCAGGACAACCCCTGCGGCGCTGTAGGCGTTGCCGCCTACCTGGATGCCATAACCGCCTGGGTAGCCGTCATTCATTTTTTCAACGGTGAACTCACCTTTCTCCATTTTGAGTACCCGGATCCATTCGGTCTCCTGTACGTCACCCCGCGACTGGTTGTTTTCCTTGACGCAGGCCTTGACGCAACGGCGGCAGCCGATACATTTCTGGATATTCAGCGCGTAACCGAAAAGCACGCCCTCCTGGGCGGGCGTGGAGTCGACGGTGACTTTCTTGTCGTACTCTGTGGAATAGCGTCTTTCAAGCCGGGCAATCGCCTGCTCCTTCTCTTCGTCTGTCATCAAACGATAATTGCCCTGAAACCACTCCGCCCATTCGGTATTCGCCTGGGCGTCATCCGAATTTGTCAACAAGGCAGCGGTACCCATTAAAGAGGAGACGCTTAGACCACCCATTTGCTTGATAAAGCCCCGGCGAGACGTCGAAACAGGCTCAGACCCTTTACATTCTTCCGATGGTTCTGA
>BTRG01000103.1:0-4261 GCA_036986275.1 Gammaproteobacteria bacterium | reverse complement strand
CGTGTGACTGGGTCAATACCTGCGGTTGGCTCATCCAGAAAAAGTACCTTCGGGTCGTGCGCCAGTGCGCAGACCAGACCCAGACGGCGTTGATAACCACCAGATAGCAGGCCTGCCAGTTGATTTTTGAATGCTGCCAGGTCGTAGCGATCCAGTAGTGAAGACAGGTGTTTTTCGTCTGAAATATTATACATATGCGCATAAAATTTCAGGTTCTCCCAAACGCTGAGTTCTTCATACAGTCCAAAATGCTGTGCGACATAGCCGAAGTCAGCTTTAGCCTGTTGAACACTCATGCCATTTATTCTGGCTTCGCCTTCATCACTTTCGATGATTCCGCATAACATGCGGATGAATGTTGTTTTTCCTGCTGCATTTGGGCCAAGCAATCCAAATATCTGTCCTTTATCGACATTCAAGGTCACGCTATCAACAGCCAGATTGTCCTTGAAACGTTTTGTTAATTTAATTGCCTGTATCAAGTAAAAATTCTCATAACAGGATAATACATTTTCGGGATTGATCAGATTTACTAATCAACAGTTATTCGTTTAGCCGGACAGTTTGAGATGGTTCCAGATTGTTCGAACGGGTTCATACCTGTTCATGGAATAATAATGCAGACCCGGTGCACCACCTTCGAGTAATTGTTCACACAGGCGCATAACAACCTCCAGGCCGAACTCGCGAATTGATTCGAGGTCGTCACCGTAAGATTCAAGCCGCTTGCGGATCCAGCGTGGGATTTCAGCGCCACAGGCATCGGAGAAACGTGCCAGCTGTTTGTAGTTGGTGATTGGCATGATACCCGGGGTGATGGGTATTTCCACGCCCATTTTCCGGCAATCATCACTGAAGCGAAAATAGGCATCCGGGTTAAAGAAATACTGGGTGATTGCAGAATCAGCGCCGGCATCCACCTTGCGTTTGAAATTTACTAAATCAGCCTGGGCACTGGCCGCCTGTGGATGGAACTCCGGGTAGGCGGCGACTTCAATGGTGAAGTGGTCGCCGGTTTGCTGGCGAATGAATTCTACCAGCTCATTCGCATAACGCAGTTCATTGTGTTCGGTCATGCCGTAGCCGGAGGGCATATCGCCTCGCAGAGCAACCAGTCGCCTGACACCCAGTTTGCGGTATTCAGCCAGCATTCTGGCCAGGGTGTCACGGTTGGTTGATATACAGGAGATATGCGGTGCGGCATCAACACCGTCTTCCTGAATAATCGTTTTTATAGTCTGGTAGGTGCCGTCCTGCGTACTGCCACCAGCGCCAAAGGTTACCGAGACAAAAGCAGGGTTTAGCTTGCTAAGTTCCTTGCGCGTCACGGCCAGTGACTGTTCACCCTTTTCTGTGCGTGGGGGGAAGTATTCGAGGCTGAATGTTTTTGGGTTTAGTTCCAAGATCCAAGGTCCAAGTTCCAAGATCCAAGTTCTAAATCCGATGCCCCAGAAAAAACCTCAGTTTTTAAGCTTGGAACTTGGATCTTTAAACTTGAAACTTGTTTTAAATCAATAACGATAGGTTTCAGCCTTATACGGGCCCTCTACTGGCACGCTTATGTAGTCAGCCTGCTTCTGTGAGAGCTTACTAAGATTGACTCCGATCTTCTCCAGATGTAGTCGTGCTACCTTCTCATCGAGATTCTTCGGCAGGACGTATACGATATTTTTGTAGTTATCCGGGTTGTTCCACAATTCAATTTGCGCTATGACCTGATTGGCGAATGAAGCTGACATAACAAAGCTCGGGTGGCCCGTAGCACAACCCAGATTGACCAGACGGCCTTCCGCCAGAACGATCAGTTTCTTGCCATCAGGGAAAATGACGTGGTCTACCTGTGGCTTGATATTTTCCCAGGTGTATTGCTTCAGTGATGCGATATCGATCTCAGAATCGAAGTGTCCGATGTTGCAGACGATGGATTCGTTTTTCATCTTCATCATGTGGTCATGCGTGATAACATCCAGGTTACCGGTAGTGGTAACGAAAATGTCGCCGTAGGCACAGGCATCGTTCATGTCGACCACACGGTAGCCTTCCATCGCTGCCTGCAGGGCACAGATAGGATCAATTTCTGTCACCATGACTGTTGCGCCAAGACCTTTAAATGCCTGTGTGCAGCCTTTGCCCACATCACCGTAACCGAGTACCACACAGATCTTGCCGGCAATCATGACATCGGTGGCACGTTTGATGCCGTCGATCAGTGATTCACGGCAACCATAGAGGTTGTCGAATTTTGATTTGGTGACCGAGTCATTGACGTTGATGGCCGGGGTCAGCAGCTTGCCTTCATTGGCCATTTCATACAGACGGTGAACGCCTGTTGTAGTTTCTTCAGAGATACCTCTGACATCTTTCAGCAGATCAGGGTATTTCTCGTGCATCAGCAGGGTGAGATCGCCACCGTCGTCAAGTATCATGTTCGGGCGCCAGCCGTCAGGACCAAAGATGGTCTGCTCTATGCACCACCAGAACTCTTCATCTGTCTCACCTTTCCAGGCAAAAACGGGCGTGCCGTTATCAGCGATGGCCGCAGCCGCCTGATCCTGGGTGGAGAAGATATTGCACGATGACCAGCGTACTTCGGCTCCCAGTGCTTCCAGTGTTTCGATCAGCACAGCAGTTTGAATTGTCATGTGCAGGCAACCGGCTATGCGCGCGCCTTTTAGCGGTTTAGCTGCACTATATTCTTCACGCAAAGCCATCAGACCGGGCATTTCTACTTCACCAATGCTGATTTCCTTGTGTCCCCACTCCGCCAGACTCATGTCGGCAACTTTGTAATCCGGTGTCAGGTTTTCTACGGGTTGTACGCTCATTGCTTCCTCTCGATTTGTTTGTATGGCTTAAAAAAACAGCTATTTGTTCGTTAATGTTTTTGTTCAGGCGGTCGCGGCCTGATTTATTTTTGCATCATCACGCAGGGCATCGACCTTATCCAGGGCTTCCCAGCTGAACTGTTCCTCAGTTCGACCGAAGTGTCCGTAGGCTGCGCTGTCACGATAGATCGGGCGCAGCAGATCCAGCGATTCAACGATCCCGCGTGGGCGTAAATCAAAATGAACGTGTATTAGTGCTTCGATCTGTTCTTCCGGGATGCTGCCGGTACCGAATGTGTTGACCAGCAGTGAAATCGGTTCAGATACACCGATGGCGTAAGCGATCTGAACTTCACAACGTTTTGCAAGGCCCGCCGCAACCACATTTTTAGCCACATGGCGCAGTGCATATGCCGCAGAGCGATCAACCTTGGACGGATCCTTGCCGGAGAAGGCACCGCCGCCGTGGCGGGCACTGCCGCCATAGGTATCAACAATAATCTTGCGGCCCGTCAGACCGCAGTCACCAGCCGGGCCACCAATAACAAAGCGTCCGGTGGGGTTAATCATGAAGCGGGTTTCCTTGCTAATCATGGCAGTAGGAATGACCGGTTTGATGACTTCTTCAATAATGGCTTCCTGCAACTGCTTATGTTCGATATCCGGCGAGTGCTGGGTAGACAGTACCACGGTATCGACATGGCTGGGAACGCCGTTGATGTAGCGCACGCTGACCTGGGATTTGGCATCAGGTCGCAGCCACGGCAGCGTGCCGTTCTTGCGTAATTCTGCCTGACGATGAACCAGGCGGTGCGCGTAATGAATTGGGAAAGGCATCAGTACGTCTGTTTCATCACAGGCGTAACCGAACATCAGGCCCTGATCACCGGCACCCTGATCGAGGTCAATGCCTTCGCCTGTGTTGACGCCAGCGGCGATGTCCTGTGACTGCTTGTCGAGGGACACCAGTACGGCACAGGATTTACCGTCAAAGCCGATCTCGGATGAGTCATAGCCGATATCGACTATGGTCTTGCGGACAATTTCGCTATAGTCGATATTTGCGCTGGTAGTGATTTCACCGGCGATAATGGCCATGCCGGTGTTGACCAGTGTTTCGCAGGCGACACGTGAGTGGCGGTCTTCCGCCAGCAGGCCATCAAGAATGGCATCGGAGACCTGGTCGGCGACCTTGTCCGGATGCCCTTCTGAAACCGATTCGGATGTAAATAGAAAATCTTTTGCCATGAAAAATACCACACTCATTAAGTCTGTAAAAAAAGACCGGCAATTTTACCAGTTTCTTTCCAATGGCGCATCCTGATTATATCTGTGAAAAAAATAGAAGAACATATTGATATTACAGGGGAAAGTGCTTACACCCCTGTGAAGTCTTCAATTAAGCCGCCAAAGAAGCTGCTCAGGCCTGTGGGCCG
>BTRG01000102.1:0-4354 GCA_036986275.1 Gammaproteobacteria bacterium | reverse complement strand
AAACCCTTGGCGAGGTCGGCGGCATGGGCGGCGAGCTTGTAGGTGATAATGCCTACTCTTACGTCTTCTTTGTTAGGCAGCCCTAAGTGTTCCTTGGGCGTGACATAACACAGCATGGCGGTGCCATACCAACCTATGTTGGCGGCGCCGATGGCACTGGTGATGTGGTCATAACCAGGAGCGATGTCGGTGGTCAGCGGGCCTAAGGTATAAAAAGGCGCCTCGAAACAATCATCCAGCTCCTTGTCCATGTTCTCTTTGATCATGTGCAGCGGTACATGGCCGGGGCCTTCGATCATGGTTTGCACATCATGTCGCCATGCTAATTTAGTTAGCTCACCCAATGTTTCCAGTTCCGCAAACTGGGCGGCATCGTTGGCATCGGCAATGGAGCCGGGGCGCAGGCCATCGCCCAAAGAGAAGCTGACATCATAGGCCTTCATGATCTCGCAGATGTCTTCGAAGTGCGTATACAGGAAGCTTTCCTGGTGATGCGCCAGGCACCACTTGGCCATGATGGAGCCGCCACGGGAGACGATGCCAGTAACGCGCTCGGCGGTGAGCGGTACATACCTTAGTAATACGCCGGCATGGATCGTGAAGTAGTCCACGCCCTGCTCGGCCTGCTCGATGAGGGTATCGCGGAACAGTTCCCAGGTCAGGTCTTCCGGTTTGCCGTCGACCTTTTCCAGTGCCTGGTAAATGGGCACGGTACCGATGGGCATGGGCGCGTTGCGCAGAATCCATTCGCGGGTTTCGTGAATATTTTTGCCGGTGGAAAGATCCATCAGCGTGTCGCCACCCCAGCGCGCCGACCACACCATTTTCTCCACTTCTTCCTCGATGCTAGAGGTTACGGCGCTGTTGCCGATGTTTGTGTTGATCTTCACGCGGAAATTACGGCCTATGATCATGGGCTCCAGTTCCGGGTGGTTGATATTGGCCGGGATGATGGCGCGGCCTTCGGCCACTTCATCACGCACGAACTCGGGCGTGATGATATCGGGCAGATTCGCCCCCCATGATTGACCTGGGTGTTGTTTGAGGAGTTGTTGATAGCGCGGGTCCGCACGCATGGTCTCGAGCTGGAGGTTTTCGCGAATGGTGATGTATTCCATCTCGGGTGTAATCATCCCCTGGCGGGCATAGTGCATCTGGGTAACGTTCTTGCCAGATTTGGCTTTATGCGGGGCGCGGATATGCTCAAAGCGCAGATGCGCCAATGACTCGTCGCTTTGCCGCTGCCGACCAAACTTGGAGCTGGGGCCTGCCAGTTGCTCGGTATCGCCGCGCTCGGCGATCCAGGCCTCCCTCATGGCCGGCAGACCTTTAAGTAAGTTAATACTGACTTCGGGGTCGGTATAAGGGCCGGAGGTGTCGTAGACATAGATAGGCGGATTGTCTTCCGGGGCGCCACGGGTATGGGTCGGGCTCTGGCTGACCTCACGCATGGGTACGGCTACGCCTGCCTGCTCACCTTTGATGTAAACCTTTTTCGAGCTGGGAAAGGGGCGAGTAATGTCCTCGGACAGCCGGGCCGTTTTGGTCAGGAATTCTTCGGGAATGGCGCTCATACTGCACTCCTCGCTTAAGGCGGGTATTTCATGGGGCTGATGAAGGATGCACTGAGTTCGTACGAGCTTTCCTACGCCAGCATGATCTGGTTCAGGTTCAAAGGGTGATTCTCAGCGCTGTAGCCAGATAGCCCTGGACAGCGCACCCCTAGCAAAGGACCACGCTAAGGGATTCACAGAGCAAATGCAACCGTGTGCCTTGGCGGGGCTATCAACGATAAGTTGTCCGGGGCTTCCTTTCCCCTTTAACAGGTAAAAGCGTTAATTATCCCCTCATCCCTGCCTTCCCCCGGAGGGGGAAGGGGCGACAATTAACCATATCGCAATGTTGTATGCCGGTATAAATCGCCCGGATATGGTCAGCAAATCAACGTGGTCCGGAGCCCGGCCGGTACTTTAGCGGTCATCGCCCGGCTTGCGCAGCCCCGATAAACTGAATACCCTAGCTCTCCCTTATCGTCTCACAGGCAAGAATATGACGGACATGAATTTCGAAACCGCCCGTTTCAACATGGTTGAGCAACAAGTGCGCCCCTGGAGTGTGCTGGACGCACAGATACTGGACCTGATTGCCAGGGCGCCCCGGGAAGACTATGTCCCCGAGGCCTATAAGGCCCAGGCCTATAGCGATTTGCATATCCCTCTGGCCCATGGCGAACTAATGATGGAACCCCGTGTGGAGGCCCGCGCCCTGCAGGCCCTGGACATCAAGCCCAGCGATACGATTCTGGAGATCGGCACCGGCAGTGGCTTTGTGACCTCCTTGCTGGCGACCCTGGGCAAGCAGGTGGCCAGCATCGAAATCCACTCCGACATGTCCGACCAGGCGGGCATGGTACTCAGCGCCCATGGCCATACCAATATCAGCCTGGAAGTAGGCGATGCTGCCAAGGGATGGGATCACGGCGCCAAGTATGACGTCGTGATACTGACCGGATCCGTACCCATATTACCTGAGGCCTATAAAAAGAGCCTGACCCAGGGCGGGCGCCTGTTTGCTATCGTCGGCGAGTCGCCTGTGATGGAGGCCTGTCTCTATAAACGGATTGGCGAATATCACTGGTCGGAGGCGCTGCTGTTCGAGACTGATCTGCCACCCCTGATTAATGCGGTAACCCCGCCCAAGTTCAGTTTCTAGAGTCGCCCTGCCACCCGCAAGCCGATACGGGCACATGGTCTATCAGCTCTCGGTTGTAGAACTCAAGGCAAGGCTGGACCGCGCACCTGAGGATGTACACATCCTTGATGTGCGTGAGGCCTGGGAGATCAAACTCTGCAAACTCCCCAACACCGTACACATCCCCATTAGCCAGGTACTCTTTCGACTGCACGAACTGGACCGGAACAAGCCTCTTGTGGTGCTATGCCACCATGGCATTCGATCGTTTCAGGTGGCACATCTGCTTATGCGTGAGGGCTTTACGGAACTCTACAATCTACAAGGCGGTATTGAAGCCTGGGCCAGGGAAATTGAGCCACATATGTCGACCTATTAACGCCATCATACGGATTTCACTCGTAGGTTATTTGTGTTTTAGCCTGCCCGCACAAGCGTTGGGCTTAAACACCGTCTACGAACTGGCGCGTGCGCATGACCCCGTATTCCTGGCGGCACAAGCCGTGTACCGTGCTGATGATACATTGAGCGCACAGGCCTGGTCCGACTTACTGCCGACGATTACGGCCAGCGCTTCCAGCCTGCGTGATGAAAATGATGTTAGCGTGGATGATGGCCCGACTACGGAGAGTCGTTCTCACAGTAGCCGCTACAGCATCGACCTGACACAGCCTTTATTTGATGCAGAAAGTTTTTCGGGGCTGTTGCAGGCACAAGCCGAGGTCCGCCGCGCCCTGTTTACCTATCAAGCCGCGCAGCAGGATCTGATTGCCCGCACGGTCACGGCCTACTTTGATGTCTTGCGTGCCGAGGAAGAGCTGTACCTGAATAAGGCCGAGCATTTGGCCATCGGTAAGCAACTGGAGCTGGCCAATGCGCGGCTAAGCGTGGGACTGGCGGCGATCACGGAAGTACATGAGGCACGTGCACAATTTGAATTAGCCGAGGCCACGGCCATTGAGGCCGAAAACGATTTACAGGATACGCTGGAGGCCTTGCGGCAAATGACAGGACAACAGATCATGAGTTTAAACAAACTGCCGGAGGAACAGTCCCTGGATATCACCCTGGACCCACCGCAGATAGATTTGTGGCTCACACGCGCACAAGCACAGAACCCCGAATTACGGGCCGCCGAGGCCGAGGCCGAGGCGGCGAAAAAAAACGTCTCCCGTGAACGCGCCGGTCACTTTCCAACAGTGGATTTTATCGCCAGAGAGAGTCGCGACACCCTTGATGAGGACACTGCACCAAATACTGAAACCCGCACTGATAGCCGTCGTGTAGGCATAGAGGTCAACCTGCCGCTGATTCAGGGCGGCCGTGTGCTGGTCAGAACAAAACAAGCGCGTTATCTCCTTAAAGTCGCACAACAGCGGCATGAGCAACAACGCCGCAAGACCCGGCGTGATACCTATGCAGCCTTTCGCGCCGTTAACAGCGGTATCAAAAAAGTCAACGCCTTGCAAAAGGCGGTCAATGCCAGCCAGAGCACACTGGAAGCCCGGCAGGAAGGTTTCGATGCCGGCTTGTATACCAACAAACATATATTGGATGCACAAAGTGTGCTCTATCGGACAAAACGCAATCTTGCTAATGAACGTTATGACACCATTCTGTACCTGTTGGCACTCAAGCAAGCCTCGGGCATCTTAAAAGAAAA
>BTRG01000101.1:0-4568 GCA_036986275.1 Gammaproteobacteria bacterium | reverse complement strand
TAGATTGATTCAACTTATAGAAGAGCTGGATAGTGAAGGTGAGCTATGAAGATCCGTAGCGTTACATCAAATAATCGACGGCATGAATTTACAGTGGTAGCTCGCTCCGGGGCTACTTATGCCTTTCCCTACGCAGAGACAGATCCTTGTCCGAGTTCCGATGATCGAATTGCGGAAGTCTTTGTGGACAAAGAGCTCGGAAATGAGGCCTTTACCTATATTCTTGAATCCGGAGAGGAGGGTTCAGTCCACATTGAGCAGGTTCTGGAGTACAATGAGGATCCAATATATCTCGCTGAACTCCTTACTTATAAACTTACTTTGGAAGCTCAGGAAGGGATTGAAGGGAGTGGGTTGAGTATGCGTCAGATAGCTAAACGTCTGAGGACATCTGTTCCTCAATTGTACCGTCTCCTGGATCCTGCGAATACGCGAAAGTCCATGAGTCAATTGGTTGCCCTTCTTCACGTACTTAATTGTGATGTTGACCTGGTTGTTAAGAAGAGAGTCGCAGCATAACGAATAAGGACAGATCGTGAGAGCGAAGCGACCCCCCATAATCCTGTTCACGGTCCTTTTTCTGAGTGCCTGCGGTGGAGGCGGTTCTTCTTCACCGACTGTTGCACCTGCGCCCGTTCCAGAGCGAGTGACGTTTGGTGGTGCAGGTGATCTGGGCATTTTTGATCCTTCGGTGGCTCACGATCCTGGCACGGGTCGTTTATGGATGAGTTATTCATCGGTGGATACGTCGATTTATTATCTATCATCGATTTTCTGGGCGGTGTCGGTTCGCCTGGCCTTTTCTGACGACAATGGTGTCAGTTGGCAGGATACCGGTATGATTGTGGCACCTAAAGTGGAAATGTTGCTGGGGCCGATGACGGAAGCGCACCCTACGGGCAGCATTCCGGCTAACAGTCAGGGTATCTGGCAGAGTGAAACTTCTTCATTGATATTTGATCCGTCGGCGCCGCTCGCGGAGCGCTGGAAATTAATCTGGTTTCAGTATTTAAATGCCAACCTGACCTCGTTTTTTGCTGACTATGGCTGGATTACCCTGAAGGTGGCCTCGACCCCTTCGGGATTGGCTACGGCTATACCGGTTAAGTTATTTGGTGGTGCGGGGTTGCAGGCTGCTAATGGCAATACCGGTGCGCCCGTCTTTTCACCCACCGGTGGTACGCCGGCGATACAGTTAAACACGGATTTAACCCAATCAGCGGCAGGCGCCAATCTGGCGGACCTGAATTTATGTGTGTTCGCCGAGCCGGGTTTGCACGCCACGAATAGCGCGGTGTATCTGGCTGTTTTCTGTGCCGATGCCACAACCAATCCAGTTACCGAGTACCTAGTCTATTTTCGTTGTAGCAGTCCGTGCAACATGACCAGCGCAGCAAGCTGGGAGTACCTTGGACGCTTGTTAACACCGGCGGATGCGCAGGCCGCTACTGGTGATGATCATTTTCAGGCGCCGGCGCTGGTAGAAAAAAACGGGACTGCTTATCTGGTAGTAACGCCTGTGGATACCACATCGGGTAATCGTTACAACGGCTGTCGGGTGTATGAATTCACTGATGTTAACAGTAATCAGTTACGCCGTAATAATGGCCGGCTCGTCGAGGTAGTGCGCATTGATGGAGATGTCGGTACACATAATGGTGCCTGTGCCGCCTATAGCGGGCTGGATGGTGGTATTTTGTTAAGTCAGTTTGAAACAGCGAGTCAAGCGGAGACTTTTAAGATTTATAAAAGCCAGGTAAGTTTGCCTTAGGCAGTCTTGATTAATTCAGATGCTTTGTATGCGGTGAAAAGATTGCCGCGCTACGCTCGCAATGACGGGGGCGTTCTTCCCGGATTTGTCGCCGCGTAGCGGGGTGAGATACTCGCAATGACGAAAACTGCTAATTAATCAGAGGTTTCTTAAGGTATTCGTTTATAGAGGCGGGTCGCGCCGTGGCCAGGCTTTTCCTTGAAGAGGATCACCAAAACTCCGGCAATGATCGCGATTGGTCTTATTACCAATGGCTTGGATTCATTCATAGGGATTGCCGGATATTGTTTTGCTATTTTCCCCCATCATCCTGCTTCATGTCTTCTGCAGAAAATGGCAAGCGACCTTTAATGGCGATGTAGGCGGCAAACAACGCAGCAAATACCAGAAACAAAATACGCATACTGAAGCTGATATTGGGCGACTGGAGTCCCAGCGCGGATACGTTATACAGCAGTATGACTATCCAGGCCGTGGTGAGGATGGCGAGGATGCCAGCAACGGTTCGTAACAGGTTTGCATACATGACATGAATACCTTTATAGGATGGTTTTGCCAACCCATTCTATAACCAAAAAAGCACTAGCAGTAAATATTCGCAAATCACTGTGTTTCCCGCGACTTGTGGGGAGGGTTCGGCCAGGGGGAATTGGGGACGATATCCATCCTGCTTCCCGAGTTGAAGAATCTGCTGTAACTGTCCTTTATGGGCTCCCTGGACAAGCTTTTGGCGGGCCGGGACAACGCACGCGTTACACCCTCTGTTTAAAGTAAGCCCATAGTCGCGTGCATATACATACGGCTGGAGGAAGTAACAGTGGATATAAAGAGTAAACCCGGTGATAAAGTACACCGGTTGGCATGGTTGCCGATTGTTTTTCTGACAGAACAGGAAAATGTGTTCGAGCGGTATGGCAGGGACGAGGATATCGAGGATGCCTATCGTGATGTCATTACTTCGAGTCTGTGGGTCTATTTACTGTACACCTATCACGGCATGGTGCGCAGACGCTTCGATAGTGCCACAGAGGCACAGGTGCGTGAAATTCAGCGGGATATATTTAACGATGAGCAACAGGGTTCTGGAGATTCCATACTTGCAGCGCTGGAGCTGGTTGAATGTGCACTGAGTACTGGTGTGGAGCGCGATTCAGAGTGGGTTATCCAGTTCAAAATGTCGGCGGAGCTGGCGGTTGCACTGGCACTGCTGCTGGGTTTGCCCGATTCGCCGGATTACAGCTCCAGAAAACCTAAACCTGCCGACTACGCAGTTCACAGAATGCCGGGCGTTGACTGGCGACTGGCGAGAGTGCTCGCCCGTGGCCGGCAGGAAATAATAAAGACCTTTTCCCCGATCATTGACAAATTCGACCTGGTGCCCGAAATCAAGCCAACGCTAATAGCATATTAGGGGAGCCCTGATGTGTCGCCATTGCGAGGCGCGTAGCACCGTGGCAATCTCCTACAGCTTGGCGCCAGACTGGACAAGATTGCCGCGCTACGCTCGCAATGACGACACGTCAGAGCTTTATTAGGTATCTGCGCAGAATCGCGCCAGATTGTCCGGTGCTCCGGTTCGGTACCGCCCGCCACCTAGCAACCAGTCGGCGATATCGCGTAACACAGTCTCAGCCTGCAAGTCCCTGGTCAACATATGATAGCCGTTTTTATACAGGATAATTTTCCAGTGCGCCGGTAGCGTATCCGTCAGGTTTGTCAGTAAACGGCAGGTCGGTTCTCTGGGGATGATTTCATCGTGCATACCGTACAACAGCAGGGTGTCACCGACCTGTCCGGGCGATGCCGTGGCGGCCTGGTCCATCAGGTTGCTGACGCCGTACAACACGTCGACACGGGTCGCCTTTATGACCAGCGGATCGCGACCCAGCGCACGCAACATCTCGATATTATCCGATGCTTTGATATCCAGCCCCTCGCCGGTGAGCTGCTTGCCCGGCACGGTGTGCACTGCCAGCCACAGTGCCAGTCGCTGGTAGAGCGGCATGCTGTCGCGTGACCAGACTGCCGGTGCAACAAGGATTACACCTTCGATATCGGTCTCGATAGTGTCCAGTGCTGCGAGTGTTACCGCACCACCCATGCTCTCGCCGAGCACGTACAGTGGACAGCCGGGATGCGCTGTCTTCAGCAGTGTCACCATGAGGCGCAGGTCTCTGACCATTCGATCACCGCCATGCCATAAACCAAAGCCATCCGACTCGCCAAAGCCGCGCTGGTCATAAGCAAGTACCGTCACGCCCTGCGCAGCCAGGAAGTCGCCGCTGGTCGCAAACGCATCGCGGTAATCGTTCAGACCGTGCAACGCAAGCACCTGCACACGGCAATCGCCCTCCGCAACCCAGTGCGTCAGCGGCAGGCGGTAGCCATCATCCATAAGCGCGTAGGTTTCATGCAGGGCCGGGATCGTCCTGGTCCCGCCTTCAGGCTGAACATAGGGTTTTGCGCAGGCGCAGAGCACTACCACCGCGCCAGACAGCACGAGCATCTGTTTGCCGGGCATGTGATTTCGTTTCTGCATTGTTACTGCCAATCTCTCACATTAAGCTGTTATTGAAAAGACTCGCGCAACAGGCTCAACAGGGCAGGCGGGAATGGATCTACGTGCGCCCCGGGACGGAGTACAGGCTGCTAAAAAGGCATTGGCAAGAGCAGAGGGGTCAGCGGATTTCGTATGCCAGCTGGATACGTTGGCCGTGGCGTTTCACTTCGACCTGTACTGTCGTATCCTGCAGCGACGCGTACAGCGTCATCGGGTCCAGGTCGCTGTTGAGCGGGA
>BTRG01000100.1:0-4681 GCA_036986275.1 Gammaproteobacteria bacterium | reverse complement strand
TGGTCGGGGTGAGAGGATTCGAACCTCCGGCCCCTGCCTCCCGAAGGCAGTGCTCTACCAGGCTGAGCTACACCCCGAGTATTGTTGCTCAATGGTCTCTGTGGACGGACATTTGCGCCAATTGAATGAGTGCTTCTTTGTATGACGATTCGGGAATCGTGGACAAGGCATTCTCGGCCAGTATGGCTTCGCGTTCTGCCTGGCGGGCAGTGTAAGGGATGGACCCCGTGGATTCAATGGCAGCGGCGATGGCATCCAGTTGTTCGAGCCCGCCATGTTCAATCGCCTGGCGCACTAATGCCTGCTGTCCGGCATCACCCTGACGCATGGCATAGATCAATGGCAGTGTGGGCTTACCTTCGGCCAGATCATCACCGACGTTTTTACCGAGCACCTCACTGTCATTGCCATAGTCGAGCACATCATCGACAAGCTGAAAGGCCGTACCCAGATGCATGCCATACTCCGCCATGGCTTGTTCCGTGCTTTCGTCCTGTCCGGTGATGACGGCACCCAGTCTTGTGGCAGCCTCAAAGAGCTTGGCGGTCTTGCTGCGTATCACCTCAATGTACTGTTCTTCCGTGACATCGGGGTTATGGCAGTTCATCAGTTGCATCACCTCACCTTCGGCTATGGTATTCGTGGTATTGGCCAGTATGTCCATGACACGCATATTGTTAATATCCACCATCATTTCGAAGGCACGGGAGTAGAGAAAATCACCTACCAGCACGCTGGCCTCATTACCCCAGACGGCATTAGCGCTGGCCTGACCGCGACGCATTTCCGAGGCATCGACCACGTCATCGTGCAGCAGCGTGGCGGTATGGATAAATTCTATAATGGTTGCCAGGCGAATATGGTCCTTGCCCTCGTATCCCAGGGCCTTGCTGGCTATGAGCGTGATCAGTGGTCGCAGGCGCTTGCCACCGTTACCAATGATGTACTGGCTGAGCTCATTAATAAGTACAACATCCGAGGACAGGCGCCGTTCGATCTCTTGATCGACGGCTCGCATGTCGTCTGCGACCAGGGCGTGTAGGGTGGATTGGTCCATGTGTCGGGAATCGGTTGCAATGGGCTCGTTGAATGGGGGCGCCATCCTAGGGGCAGGGGTTTTGCAGTGTCAAGTTGTTTGACGTGGCTGGGGGCTATGGATAGAATTGCCGCCCTTTACACCACCGCGTTCCGGTTAGGATGCGGGGGTGAGCAGGATTTATACCGGAGAATCAAGCATGTACGCAGTAATCGAGACAGGTGGCAAGCAGTACCGTGTCGCTGTCGGTGACAAGGTGAAGGTGGAAAAACTGAACGTCGAGGCGGGTGATGACGTCACCTTGGATCGTGTACTCATGATTCAGGATGATAAAGAGGTCAAGGTCGGCACCCCGACATTGTCCGAGAATGTGTCTGCCAGGGTCGTGAGCCATGGCCGTGGCGAGAAAATACGCATTTTCAAGATGAAGCGCCGCAAGAATTATCGCAAGCAGGCGGGACACAGGCAGGATTACACAGAACTGGAGATTACCGGCATTGCCTGAGGCAGGACCGGTTGTGAGGGCTAGGTAAATGGCACATAAAAAAGCAGGCGGCAGTTCACGCAATGGCCGCGATTCGGAGTCCAAACGCCTGGGCGTAAAGCGCTACGCAGGTCAGACGGTGTTGGCAGGGAATATCCTGGTGCGTCAGCGTGGCACTAAGTTTCATCCGGGAACCAATGTCAGCAGGGGTAGGGACGATACCTTGTTTGCCACTTCTACTGGAGTGGTGAAATTTGAGGTGAAAGGACCCAGTAAACGCAAGACGGTCAGCGTATTGTCTGCTTAAGCTGCACAGAAAGACGGACTGCAAAGGCCCCGCATTGGATCCCCGGCGGGGCTTTTTTGTTGAACAAAGGCTGGCCCGCATATTTCATGAACGCGAACCCTTCATGAATTATGCGGGCCAGGGATAATTTTCCGGCAATGCAGTAATTTGGTGTGACATGAAATTCGTAGATGAGGCCACAATTCGTGTACATGCTGGAGATGGCGGCAACGGCTGCAGAAGTTTTCGGCGTGAGAAATATATCCCGCGCGGGGGCCCCGATGGCGGTGATGGCGGTGATGGTGGCAGTATCTATTTACGTGGCAACAGTGGCCTGAATACACTGGCTGATTTTCGCCATACTCGCCAGTTCACCGCCGAGCGCGGCAGCAATGGTTCCGGCAAGAATTGCACGGGTAAGTCAGGCCAGGACCTGGTCATCGATGTGCCATTGGGTTCCATCGTTCATACTACCGAGACCCATGAAATCATCGGCGAAGTTGTTAGCGATGACCAATTGTTGCTGGTTGCCCAGGGTGGTCGGGGGGGTCTTGGAAATACGCATTTTAAATCCAGCACCAATCAGGCGCCACGCAAGACCGTGCCGGGTACGCTGGGTGACAGGCGGGAATTGTTAATTGAATTACAGGTACTGGCGGATGTTGGCCTGCTGGGGTTGCCCAACGCGGGCAAGTCAACCTTTCTGCGGGCAGTGTCCAGCGCCAGGCCCAAAGTCGCTGATTATCCCTTTACTACTCTGCACCCGAATCTGGGGGTGGTCAGTATCGGTCTGCATAAGAGTTTTGTGATTGCGGATATCCCCGGGCTCATCAGTGGTGCGGCGGAGGGGGTGGGTCTGGGAGTACAATTTCTTAGACATTTATCCCGTACCCGGGTTTTGCTGCACTTGATCGATATAGCACCCTTCGACCCCGGCGCCGACCCGGTGGCTGAAGCCAAAGGACTGATCGTCGAGTTGGCCAAATTCGACACCGGTCTGGCTGACCGTGAACGCTGGCTGGTGCTGAATAAAATAGATTTAGTACCGGAGGTGGAGCAGGAGACTCGTAGTCAGGCCATTATTGACGGCTTGTCGTGGACTGGCCCGGTCTTCAGAATTGCCGCCATCTCTGGCCAGGGCTGTAAGGAACTGGTCGGGGCATTACAACAACACATAGACTTGATGAATGAAGAGCAAGGCGAGGACAATCCTGTCCATGACTGAACAGAGAAAAAGACTCAAGCAGATTCGGCGCTGCGTCGTCAAGCTGGGCAGCGCCCTGTTGACCGCCGATGGCGCCGGGCTGGATATTGGGGTGATACAGGCCTGGGCGGCACAGACAGCCACCCTGCGCGAGAAGAATATTGAAGTCATATTAGTGACGTCGGGTTCTGTCGCCGTAGGCATGCAACGTATGGCCCGGGCTTCACGTCCGCATGCTTTGCACGACTTGCAGGCCCTGGCGGCAGTGGGACAAATGGGCTTGGTTCAGACTTATGAGTCTGCCTTTCAGGCCCACAAGCTGCATACGGCCCAGGTGCTGTTGACGCATGATGATCTGGCGAATCGCAAACGTTACCTCAATGCCCGTGTGACACTGAATACGCTGTTAGGGATGGGAGTGGTGCCCATCGTCAATGAAAACGATACCGTGGCCACAGACGAAATCCGTCTTGGCGATAACGATACATTGGCGGCATTGGTGGCCAATCTGGTTGAGGCCGAGTTATTAATCATCTTGACCGATCAAGACGGATTCTTTGATAAAGACCCTGCGCAGTATCGCGATGCCAGGCTTATTACCGAGGTACGGGCGGGAGATCCGGCGCTCATGCCCATGGCCGGTGGTTCAGGCCCATTCGGGCGCGGCGGTATGGTGACCAAGCTGAACGCGGCGGAGAGGGCCTCCCGTTCGGGGACGGCAACGGTGATCGCGAACGGGGCGGCCAGGGATGTGATTTTACGTATTATCCAGGGTGAGTCAGTGGGGACTCACTTTCAGGCCGCTCAGGGGCGTATTGCGGCACGTAAACAATGGCTGGCAGGCCATATTCAGGTCGCTGGACGCCTGGTGCTGGACGCCGGCGCTGTAAAGGTGTTGTGTGAATCCGGGCGCAGTCTGTTACCGGTAGGCGTCAGTGAAGTGCAAGGTGATTTCTCGCGCGGTGAACTGGTGGCCTGTGTGGACACACAGGGCAAGGAGGTGGCGCGAGGCCTGGTGAATTATAACGCCAAGGAAGCCAGCCTGATTAAAGGTTACTCCAGTGAACGCATAGAGGGTATTCTGGGTTATATCGATGAGTCGGAACTAATACATCGGGACAATATGATTGTGCTGTAGTACAGGCCACTGACCCGAAAAAAAAGCCGGTTTGACCGGCTTTTTTACAAGTCTGGTTGAACCCGGCATCAAGCCATATTGCGTATGGCCTTATTCAAGCGGCTCTTGCGGCGAGAGGCATTGTTCTTGTGTATCAGATTCTTGCCGACTGCCTTATCCAACAGGGATACCGCTGAACTGTATGCCTTCTGGGCGTCATCTTTGTCGCCACCTGAGATAGAGTTAAGCACGGTCTTGATGGCGGTACGCATGCGCGAGAGCTGACTTGCATTCTGTTTGCGGCGGCCTTCTGCCTGACGTGCCCGTTTACGTGCCTGAGCTGAATTCGCCAACGTTGATCTCCAGTATCTCATCAATATCGTGACAGAGCCGCACCGGGCAGCCCTGAGGGCGCGTGACTATGCTTATTTTCAGGGCCTTTGTCAATGGCCCTGACCGCTGGCTGATTAAGGCCTTCCTGAAATCAGGGATGGGGTGATGGGCTAGGTCGTGCACGTTTTATGGCATATCATGCCCAAAAAATAACTCCCTAG
>BTRG01000099.1:0-4682 GCA_036986275.1 Gammaproteobacteria bacterium | reverse complement strand
GGTTTACCTGTCAGCAAATCGATAAACCTTATTCGTCAAATGTACTGAGTGTGGACGCCCCTAAAAGATGCCCGTAGGTTAGCAGGCGTGGTGTGTGATAAATTAAGTATAGTAGAAGCGCGTGAATTCACTGAAACAGTGAAGAACAACATATACACTATACTTTCTCTCCCGTATTAGTATACTCTATATGTAATATTTCATAGATTGAGTGAAATAACGCATATAGGATATATCATGCAGGCTATATCTGGTCTTGGAAAAATTGATAGAAAACAGTTGGCTGCGATCATTCGCGGCACGAAAGGTGCTGTCTCTGTGGGTGAGGCAGCCGCGATTCTCGATGTATCGCGGGTCGCTGCAGCAAAGAAGCTGGCACGTTGGGCGAGCAAGGGTTGGCTGTCACGTGTGCAGCGCGGGCTTTATGTCTCTGTTCCGTTGGAATCCCGAACTTCCGACATCGCACTGGAAGATACCTGGCTGATTGCTGATCGGTTGTATGCCCCCTGTTATATCGGTGGCTGGAGTGCAGCCGAGTATTGGGAGTTGACGGAGCAAATATTCCGCACCATCGTGGTGATGACTACCCAGAAGCCGCGGGACCGCTCACCGGTTATCAAGGGCACAAGCTTCCTGCTGCGTACTGTGCGGCAAGAAACATTGTTTGGCCTGAAGCCGGTATGGCGTGGTCAAGTGAAGGTGTCGGTGTCCGATCCGAGTCGCACTATTCTGGATGTGTTGAATGATCCACTGCTCGGTGGAGGTCTGCGGCCGACTACGGACTTTTTTGTCAATTATCTGAAATCGGACAATCGCGATCTTGATTTGCTGATCGACTATGCCGACCGACTGGGTAATGGTGCCGTGTTCAAGCGCATGGGCTTCCTGCTGGAACGCCTGGTTCCGGAAGAGCAGAAAGCGATTGATGCGTGCCGGGAGAGGATGACAACAGGGAATGCAAAACTGGACCCGGTACTTGCCTCCAGCAAGCTGGTAACGCGCTGGCGACTGTGGGTGCCGGAGAGTTGGGCAAAGGAGAAGGCTGTTGATTGACCGGCCGGAAATCATGGAATTCGCCCGAGAATTCGGGCTAGCGCCGAATGTCGTCGAGAAGGATTACGTGCTGGGTTGGCTGCTGGCAGGCATTTCCAACCATTCAGAGTTGGGCAATGCATGGGTGTTCAAGGGTGGTACTTGCCTGAAGAAATGCTACTTTGAGACTTATCGATTTTCCGAAGATCTGGACTTCACGCTTCCCGATACGTCAACGCTTGATGAGGTCCGGCTTGGACAGATATTCAATGATATTTCTGAATGGGTCTACGATCAGGCAGGCATTGAATGCCCACGTGATACCTTTCGATTTGAAGTTTATGAAAACAAACGCGGTGGAATGTCTGCGGAAGGGCGAGTGGGTTATCGTGGGCCGATGCAGCGCCGTGGTGATTCACCACGTATCAAGCTGGATCTGACCTGCGATGAGATTCTTGTTCTGGAGCCGACTCCTCGTGAAGTGCACCATCCTTACTCAGATAGGCCAGACGGCGGAATTCAGGTTCAGTGTTACAGCTATGAGGAGGTTTTCGCGGAGAAGGTGAGGGCACTGGCAGAACGGGAACGCCCGCGGGATCTCTACGATGTTGTACATTTATTTCGGCACACGAGTGAACGGCCAGACCGAACCAGTGTGCTGCGTACCCTTGAGGAGAAGTGTACTTTTAAGGGTATAGATGTGCCTACCATGGCAGCCCTCGAAAATCGCCCGGAGCGAGCAGAACTTGAGGCTGAGTGGGCTAACATGCTTGCTCATCAATTGCCGGCGTTACCTCCATTCGCGCAATTTTGGGGCGAGTTGCCGGCAGTCTTCGACTGGTTGCATGGTGCCATCGAGAAGGCTGCACCCCAGTCAATTTCTGTGAGGGGTGTTGGCGCCATGGATGAAGCCTGGCGTCCACCGGCAATGGTTCAGGCCTGGCATGCCAACGTACCGCTGGAGGTGATTCGGTTCGCGGCTGCGAACCATCTATGTGTGAAGCTGGATTATATCGATGAGAAAGGTAACAGGACGATTCCTATTATCGAACCATATTCATTGTTTCGTACGCAGGATGGGAACTTGATAGTCAGTGCCGTCAAACACGAAACAGAGATTCCCAGATCGTATCGGGTGGACCGTATTCAGGGTGCCGAGGCCACACAAGAATCATTTGTCCCACGTTACGCGATTGAATTCGGTGCGTCGGGGCCCCTCTCGGCACCGGCTACCGCGCGACGTTCGGCTGGGGCCAATCTCTTTCAAGCCTCAGCATTAACATCACGTCGTACTCCGAGGAGAAGCAAAGTCACAGGTTACGGGCCGAAATATGTTCACCAGTGCACTTTATGCGGGAAGAAATTCACCAGGAAATCAAATAACACAAGACTGAATCCGCATAAGGATAAGCAGGGTTACCCGTGTCCTGGTCGCGCCGGTATATATGTGACCACGAAGTACTAAGTGATACCGGACATGATGGCAATCATTCTGACGCTATCTGATTTAACAGTTCACCCCAGCTTCAATGCCAAATCCTCCGCCTTCAAATGCGTATACCGGCGCAGCATTCGTAAATCCTTGTGGCCGGTAATGCTGGCAACCTCCATGATATTCAGTCCCTTTTCGAACAGCCGGGTGGTAGCCTCGTGGCGCAGGTCGTGGAACCGGAGGTTCTCGATACTGGCCCGGCGCACTGCGCGGATGTAGGCGCGTTTGATGGCCTCGGTGGTGACGCCGGGGAAGGTTTGTCCGTGCAGGCTGCGGGGCAGGGGGCGCAGCACCCGGATGGCGGTTGTGGACAGCGGTACGGTGCGTGACTCGCCATTCTTGGTGTCCGGCAAATGAGCGGTACGGCGGTTCAGATCGATGTGTTCCCAACGCAGGCGGATCAATTCCCCTTGCCGCATGGCGGTCTCAAGTGCCAGTTGCACGATGGGCAGTAGCCAGGGATTTCGTGCTTGTTTACAGGCATCCAGCAGTCGGGCTTCCTCGCCAGTCTGCAGGCGTCGGTCCCGTGGCCGGTTTTCGGCTGGCAGCTTGATATCGCGCACCGGGTTGTGGAAGTGGATGCCCCATTCCTTACGGGCAACTTCAAATGCATGGCCAAGAAGCACAAGATCCCTTTTGACGGTGGACGGGGTTACCTTCCGCAGTCGCTCATCCCGGAAGCGGGCGATGTCCATCCCGCGAATGCTGGCGACAAATCGTCGTGCCAGCGGCAGTCGCATCAAGGCGCGCAGCCGGTTGGTCTCGGATGCCGCGCCTTTTTTCAGGGGCGTTATCTCGTCCAGGTAGCGTTCCAGCAGTTCTTTCAGCGTGGTGGACTCGGCCTCGGCGCGGGAGACGAATACGCCCTTGTCCATCTCGACTTCAATGGCGCGCGCCCACTGCTCGGCCAGGGCGCGTGTCTCAAAGGTTTTAGTCTGCAGGGATTGCCCTTTTTTTCGGACCTGTGCCTGCCATTGATAAGGGCCGCGTTTTCGGAAGGTTGCCACTGTCACACTCCGTTCATTCGCGAACGAGTGTGACAACAGTGTGACAAATAATCAGTCAGTAACCCTTACAGGGGGTGTCGTAGTTATTAACTGATTGATTTGATTGGTGGGCGATACTGGGATTGAACCAGTGACCCCTGCCGTGTGAAGGCAGTGCTCTCCCGCTGAGCTAATCGCCCGTGATTTTCGATGGTGGAGAATGTTACGTACCTGGCGGGGAAGGGTCAATGACATTTGTTTGGGAATCTGAAATTCTGTGGGAAGACCAGCCTGCTAAAGGGTATCCTGCCAGTCCGGGTTTTTCGTTTGAGAAAGAATAGTTGGGGAAGCTCTGATTTATTTGTCATTCCGGCGCAGGCTGGAATCCTGTCGTTGAATTTCTGGATCCCGGCATTCGCCGGGATGACGGCAAGGTAATTAATCAGAGGTTTCTTAGATATATGCTCATGGGCAATGTGTATTTTTGCGCTCCCGTGTCTTTTTAAAGCTGCCGCATGTAGCGCTATTCCTGATTTAACCTATACTGGTCAGGTGTTTTGCAGAAGGGGGCTGGATCAAGCCCTGGTAAACAAGTGATACCGGGTTTCTCCGGGAGCTAAAAGTATAAGCTATAACACTAGAAAGGGGAGTCGTCATGAAAACAGTAATCCATTGCAGGGATCTCTTATCGATTATATTGCTTGGCAGTATTCTTGTGGTTAACCAGATTGCAGCTGCGGAAGATAAAAGCGCATCGCCTTTGCCCACTGCATTCGTATCAATAAAGCAGGACAGTGCTGTTGAAGTATTTCCCAGTCTGGAAATATGGGCCGGCGGCCCGACTATGCTGTATACCGCGTTGACCCCGGATGGAAAGAAATTGCTCGTTACCAGCCCGAGTACCGGCAGTGTGTATGTATTTGACGTAAATTCAGGCAAACAATCGGCCATTGTAAAGACCGGGAAGGCTGCCAAGGGCGTGAAGATCAGCCCGGATGGCAAGGAAGCCTATGTGAGTAATGAAGGGGAGGACACTATCAGTGTTGTCGACCTGAAGACGCTCAAGGTCGTCGGGTCCATTCATACAGAGGACAAGCCACATAATGTTCGTTTTAGCGAGGATGGTAAAACTGCCTATGTCACGCTTCAGGGTGGAGCAGGCCTGGGGGTTA
>BTRG01000098.1:0-4735 GCA_036986275.1 Gammaproteobacteria bacterium | reverse complement strand
ATGTTGGGCTTCGTACCTCAGCACCAACCTACAAAAGACTTTTACAATACCCATAGGAAGGAGCCGATCATTACCCATCAAAGCAACCTTGTTGGAGTACTAGGTTCCAATGCTACAAAAGCCTGAAATGGTGCTGATCGATGTGGACGGTACGCTGGTGGACAGTGTGCCGGACCTGGCCTGGTGCGTGGACGAAATGATGCGCCGGTTGGACATGCCCGTTCGCGGTGAAGTCCGTGTCCGTGAATGGGTGGGCAATGGTGTCGAGCGTCTGGTACGCCGCGCCTTGATCGACAAGCTGGAGGGCGAACCCGATGACGCGCTGTTTCAGCAGGCCTACCCGGTCTTTCTCGATCTCTATGCCGACAACACCTGCAAGCGCAGTCATTTATATGCCGGGGTGGAGGAAGGCCTGGCGTGGCTCAAGTCTACAGGCGTAAACCTGGGCTGTGTCACCAACAAGGCGGCGCAGTTTACCGAACCCCTGCTCAAGGCCCTGGGCATATATGATGATTTCGGTATTGTCATCAGTGGTGACACCCTGGCCAGGAAAAAACCGGACCCGCTACCGCTGCTGCATGCCGCCGAACACTTTGGTGTCAACCCCGAGACATCCTTGATGCTGGGTGATTCGGTCAGTGATGTGAAGGCGGCACGAGCGGCCGGGTTCCAGATCGTGTGCATGACCTATGGCTACAATCATGGTGTCGACATACGTGAGGCCAGGCCCGATGCGGTGATCGACAGCATGGCCGAGTTGCCGGAAGTGCTGACCGCACTGGCGGCCTAGAGAAAGAGATAGTAAAGTTAGAATCATGAATCACCAGTACATAACAAGGAAAAACAGTCGCTGGGCCGAACGATGGCAGGGTTGGTAGTTTCTGACCCTTTTTTTCGTTCGTCTCCCGATTATTTTTCTTATGTACCAGGTGATGGTTTATGACACCGCAACAATTCAAGCGACTCGCTGAAAAAGGCTATCGTCGCATACCGCTGATGCTTGAGGTGCTGGCGGACCTCGACACCCCTTTATCCACTTATCTCAAGTTGGCCGATGGCGGCCGCTATTCGTATTTATTCGAGTCCGTTCAGGGCGGCGAGAAATGGGGTCGTTATTCCATTATTGGCCTGCCTTGTCGCGAGGTCATACAAGTAAGAGGGACAACCGTGATACGCAGCATCGATGATGAGGTGATAGAAACGGTAGAGACAGACGATCCCCTGGCATGGATACAGACCTTCCGGAAGGAATTACATGTGGCGCCGGTAGAAGGCATGCCCCGATTTACCGGTGGCCTGGTAGGCTATTTCGGTTATGATACCGTGCGTTATATAGAACCGCGTCTGGGTCCGTGTCATAAACCCGATCCTATCGATGCACCGGATATCCTGCTCATGGTGTCGGATGAAGTCGTGGTCTTCGATAATCTCGGCGGCAAGCTGTTTGTGATTGTGCATGTGGATGCGACATCGCGTGATGCCTTTGCCCGAGGTCAACAACGCCTGCGTGAGTTGGTATTGAAGTTGCGGCAAGCGACACCCATCCCCCGGCAGGCTGAGCATAAACAGATTCGTGAGGATGACTTCATATCCGGCATGACCCAGAGCGGATACGAAGAAGCGGTGGAGCGTGCCCGTCAGTACATTATTGATGGCGATGTGATGCAAGTGGTGGTGTCGCAGCGCTTGTCCATCCCTTTTTCGGCACAGCCGCTGGATCTTTATCGCGCCCTGCGCAGCCTGAACCCCTCGCCCTATATGTACTATCTCGATCTGGGCGATGCGCATGTGGTCGGTTCGTCACCGGAAATTCTGGTGCGACTGGAAGACAATGAGGTAACCGTGCGTCCGATTGCCGGCACCCGTCCTCGCGGGGCGACGGAAGAGGAAGATGAGGCACTGGAACAGGACCTGCTGGCGGACCCCAAGGAGTTGGCCGAGCATCTGATGTTAATTGACCTGGGTCGAAATGATGTTGGCCGCATCGCAGAGACGGGTAGCGTGGAGTTAACCGAGCGCATGGTTATTGAGCGCTATTCTCATGTCATGCATATCGTATCCAATGTGACGGGTGAGTTGCGCAAGGGTATGGATGCCATGGATGTGTTGCGGGCCACTTTTCCCGCAGGCACGGTCAGCGGTGCACCCAAGGTGCGGGCCATGGAAATCATAGATGAACTGGAGCCAGTGAAACGTGGCGTTTATGCCGGCGCCGTGGGCTATGTTTCCTGGAATGGCAATATGGATACCGCCATTGCAATACGCACGGCCGTGATCAAAGAAGGCCAACTGCATATACAGGCTGGCGCCGGTATTGTTTATGATTCGGTGCCGCACAATGAATGGTTGGAGACCATGAGCAAGGGCAGGGCTATTTTCAGAGCGGTGGCCATGGCAGAGTCCGGGCTGGATTCGGCGCTGGATCAGGTAGGGGGTGCGTAATGCTATTGATGATAGATAATTACGACTCTTTTACCTACAACCTGGTGCAATACTTTTGCGAGCTGGGTGCTGAAGTCAATGTCTATCGTAATGACCAGATTACGATCGATGAGATTACCGCACTGAAACCTGAGTGCATCGTGTTGTCACCGGGTCCATGCACACCTAACGAGGCCGGTGTGTCGCTGGATGTCGTCAAACACTTTGCCGGCAAGTTGCCATTGCTGGGTGTGTGCCTGGGCCATCAGTCCATAGGTCAGGCTTTTGGCGGCAGGATTATTCATGCCCAGTCCATTATGCACGGGAAAACTTCCATGATTGCGCATGATGGCAAGGGCGTGTTTCAGGATCTGGAGAATCCCTTTGAGGCCACGCGTTATCACTCTCTTGTTATCGAGCGCGATAGCCTGCCGGAAGATCTTGTGGTCACGGCCTGGACCGAAGATGGCGAGATCATGGGCGTGCGCCACAAGACGCTGGCCGTGGAAGGTATACAGTTTCACCCCGAGTCCATACTCACACAGCACGGTCACGACATATTGCGCAATTTCCTGAACACCTGATCCTTCCAGCTTCCATGTGCATGCATGGATTCGTCTGCAGCGTGAACTGCTTCACACCTGTCCCGGGATGGGCGTGAGGCGGTTCACAGTATTACTTCTTATCTCTCCCTATAGTTACTCCCAAGAAAGCCACGACGGCACCAATAAATTTAATTACGGAAAAGGGAGCAAGGAGAGCCATGATGAAAACGTTCAAGCGCGTAATAGGTGCAGTAGCAGGAGCGGTAGCCATTGCGGTGGCGGTAACACCTTTTGCGGTATCGGCCTGTTCTGATGTGACGGGATTGTTACCCGCCGGCACCGAGGAGAGCGATTTTGTGACAGTCATAGATACTGAGGCGGTGTTTGGTGTGGCGTGGTCCTTGCCGGAGACGGCGGAAGACGTTGCCAGCCAATATGAGGTCGCTGAAGAAGAGTAAAGGGGTGCTGTAACATCCTGGCAGGGAGAACCAGGTGGGCGGGCCGACCATTTTTGGTTGGCCTGTTTTTATAGTGTGTGTAACAAAGCCCGGTTTGGTGGGGCAGGTGTGGGTGATATGCTTGGCCACCTTTGACGAGACCAGAAAAGAACAAGGGAGAGCCTCATGGATATGCCCGCTGCAATTCGCGCCGTCACCGAAGGTCGGGATCTTGGTAGCAATGAGATGACAACCGTTATGCGCCTGATCATGACAGGCGAGGCCACGCAGGCACAGATAGGTGGTTTCCTGATCGGCCTGCGTATGAAGGGTGAGACGGTGGATGAAATTGCCGCCGCCGCCGGTGTCATGCGTGAACTGGCGACACGGGTAGATGCCAACGGACCCCATCTGGTGGATACCTGCGGTACCGGGGGCGATGGCGCCAACACCTTTAATATATCAACCGCCAGTGCCTTTGTTGTCGCAGCGGCCGGGGGCAAGGTGGCCAAGCATGGCAATCGCTCTATCTCCAGCAAGTCTGGCAGCGCCGATGTGTTGGAAGCCGCGGGCGTGAATCTGGATCTCTCACCCGAGCAGGTAGCGCGATGTATTGATGAGATCGGCGTGGGTTTTATGTTTGCCCCCAAGCACCATGGCGCCATGAAGCATGCCATAGGCCCGCGCAAGGAAATGGGCGTGCGTACTATCTTTAATCTCCTGGGTCCGCTGACCAATCCTGCCGGTGCACCCAACCAGGTGCTGGGCGTGTTCAGTAAAGACTGGGTACAACCCCTGGCCGAGGTACTGGCGCGTCTGGGTAGTGAGCATGTACTGGTGGTCCATGCCGACGATGGCATGGACGAGATTAGTATTGCCACACCCACGTATATTGCCGAGCTCAAGGATGGTGTCGTCAGCACATATACCATCAAGCCGGAGGACTTTGGCATCGCCAGTGGTGACGTGGATGCCCTGACCGTGGACAGTGCTGAGAGCAGTCTGATTATAGTGAAGTCCTTGCTCAATAATGAAGCCGGCCCGGCCCGCGATATTGTTAGCCTGAATGCCGGTGCGGCGATTTATGCTGCGGGTCTGGAGGCCTCTCTGGCCGAGGGTGTAGCCAGGACGCAGGCCGTCATTGCCAGTGGCGAGGCCGCCGCCAAGTTGGATGCGCTGGTTGCCTTTAGTCAGCAGTTGTCGGAAAACAGTTAGATGGCAACAGCGGATATTCTGCGCACCATACTGGCACGCAAGGCCGAGGAAATTACCGAGCGCAGCCGGCAACAGCCACTGGCAACATTAAAGGAGTTACTGCGAGATGCCGCGCCA
>BTRG01000097.1:0-4755 GCA_036986275.1 Gammaproteobacteria bacterium | reverse complement strand
CCTATAATCAGGACGCTTTTAATGTCAGTTCTTTTTGGCATGGGTATTTTTCGTTATATAATCGCTTCCGGCCGACTCTATCAGTTCAATAAAGTGATCGAACAAGGGTGCCACATCGTGCGGACCCGGGCTGGCCTCCGGATGTCCCTGGAAACTGAAAGCGGGTTTATCAGTACGATGCACACCTTGCAGGGAGCCATCAAACAGGGAGCGGTGCGTGGCGCGTAGCGTGTCGGGCAGGTTCTGCTCATCCACCGCAAACCCATGGTTCTGACTGGTAATCATGACTTCACCCGACTCCAGGTCCTGCACCGGGTGATTGGCACCGTGGTGACCGAACTTCATCTTTACAGTCCGGGCGCCACTGGCCAGTGACAACAGCTGGTGACCAAGACAGATGCCGAACACCGGCACACCGGTCGCGACAATCTCCCGAATAGCCGTGATAGCGTAATCACAGGGTTCCGGATCACCCGGGCCGTTGGACAGAAACACGCCGTCGGGGTTGAGCTTCATGACCTCGGAGGCCGGCGTCTGTGCCGGCACCACTGTCAGGCGGCAGCCGCGATCCACCAGCATGCGCAGAATATTGCGCTTGACGCCATAGTCACAGGCCACCACATGGTAGGGCAGCTTTGCCTCGATGGGATGCGGCGCACCCGGCATGCCGTTTTCCAGCGTCCAGCTGCCCTGCGCCCACTCGTAGGGCACCCCGGTGGTTACCTCTTTGGCCAGGTCCATGCCTTTCAGACCCGGGAAGGCCCGCGCCGCCTCAAGTGCGGCATTTTCATCAATCTGCTCACCGGCAACCAGGCAACCGTTCTGGGCGCCCTTTTCACGCAGGATGCGCGTCAGGCGGCGGGTATCGATATCGGAAATGGCGACAATGCCCTGCTCGCGCAGGTACTGATCGAGACTTTTTTCGCTGCGAAAACTGCTGGGGCGCAGCGGCAGGTCGCGAATAATCAGCCCGGCACACTGGATTTTATCGGACTCTTCGTCATCGGCGTTGACACCCACGTTACCGATATGGGGACAGGTCAGGGTCACCAACTGACGCGCATAGGAAGGGTCCGTGAGGATCTCCTGATAACCCGTCATCGCGGTATTGAAGACAACTTCACCCACACTCCGGCCAGCCGAACCGATCGACCGGCCCCAAAACAGGCTGCCGTCCTGCAAGGCCAACAAGGCCAATGTACTCAAGGGAACCTCCGCCGCCAAACTAGTGATTTTAAACCCTGACACTGTCAGGCAGCTTCGCGCCGGAAAGATGGCCCGGAAGCGGCAAGATTGTACTCGATGAACCGCCCGCTGCCAAGATGATGGCGGATTTTTGACCAGTCGCCCGCCTTGCTTTCCGCGCTGATCGTTTCGATTTCGATACTATATTACAATGCCATGTTCCACGGCATGGCATAGTCTTCGTCAAACAGTTTCAGGAACTGCCGGGTGGGAGCGATGATAAGGCCCGACTGAATATCCAGATTCGGGTAACTATCGCGTAGCGCTTTGATTCCGCGTGCATCCCGCCTGGTTGGCTGGCTTTTGACTTTCACCTCTATCGGGAAAATCTTTCCGTCACGTTCGAGCAGGAGATCAACCTCAGCCCCACCGGCGGAACGCCAGTGGTAAAGCTGGGGTGTTGGTAATAACAGGGCGCTTTGCTTGCGGATTTCAGCAAAAATTGCTGTTTCAAACAGCGCGCCCAGCATGGGGTGACCCGCCAATGCGGCCGGAGATGAAATCAATTGTGAGGCACACGCAAATCCCGTATCGGCCACGAAGCCCTTGGGCTTGCTGCTCACGCGCTTGATGTTGTTTCCAGAGAATGCCGGGACGTCAAACCACTGGAATGTGGCTTTGAGCATATCGAGCCATCGCCGTGCAGTTTGTGGTGCGATACCAATTTCGCGATGGAGTCAGCCGCGCCGGCCCCCTTTTTCGATTAACGGAACAGCACTGTTCTTGATTCTATGTCCCAGAATATCCAACCACGTTAACGGTACTTTTCCTAATGCCCAGCCTTTCCAGCTGAGACTTTATTTCCTCGAGCTCAGCTCTCAGCTCGTCGTTTTCTGCTTTCAACTCCTTGATGGCTTCAACAGTAAGGGCACTGAGCCCGTCGTAATTCATGGTCTTCCCGTTCGTCGTATCCTCTACCAATTCGGGCGCCACTTCTTCCACGTTTTGTGCGATAAGCCCCATCTGCCGGGTACGGCTCAAGTCTTTCTCTTTCCAGCTCCAGGTTACGCCATTGAGCCTGGTAATCTTTTCCAACGCGGCGGTCACCGGCTCGAGATCCTTTTTCTTATTGATGTCTGAGAAAGTCACGCAGCCGCCGTTGCATTGAACCTGTTGACTGAAATAAAAGGCAGGCCGGTCGGTGTAAAAATGAAAATAGCCGGCGTTCCCCGCACCCATGTAACCATAGCCGTTCGTGGTTCGTAGCATCAGCGGTAGTGCAGAGCTTCCGCTGGAAACCTCGAGCTTGTAGCCTGGGCTCGCCGTGCCGATACCGACGCGGCCTGTGCTTACCGTTGTCATTGTTCCATCCACCCCGGTGGCATAAATCAGGTTGCCGATAGACATCTGATTGCTGCCGGTAGCCACGGGCGCGTCTATGTTATAACCGATGATGATATTGTTGGAGCCTGAAGTAAGATTGTCTCCGGCGTTATAACCAAGGGCTATGTTGTTGTTCCCTGTGATGTTGTAGCTGAGAGATTGATATCCATTTGCGGTGTTGTTGCTCCCTGTGGTATTGGCGAGGAGAGCGCTGAATCCATTTGCGGTGTTGTAACTCCCTGTGTCGTTGGAATTGAGAGCGGAGTATCCATTTGCGGTGTTGTAACTCCCTGTGGTGTTGCCTTGTAGAGCTCTGGCTCCATTTGCGGTGTTGCCGAACCCTGTGCTGTTGGAAAATAGCGCTCTATTTCCGATTGCCGTATTATACCAGCCTTCATAAAATCCAGTTGTATGAGAAAGATTACCCGCCCCAAACATGTCAACTCCAATGCCGGTGTTAGTGTCGGATAGCAGCCAGCGGTCTGTCCTAATATCTCCGCCAGACATAAAGAGATTGCCGTTTACATCAAGCCGATCGCCCGGATTCGACATCCCGATGCCAACATTGCCGTCACTTCTGGCAACAAAGATGTTCGTACCTGCCGCATTAAATGCAGCGATGGCGAAGCTGGTGGAGTCCGAGGTGATGCTCTGAACGCTAAACTTCGATAAGCTTGCGGTCATAGTGCCAAGATTCAGTTGGCCCTCCACTCTAAGCCCGTCCGTTGGAGCCATGAGTGCGCCGGCAAGGTTTGACCCGATTACCACACCGCCAGCCACGTCAAGCCGATCGCCCGGATTCGACATCCCGATGCCGACATTGCCGCTTGAATTTAAGATGGTAAGACTTGTCCCACTAAAAGCAGTCCCAAGTTTTAAGTTGTTTCCGGACTGTGCTGAAAGATCTGTATCTACTCCATCAACACCAATCAAGAACCTGGGATTATTGGATGCTGAAAAACTAGCGATATTTCCAGAGCCAGCACCAAGTGATATTGCTAATTTCTCTCCGGGAGTCGTCGTACCGATACCAACATTGCCAAGCACATTGAGACCACCGGTCATGGTATCACCGGTGGTGTTAACCCAGATATCCGTGCCGGAAGTCATGAATGCCGTAGAGTTGAGGCCATCAAGGAGATCGGCATCAAGTGTAGAGCCGGAACCATCACCCCCCAGCACCGTGGGCATGATCTCGGCGTCCCTGGCAATCGCGGCGGGAAGCTGGGCATCGGCAGCCTGGTCTGTGAGATCCGTAAAACTTGTGGTCTTGCTGTGATGCGCACTGGCATCATCGGTATGCAGGGTGAAACTGGCGGAGGAAATGGCGCCGGTCTGCGTGGCGGTAACGCCATGCGGGTTCCCGGTGTTGGTAACATGCGCGGATTGATCCAGACTGCTGGCGCTGCTGCCTTCCAGGGTGAAGGCATCATCCGCCTTGTGCGCAAAAGCGGCGCTGCTGAAGGTGATACGTGGACTCATCTCCCCGTCTCCGGCGACATCAATCCCTAACCATAATGGAGCATTAAACAAGCCCAGAGGAAAGGGGTTGCCCGGCCCGCCGAGTTTGACTGTGAACAGGCCGTTGTTGACTGCTACCGACTGGGTATCGCCCCATAAGGCGATGCCGCCGCTACCGACATTATAAAGTAAGAAAGTAACATTCACGCTACTGTTTACAGGGCTGCCACTGCTATCAGTGAGATAGCCCTGGTAGTCGAGGTCGTCGGGGATAGCAGCTTGAGCGGGTAATGTGAATAGATACAGCAATGTGACGATAAACAGCCATTGCCAACTCTTGTTTTGTTTGATGCAGCTAGTCATTGTTTTATCCTCCTAGCCGTTCGGCACAAGGTGCATACTGCGGTCCTAATGTTCCTCGAAACATATTGCCATACCCACAACCGACTCCCGAAAGATCCTTGTCAGGAACTATTAAGCCGCTTTCCTGCTTCTGGATATTTCAAGTCATCCCCATCTGTTGAGATTATTTTTAGACGCCTCTCCTTATTGTTAAAGATAGTTCAAAAAAAAGATTCAATAATGATGAAAACATCATTTATTGATCTAGGGGGCGTTAACAATTAAAGTCATTTCGATTATAATTCATCAATAATTTGAATTTAAAGGTGAATACACGATGAGTCGGATGGCATTAAGAGATGATCAATGGGAGAGAATAGAGCC
>BTRG01000096.1:0-4924 GCA_036986275.1 Gammaproteobacteria bacterium | reverse complement strand
TCTTAATTTCATTACCCGTGCATTAAAGAGTCTCTGATTTTCCGTCAAAGCGAGGGCTGCATGGATAAGATGAAACAGGTAGCCGAGTTTGGAAGCATTGACCAATGCCGGGCACACCGTTTGGAATGTTCGCAAATTAAAATACCAGTGGATTGAAATACAGGAGCAGTACCAGGCGCCGACCTGCTGCCCCGGTCACTCATGAAAGTCAGATCGATTACCATACTGGCATCAATCTGGATGATAAGAGGGCCTCCCCCTGGGGACACCATGTTGTATTCCGTGGATTTGACCTGTCCCAGCGGTGGTTTACGGGCTGGTTAGCACTTGTTTCGTGATTAGCAGCAAGTCTGACAAGTTGATGAACCCGTCGGGACTACCGGCCGGATACAGATCCCCATGGTCGATCTGCGACTGGCTAAGAATCGTGAGCCCCAGAACGTACCGTTGCGCCAGCAGGACATCCCCCACATTCACCGCACCATCGATGTTTACATCTCCGTCAGGAACAATGCTCGGGGTGTCGCCTGGATCAAGAGGATCAGCCCCATAGCGGATCTCTTCCTGATCTGTATAGCCGTCTCCATCGGTATCTGTTTGATTAATGTCCAGATCACCACCTGGAAAGGGATCGTAGCCGGTGCAGTCTCCGTCATAACACTGTTCATAGGTGTCTGATAAACCGCCCCCGTCGGTATCCGTGCCTACGGAAGCATCAATAGTGGTAAAGCTTGTACTGATGGCTGCAGCGTGGCTGTTAGTAAAACTGACTTGTCCTGCCCCGTTGCTTTGCAGACTGCCACTGCAGAAGTCGTAGCAAATGATATAAACAGGAATCCAATTCCAAAAGTTTTCAGGCGGACGATAGTTTCCATAGAGTTATACCTGATCTGATGTTTCAGCGGTTGGAATAACTGGATAAAGACCACTCGAGAGCTGTTGTAAATGATTCATCAGGATTTTCAGGCTAGTCACTCCCTGTAGTTTTTGGATGCCTCGAGTGAAATAAAATACAGCCCTTTGATTGATTCCACTTTCCGTTACGCTAATTTTATGTGTGTTGCTAAAGTTTACAATTGAGTATTGCATGTGTATTCGTTAACCCATTGTATAATATATATATTATATGTTCCTGATAGAACCGCATCCTTTCTTTCGTTTTTACTGTAAACAATTATTTACAAATTCAATTCTTAACAATATAGGCATTTATAAGTATCTTACTGATTTATATTGTTATTGTTAGGCTGGTATGTATCTTGCGAGACATAACGTAGTTAATAAATAATAAGGTAAATAATAATGTTAAATCGTACTTTGAAAAATTATTGCCGGCAGGCTGTAGTGCTTTTCACTTTTTGTCTGACTTGCAGTGCAGTGAATGCCATTCCTTTAACCTATGGTACATACACTCTTAATAGCCACCCTGGCGGTAGTATTGCTAGTCCATACTATGGGCTGCGCCTTGATGGCTTGATGGGCGATTCTTCCAAAGAATATACGTTTGATTTTAGCGATACCACTAACGGCAGCTTGATGAAAATGGATTACACAGTCGCCGGGATTCGTATCTATGGTAACGCATGGGGTGGCGAGGATATTGGTAGTAGCTATGGTCCTGATGCCACATTGTGGGCAATAGCTTTCACCTATGATACTGGTGTGGGCACTAATAATGGCTCAAGTGTTAAAGTGAGTGGGCCAGACTTTTCTAATTTCGGAACAATTAGCGATGGCACCACTACTTATGGGCTTACCGATTACAGCGGCTCAAAGAGTTACAATTTTCAACTCGGTCATGGTCACCGCGGTGTTAGTGAGATTTCAGGATGGGGTTGGGTAAATTATTACGATATTGGTACGAATGCTTCTGATAGTATTCATAACGTGGCCTCTGACTGGTTGTTTACAGCAACACTGGATCCTGTGCCTACGCCTGAACCCGGCATCCTGGCATTGATAGCTCTCGGCTTGCTTGGATTTGGTGTTACGCGCAGACGTCGCCACTAGAGGCTTACCGGGTTTTTTTCAGGCACAGAAGGTCGAACTTTGGGATCGTTTTCGAACGCCAATTCCATATGGGAGCGTCAGAAACTTTTACCCTTTGTTTCCCTGGGGCCAAACGCAGGGTTTCGTTTGGCCTGACCTCGGAAAACGACCTCAACTCAGGTTACAATCAACCAAAATCCAGCTGCGTCACCGCCAGGTCACTCTGAAACCAGAGGTGGCCCCGGTTGTTTGAACAGCTGAACCCGATTCTATAAGTGTATCCCCTGCCGGTTAGGCCGCGATGCTCTGCGGCAATTCATTAAAGTAAACGCTGTCCGGTGTCATCCGGTCAAGCCGCGAGTGTGGGCGGCCGGTGTTGTAGAAATCCAGATAGCGAGCAAGCGAGCCCCTAGCCTGTGAGACGGAGTCATACGCCCGCAGGTAGACCTCTTCATATTTGACGGTACGCCACAGTCTTTCGACGAAGACATTGTCTCGCCAGCAGCCCTTGCCGTCCAGGCTGATACGGATGTGGTGGTGCTTGAGCAGATCGGTAAACGCCAGACTCGTGAACTGGCTGCCCTGATCTGTATTGAAGATCTCCGGCGTGCCGTGCTTGTCGATGGCCTCTTGCACGGCATCCAGACAGAACTGCACATCCATGGTGATCGATACCCGCCACGACAAGACCTTTCGGCTGTACCAGTCGATGACGGCGGCCAGATAGATAAAACCCCGCGCCATCGGGATATAGGTAATGTTCATCGCCCACACCTGGTTCGGTCGCTCAACTTTCAGATGCCGAAGCAAATACGGGTAGATCGGATTCTCTGGATGCTTGCGAGAGGTATTGGGCTTGCGGTACAGCGCCTCAATACCCATCTTCCGCATCAGTCTGCCGACACGTCGACGACCGACCTTGATGCCCATCAGTCTCAGATTATTTACCTTGGATGTTACCAATGATGCCACCCGCGACCGCGCCAATCACTGTGACTGTACAACTATTAACACCTGCATGATCGACGCTGCTATACCGCAACCGGCAAAAACGACACCACCCGTTCAATCGTCCAGAATGCCGCTACACTGCCGATGCCGTAGGGCAACAATCGCCAGGCACCCTGTGGCGCAGTTACAGGCAACCGTTTAAGCAAGGCTATCAAACTGAGCGCCACCGCAATGAATAACAGCTGCCCCGTCTCCACACCTACATTGAACATGAACAGCGCCAGCGGCACCTCGTGCTGCGGCACACCGATTTCAGACAGTGCGCCGGCAAAACCCAGTCCGTGAAACAGGCCGAAGATAAACGCGATCACCCAGGGATAACGGTCCGTCAGACTGAATTGACCGTTGTGCTTGTGCACGATTTCCGTGGCCAGGAACAGGATACTCAACGCGATGATGGCTTCAGTGGGCGCTGCCGGGACGTGCACAACACCCAGCGTCGCCAGTGCCAGCGTAATACTGTGGGCGACGGTAAACGCGGTAACGGCTTTCAGCAACTGTCCAAAGCCGGCCACGATCAACAACAGCGCCAGCACGAACAGCAGGTGATCAACCCCTTCCAGGATATGAATCGTGCCCATGCGCCAATAGTCTCCGGCGACCTGGAGTTTCGAGGCTTCCAGCGGGATGGTGAATTCGGGTGAAGCCGGCCGCAGAATCGCTGAATGCTGGGTACCGTCTTGCAGTTGAATAAGCAATAACACATCCGTCTGCACGGCTAAGAGGCCATCGATGATAATAGTCTGGCCGGTCAACGACTCGCCCGTATTCTTGTAGGTGGCATGTTCGATCCGCGCACCCGGAACGTCCTGTACGGTTGGGGAACCCACCAATTCCAGGCTGCCTGGTAATTGTGGTGTGATGGCCAGCACCCGGTCACCCCGCGTAGGCACTTTCCAGGTAACGGCAAACAAACCGGTATTTTGTTCCTTGATGTCCAACAGCGCGGGACGGATTTCATCGGCGCTCACCGGCATTGCCAAGAACAACCCCATTAGCACAGCAATACAAAACAACCGCTGTAGGAGCGCATCGCATGCGCGATTATTATTGGCCGGATCGCGCATGCGATGCGCTCCTACAATGGTTTTAACCAGGACCTGCATCACTCCGCGGCCTCCTGCAGGGTGGCCACTTTATCTTTCTGTTCAGGCTCTTCAATGACAACGGTGTACTGCTCGCGCAGACTCGCGTAGAACTGCTCATTCAGTTCCTCGCCCTTATCCATCTTCCAGTCCTGCACCACACGCTCACGAACTTCGGCAAATACCGGTGCCGGTGGTTCACTGATATTACTCACGTACACCAGGTGCACGCCATAACCAGACAGCACCGGCCCGTGCCACTGCCCGGGCAACAGTTCAAGCAGTGATTCAGCAAAACCGCTGCCGAATAACTTCTGGATCTCAACCTGGTCCTTTTCCGGGTAATAGTTCTGCAACATAAAGTCATCGCCCAACGCCCCGGCATCAGCGATAGCATCACCTCGCGCAATCAAGCTCACCTTGATCGCTTCGGCGTAATCCAGCGTTGTATTGCCACGCTTGTCCGGATCGATGAAGACCTGTGTAAAGGTATAGTGCACCGGTTCCTGGTAACGCTCCCGGTGTTCGTCGAAATACACCTGCAGTTCTTCGTTGGTTGCTGGTATCAACGCCACCAGGTCCCTGGCTAGAAACTCCAGCTTCTGAGCGAGACGGCGACGGATAACCATGTCGTGCTTGTTCAGCCCCATGGTGAGTGCTTCACGATAAAGCACGGTCTCCTTGATGTACTGCTGGATCAGGCCATCAAACTCTGCGTCCGTCGGCGGCCGGTTCCAGCGTTTCTGCCAGGCGGTTTGCATCCATTCGATTTCGCCTGCGCTAACGATGATCGTCTTGTCGGCTTCTTCTGTTGCCGGTTCGGCGAACACGCCGTACAT
>BTRG01000095.1:0-4961 GCA_036986275.1 Gammaproteobacteria bacterium | reverse complement strand
GGTACAGATCCCACTTTCCAATCCATGCGATATAACATATTGTCTTCTATATAAAATAAATATTTTCCATCATCATCAAAGAACAGATGTTCCGGTCTTTGCTGAAATTTCAGAATCGGGACACTTTTATCAACATTCGGTACATAAACAAATAGTTCGTCTGAATCGTCATATGACTTCCAATATAAGACACCGGGGTCGCTACTGGCGTTATGGGCATTAAGTGTGAAGAACAAAATAACAACTGTGGTAAGGAGATATTTCATAGTATTTAAAAACCTTTTACTAACGACAATTAATGAATTGTCTACATTATTCCTCACACCCCAACCAATCCCACAAGTCACGCTCTCCTGATTCAACAGAGCTTTCAGCTGTATTGCTCAACTTATGAAAAAAGTCGAGACCACTCCAGTTTTCCACATCGGCAAATGAACTCCAGTTTTCCACATCGGCAAATGAACTCCAGTAATCACAGTAGGATTCACTCAACAGGCCATGGCCATGCCTACCATGCCGCCACCCACAATCAAGACATCAAAATCGCTATAAGTCTGATTCATGCTCAGGAAGGCTCCAATCGCCATAACCGGGTTGCTTGCTGTCCCCAGGCGCCATGGCCTCGACCACGGGGACCTTGAGCGAACTGCCCGCCAGCACACAGGCCAGACTGGCCCCCTACGGTTGATGCCTTAGTCATGTTTACGCGCCCATGCCCCCGGCCATCAATGCTTCAATCTCATCTATGGTCTTGGGCGCATCCTTGCTCAGAACCTCACAGCCCTGACGCGTGATCAGGACATCGTCTTCTATACGCACGCCGATATTCCACCAGCGCTCGTCTATGCTCTTGTCGCCACCGGCGATGTAGAGCCCGGGCTCCACGGTCATGACCATACCTGGCTCCAGCAGGCGCCAAGTATCGTCTAACTTGTAATCACCTACATCATGCACATCCATACCCAACCAGTGGCCGGTCCTGTGCATATAAAATTTCTTGTAATGACCCTTCTCTATCAACTCGTCGCAATTGCCATTTAGCAAATCCAGTTCACACAGGCCCTCGGCCAGTACCTGTATCGCCGCCTCATGGGGATCATTCCAGTGATTGCCGGGTTTGACCTGGTCTATGGCTGCCAGCTGCGCCTGTAACACCAGTTCATAGATAGTGCGCTGCTGCTGTGAGAATTTTCCATTCACCGGAAAGGTACGCGTGATATCCGCGGCATAGCCATCGATCTCGGCGCCGGCATCAATAAGTAACAGATCACCATCTTTCAGTTCGGCGCTATTCTCCACATAGTGCAGGATGCAGGCATTCTCACCACCACCAACAATGGAGGAATAGGCCGGGGACTGGGCGCCGCCCCTCTTGAATTCATAGTGCAGCTCCGCCTCCAGCTGATATTCCATCATGCCTGGCCTGCACACCCTCATGGCCCGCTTGTGCCCCTGACACGACACCTTGGCGGCCTGTTTCATCAAGCGTATCTCTTCCGGACGTTTAAACAGGCGCATCTCGTGCAACAGATGGTCGATGTTCACGAACTCACCCGGTGCATGGACGCCATTACGCGCACGGGCGCGCACATCATTGACCCAATCCATCAAGCGTGTATCAAAGTCGGGGTAACGGCCCATGCCGTAATAGACCTTGTCCCGATTCTCCAGCAGGCCTGGCAGAATCTCGTCGATATCATCGATAGGAAATGAGTCATCGGCGCCATAGTGTTCGCGGGCCCCTTCCTGGCCGGCACGGCGCCCGTCCCAGATTTCCTTCTCTATATCACGCTCACGGCAGAACAAGATGTATTCACCATGTTCACGGCCTGGCACCAGCACGGCCACAGCCTCGGGTTCGGGGAAATGGGTCAGGTAATAAAAGTCGCTGTCAGGACGATACGGGTATTCCACATCGCGATTGCGCACTCGTATTGGCGATGTTGGAATGATAGCCACACCGGAAACCATCATATCCATGAGATCGCGGCGACGCTTTGCGAAGAGCTTGTTATCCATAAACACTATTATGCCTAAAACAGGTTAATGCAAGGTGTTACCTGTATTTTTCTCAGGTGTATGCGCCCCGGGATGAATTTCATCGAACACGGTCTGCACGGCCATGCGCACAAACTCCTGCAATTCCAGCAGGTCACGCTCGGCCTCGTCATCGGGGGTCGCATTTTCATAATCCACCTCGGCAATCCCTAGAATATCCTGCGAGGCCTCGGCCGCCGCACCGGGCAGGGCATGCAGATCTTCCACGCCTCCGACCACCAGCCCCAGCATATAGCCACGACACCACTCACCCAGGGCATCAATGCGCTCACTCAACAGGACTTCGTCATCAGGCAATAACAATTTCAAACCAAACTCGGCCCCCCGCAGTTGCAACAACAAGCGCCCATGCAACTGTATCAGCAACCGCGACAGGGTCTCGACCTCTTGCTCGCGCCCGGATTCACGCTCGTCCAATACTATCGATACCCACTCGCTGGCTTGCTCCGGCTCGGGAGCGGCACACAAGACACCGGCGATAATGCCGTGCACCTCGGCCGCAGCCAGTGTAATGCCGGCGGCATTCACGGCCTGTGCCAAAACAGCATGTTCGAATACACTCCCGGGGGCCTGGGTCATGGACCGATCCTGATTTATCACCGGTCCTAGTGTACCACCGGCAGGCCATCACATCGGAAGGCGTTGACCGCTATCGGGTGCCGCCCTATATTGTTACCATTCAATAAAAATAGGTGCCTGCAGTGTCCAACGAAGACCTGAAAAATCTGGAACTCCGCATCGATACCCTGATCGAGGCCTGTGGCGATTTAAAGAAAGAAAACAGTACCCTGCGGAACGAAAAAGACTCGCTGTCCCAGGAGCATGCACGCTTGCTGGAAAAGACCCAGGCCGCACGCGCCCGCATTGAAACCATGATTACGCGACTCAAGGCCCTGGAGCGCAATTAAATATGAAGGCCCCTTCGGAAGGCGTCAATGTCAACATCCTTGGTAAGGAATTTATGGTGGCCTGCCCAGAACACCAACGCAGATCGCTGGAAGCGGCAGCCGATTACCTGGACGAAAAAATGCGTGAAATTCAAGCCAGTGGCAAGGTTATAGGCGCGGAGCGCTGTGCCATTATGGCCGCGCTCAATATTGCCAATGATTTTCTGCAAATCCAGGGTCGCGATGGCATTTCACAGGAAACTGGCCAGAAACTGAGATTTCTACAGTCGAAAATCGAGGCTGTATTACAGCAATAAATCCATTGTTGCAGCCCTTCGCACCCGGGTCCATAATAGATTGAGTGTTCTCTGCGGTGTACGTGTTGTCTCGTAATATCCTGTGAACCTATAAGCAATGACCTTGGGTACCAGACCGCAGATACTGTTGTGCAAGTCCACCTCGCAGTGGAAAGCCTGATGTATCTCACAGGCACCCACATACTTCGCCCGGTTCAAGGCGAAGGGACGGCACGGCACTGGCGGAGGGCACCCACTTAACATTCTTTAGTTTTAATACCCCCTACCGGCTTCCAATCCATATCCTGCTGACGTTTAATCCTCACATGAGTGAAAGCAAGTCAGCACTACGTCAGCGCCTACGCGCCAGGCGCGCGGCTCTGGATGAAAACGAGCAACAGCGTGCCGCCCTGCATATTGTTCGACACAGCAAACAGCTGCGCGCTTTACGCTCTGCCCGGACAGTAGCCTGCTATCTACCTCAAGGCGGCGAAGTGGGTACCTTGCCGCTGATCGAGCTATGCTGGCGACTGGGCAAGGCAGTACACCTGCCGGTGATCTCTCATATCCCCTGGGAACGCCTTTGGTTTGCGCCTTATACTCCAGACAGCGAACTGATCATTAACCGTTATGGTATTCCGGAACCGGACGTCCATCCGCGCCAGCAACGACGGGCACAGTCACTGGATATTATTTTCATGCCGCTGGTAGGATTTGACAATAATGGAAACCGCATCGGCATGGGCAAGGCTTTTTACGACAAAAGCCTGGCCTTTTTGCAGTACCGGCAGTACTGGCGCCAACCCAAACTCATAGGTCTGGCCCATGAGTGTCAGCGCGTGGATGCATTAGAGTCTGAACCCTGGGATATTCCGCTGGATGCCATCGTCACCGGAGAAAAGATCTACACTTTTCGATCTGCGCCTCTATTGATTCCACAACAGGCTGCGCGCATATGAGTGCCGAACACTGCATCATTAGTAAACAGGGAAACCAAGTTCTGGTCCGCGGCGCTGAGAACCAGGTGCAGCACATCGAAGGCAATTGGTACTTCCATCCTGACTGTATCGATAAAAACAAATTCATTATCAGCGAGCGAACCTACCAATGTCCCCATAAAGGCGTCTGTAACTGGGTAGACCTGAAAATCGGCAATACCTATCTCAACAATGTCAGCTGGGTATATCCACGGACCAGGGAAAAATACCATCATATCGCCGGCTGGTACGGTTTTTATGATAACCATACTAAATATCGACATACAGAATGCGGCAAAGAAAAGTGAAATACTGGTTATTTAAGTCCGAGCCTGAAGAATTCAGTATCCAGGACTTGCAGCGCAAACGCAGCAAGACCGAGCACTGGGATGGAGTGCGTAACTATCAGGCGCGCAACTTTATGCGAGATGAAATGAAAATCGGTGACCTGGGCTTCTTCTACCACTCCAACTGCGATGAACCCGGCATCGTTGGCATTGTTGAGATCGTCAAAGAAGGCTACCCTGACCATACGGCCTTTGATCCAGAAGACAGACATTACGATCCCAAAAGCGATCCCGAACAACCACGTTGGATAATGGTGGACGTGAAGTTCGTCAAACTATTTGACCGTACGGTGACACTGAAAGAACTAAAAAAGAGCCCATCACTCAAAGACATGCGGCTGGTGCAACGCGGCAACCGCCTATCAGTCATACCGGTACTGAAGAAAGAATGGAATA
>BTRG01000094.1:0-4978 GCA_036986275.1 Gammaproteobacteria bacterium | reverse complement strand
ACCTTGAAGGCAATCAGGGGCCGCTTGATCGGTGTGTCCCGGAACAGGTCGCCCGCCAATAAAGACAGTATGCCTTCCTCCATACGGAACCAGTTTTTGGGCGACATAAACATGTTGCGCATGGCCGGTTGAGTAATGCGATAAATAAACCAGGAGAAGGTCTTGATGCTGTAGCGCACCATGCGATTGAATTCATTCACCCGGACACCCGCGCTGGCCGGGTCGCGTAATATACCATCCACGACATCGGCGGCTGCCATGGCGCTACTCATACCCAGCAGCACGCCACTGGAAAAGACCGGATCGACAAAGGCAAAGGCATCACCGACCATGATGTAGCCATCACCGGCCATGTGCTCGGCACGATAGGAATAATTACCCGTAGCGGTCACAGGCGAGATAAGTCTGGCCTCTTTCATGCGATCGGCGACCGGCGGGCACATGGCAATGGTGTCCCAGAGAAACCGCTCTACTTCAACTTTGCGTGAATTAAGGTAATAGGGCCAACAGGCAGCGCCCACACTCATGCTGCCGTCCTTGAAAGGAATCATCCAGAACCAGCCATGTTCAAACCAGCACAAACTGATATTGCCTTCATCATTGCCCTGGCGTCGAACTACGCCTTCAAAATGCCCGAAGATCGCGGCACAGTTATGATCCTTGTTGCGATGTTTGATACCCAATTTATTGGCCAGGAAGGTTCCCCGCCCCGAGGCATCGACAAGAAATCGGGTTTCCCAGTGCTTGCTATGACCGTCCTCGTCCCGCGCTTCAATGTGTGAACGGTTATCCGGTCGGAACTCAACCTGGGTGACTTTGGTGTCTTCCAGTGTGGTGACGCCCTTTTTGGCGGCATTGCGAAACAGGATTTCATCAAATTTTTCCCGCTGGACTTCATAGGCATAGGGAAAGCCCTTGTCCAGGGCGCGACCAAAATAATAGAGGGCCGGATTTTCATGCTCCATGGAATTAAACTCCGCACCGTATTTTCGTATGCCGATCTCCTCGACTTCATCCATGACTCCCAGGCGCTCCAGAATAGGTATATTCATGGGCAGCAGAGATTCACCTATGTGAAAGCGTGGGTGGTGATCTTTTTCCAACATGGCGACAGACCACCCCTTTTCCACCAGTAGTGCCGAGACGGTTGCCCCCGCGGGACCGCCGCCTATTACCAGGACATCACATTGTTGTCTTACAATTTGTTCTTGCGACATGGTTAAACCTGTTTAAATCTATTGTTCTGAAAATGAATACTGTAAGGGCTGGTCTTCACGGCAGGCGTGGGTTTATCGTATCCTCATAAAGCGTCTCTGATTCCGTGGCGCGCTCAGCCACTGACCTGTTTGTTTTCGTCAGTAATATCGGATTCCAGCCCATCCTCCAGATTGTGAAAATCCCACAACGCTTTGTCCATTAACTGGCTGGGTTGCACATTGGACAGGGCATGCAGGATATTACTGGGTATCTTGCGATTGTCCGCCGCCAGGTCGGCAATAAGCTGCTTAATTTTTTGCCGTGTCATTTTCTTTTGGGAACCGCAGAGATTACATGGAATGATGGGGAAGTCCTGTTCCTTGGCGTATGCAATAATGTCCGCCTCCTGGCAATAGGCCAGGGGTCGAATAACGATCTGTTTCTTGCTGTCGGTCAGTAATTTGGGTGGCATAGAGCGGATAATGCCACCGTAAAACATGGACATGAGCACGCTTTCGATCAAGTCATCCCGGTGATGACCGAGGGCAACTTTGTTAAAGCCATTTTTTTCTGCATAGGTATAAATGTTGCCGCGACGCAGACGTGAGCACAGTGAGCAGTAGGTCTTGCCTTCAGGGATTTTGTCTATCACGATCGAGTAGGTGTCGCGTTTGAGGATCTCGTATTCGAACCCGTTTTTCTGCAGCCAGACGCGCAGGCCCGAGTCATCCCAGCCTGGCTGCGATTGATCCAGCGTGAAGGCAAAGATATCGAATTTGCGATTACTGCGCATGCGTGCCATGCGCAGTAATTTGAGCAGCGTGAAGGAATCTTTACCACCAGACAGACAGACCATGACCCGATCACCGTTCTGGATCATGTTGTAGTCAGATATGGCCCGCCCCAGGGCGTTAAATAATTTTTTCTCTACTCGGGTCATGAATAGCAATGATGAAATGATTCCGGAGCGCCATGTTACGCGTGGCGATAGCGAGGCTCAACACGCCCCAGTCGTTGCTATCGGTTGGCCGGTACAAAACAAAGGCCGGTATGGATGGCTATATCCAAACCGGCCTTTGAATGAACGTTGGTTGAATGTAAGGGTGGACTTACTTCTTCCAGCTATCCATGGCGTCCGTTTTCTTTTCTTCCCCGTCGCTGTAACCAATAGTATAGGCCTCGGTCAGACGCTGTTCCTCACGCTTGGGGTTGTGCAGGTAGCCACACATCCAGCCATTCATGTATTCGGGGTCGGTCCCGGCTTTTTCCATCTTATCGACGGTGTCATAGTATAGCTGATCCATAACAAGCTCCTGAATCGGGTAGGGTTATGTCTGAAGATATGGCCCGCATATTATGCGTCGCTAATATTCAAGTCAATCCCGTTTTCAGCAGTAGCAGGAGTAGGGATGCGATTCGAACAAGAAAGCTGTCCTGCGGCAGCAAGGGCGGTACACTTGCTGTCGACAGAAATCATGACGGGTCGCTTCTAAGAGGGCAACACCATGTATAAGCAATATTTCGGATTAAGGGACAATCCCTTTTCTATCGCTCCGGATCCACACTATCTCTACCTCGGGGCCCGCGACCGTGAGGCCATGGCCCATTTTGAGTACGGTATTCAAGTCAGTGGCGGCTTTGTGCAGCTTACCGGTGAGGTAGGCACGGGCAAGACGCTGCTGGTGCGTGCCCTGTTGCAGCAATTACCCGAAGACGTGGATGTGGCGCTGGTCTTGAATCCCGTGATGACGGTAGTGGAATTTGTGGCGGCGGTGTGTGACGAGCTACAGGTCCCCTACAACAAGCGCAGCAAGAGCCTGAAGGCCCTGATTGATGCATTAAACCAGTTTTTACTGAAAAATCATGCGGCTGGCCAGCGTACTGTACTGATCATGGATGAGGCGCAGAACCTGAGCCGGGATGTGCTGGAGCAGCTACGCCTGCTGACCAACCTGGAAACTTCCAAGGATAAATTATTGCAAATTATCCTGGTCGGACAGCCTGAACTGAAAGAAAAGCTGGCGACCTATGACCTGCGCCAGCTCGCCCAGCGAATTACCGCACGTTATGAATTGCGTGGCTGGAACCGCCTGGAGACCCATGCCTATATTCGCCATCGCTGTAATGTGGCTGGCGCCAATCGTATTTTATTTACCCAATCAGCCATGAATTGGGCCTACAGGCTGTCTGCCGGCAACCCGCGCATGATTAACATTCTGTGCGACAGGGCCTTGTTGGGCGCCTATTCACGGAATGAATCGCGTGTATCACCCGCCCCTTTGAGACAGGCAGCAAGAGAAGTGGGAGAGAGCGTGCCTGGCCGCTATTGGTTGTGGGCCCCCGTTGCCATACCCACATCCCTGGCCGCATCAGCAATATTGGGGGTGGCAATTTGGTATTTCTCAACCGGTGCCGGCTTGTCTGTTTTCAACGCGGCTGTGGCAGACAGGATTGCCGCGACCCGGCCTGATCCATCGGCCCAACAAAGGCGCGTGGTGACGGTAAAACATTCGCCTATGATCCAGCGGGAGGCTGCAATGGGCCTGGCAGATCTGTTGCGGCAACCGGCCAGCCATCAGGAAACCGAGGACGTGTTCCGGGAATTATTTGCCCGTTGGAACCAGCGAGACGTGACCTTTGCGGGCCGTTCCGGTTGTGAAGTGGCCGAGCAACTGGGTCTGGAGTGCATTTTTAATACCGGTACCTGGAATCATCTGCGCAGTTTCAATCGACCTGCATTGATTGAGTTACTGGATGATCGTGGACGGCGACACCATTTGTTGGTGTCGGGCCTGCGGGATGATCAAGTGTCTCTGGTGTTAGGGGGAAGGGAGCAAACATTTCCCATTTCCGAGGTCGACAGGTTGTGGTATGGAAAATACCTGTTGGTATGGCATCCGCCTGCCGTCGCTGCCGGTTCGCTACGGCGTGGCCAGCAGGGTCCGGGTGTGACCTGGTTGCGGGAGGTGTTGTCGCGCTACGATGGGAAGGCTGTTGCAGACACACCCAGCGATGTCTTTGACAGCGAACTGGAGGCCCGGATTAAAGGCTTTCAAAGTCAGCATCAATTGGTGGCGGATGGTGTGGTGGGGCGGTTTACGCTTATGCGGCTAAATAATTACTATCTTGAACAAACACCCCCTCTGTTGTACGAGGCGGGTCTGGCTCAGACGGGTTAGAGGTCACTTCCGTGTCCTATATTCATGATGCCCTGAGAAAGTCGGAAGATGAGCGTCGGCGCTATGAGGAGGCCATCACGGCCTCGGAGCCTGGTATACAGGTCCCCGCGCCTGCGTCCGGATATGATACCGGCCGCTATGTGGTGATTGCCTCGGTGTTGGTGCTCACGGGGTTCTTGGCGTCAGTCTCTTTCTGGCTACAAGGGACGGAGGAGGATACTCAAGGTTCGGCGGTTGTCACGACTTCACGACCTTCCAAGGGCCAGTCAGCAGCCTCGACCATACCCGCTGACTTAACGCAGCAGGCGGGTTTGCAGGGCAAGGGAACGATCGCTGAGGTTCCCAAAACCTTCAATGAGACACCGTTTCTGTGGGAGCTGGAGGCGCCACTGCCCCAGCGCATAGGTGAATTGGTAGTGAGTATCCATGTGTATGCGACAATCCCGTCTCAGCGCATATTGTTTTTAAATGACCATGAATATCGCCAGGGTGAACGGATGAGCAACGGCGTGCTGGTGGTGGAGATAGTATCGGAAGGTGTCTTGCTGGCTTTTCAGGGTAGGCATTTCAAGCTGCCACGACCACGTTGAGCGGGGTTGTGG
>BTRG01000093.1:0-4994 GCA_036986275.1 Gammaproteobacteria bacterium | reverse complement strand
TGCGGCAAATGGATTTGTCCAGTTTCTGAAAGATGGCGGTAATTGCTACCTTCTTGGAGTGGAAGATATTTCTCCCGCCGACACCGTCGATACACTCACACTTCTCCAGCGAATCCCACAGACCTTGCTTTACGTCGACCAGGTAGAGGTCACCACCGCGGGCCTGGCGCCGCTTCGCCTCCTTGACCAGCATATCGCCACCCGCCAGATCGGCAAAATTGATCCCCTTGGCGATAATCGCCAGGTGTTTCTGTTGGGGATATTTGGTTTCGAGACGGGCAAAGGCTTCTTCCACATGATTGATTGAGCCAAAAAACAGCGACCCGTCGATGCGCAGAAACCGCAATTGCGGGCACTGCGGCAGTTCCGGATCGCTGGAAAAGGCGTGCTTCGGCTGTCGCGGGTCCGGGGCGCGGGTCACGATGCGCGGCTTGGAGACTCGTTCGAGATACAGCACCAATGACAGGATCACGCCGGCAAAGATGGCGAATTCCAGCTCCAGAAAAAGCGCGCCTAAGAAGGTTACCGTCATGATGGCTGTTTCCCGGCGGCTGCTCTTGAGGATATGGCCGATCTCCTTGAAATCAATCAGCCCCCAGGCGACCAAAAACAGGATCCCCGCCATGGTGGCATTGGGCAACCAGGCCGCCAGCGGCGCTACCAGCAGTACCACCACGATCAGCAACAAGCCCGCGAACACCGCTGCCAGCGGCGTTTTTGCACCGGCCTGATAATTCAGGCCGCTGCGGTTGAATGAACCGGTGGCGACATAACCGGAAAAGAAACTGCCGGCGATGTTCGATAACCCCTGGCCGATGAACTCCTGGTTGCCGTTAATACGTTGCCCACTACGTGCGCCCAGGGAACGGCCGATAGACACGGCTTCAGTCAGGGCAAACAGCGTCACGGCAAGTGCGGCAGGCGCCAGGTCCTTGATGGTCTCCAGGGAAAAATCCGGTACCGATAACGGTGGCAAGGTGCTGGGCAGTGTGCCGACCGTCGCAATGGCGGTCGCTTCCGCACCCCACAGCATATCGAACAGCAAGGCCACAAGGCTACCGGCTACCATGATGATAATCAGATAAGGTAGCTTCGGATACCAGCGTTTGATCGCAATCCCCGACAACAACGTGACCATCGACACCGCCGTTACATAAATATTGATATGCGGAATTTGATGATAGAAATGAATCAGAACGTCATGAACATGCCCGCCGCGGGGGATGGCAACACCGAAGAAGTTATTGAGTTGCTTAGTGGCGATCAGGATAGCGGCGCCAGCGGTAAATCCCACAATCACCGATTGGGAGATGAAGTTGACCAAGGCGCCCAGACGCACCAATCCCAGCAACAACTCGATGACCCCGACCATGAACGTCAAAGTAAGAGCAATGGTAACGTAACCGGCTGTGCCGGGTTCGGCATATACGCTCAGCGCCGATAACAACACAATAGAGGCCGCCGTGGTCGGTCCTGATACCAGGTGCCAGGAGGAGCCGAACAAGGCCGCCACCACGGCCGGGATCATGCCCGCATACAGACCATACTCCGGTGGCATACCTGCGATGGTAGCGAAGGCCACCCCTTGGGGTAGTACCACGATGGCCCCGGTCAGGCCGGCCAGAAAATCACTGCGCAGAGTACCGGGGTTGACCCTCGGCCACCAGAGCAGAAAGGGGAACAGCTTCAGAAGACGGTCTTGCATAAAATCTTTCAGGGTATAGACCTACATAAATACATCATTCTTCATCAGATCACTATGATATTGCTACTTGGCGTTTATCTGCTTCATGTTCCGATCCGGGGTACACTCAGTGATATTTATACCGCATCAACGTCGTTTGTGCCTGCCAATCTGACACTGGGGTTGGTGATCTCAACTACCGCGCGCACTCAATTCCAGGCAGTGCAGATGATGATCTTTATTTCCCTGCCCTCGGTACTACATATTGATCACCGCTGGTGCTCTGCTGATTTTGAGCTCACTCATGAAGAGCCTGACGGGATGCGTCGGTGTTTCGGCACTGGTGGGTTAAATCGTGTCCGGTTTCCTGGCCCGGTAGGTGGGTCGCTTTCATTTAGCCATCAACTGGTCGCTGTTAATCCCGCTTTATCAGATGAGATAGCAATGCTGTTGTCTTCCCCCAGTTCCAGTGCCAGCTCACGACTGAAACCAAATGTGCCGCGCCATTCACCTCTATGGAAATCGATATCCAGCCAGTCTGGCACAAAGTGTTTGATGTCGGCAACCAGCGGATAGTCTGATGCTTCCGCGCCGTTGTCGATAGCATCAAAGCTGCAGGTTTTGGCGTAACGTACGGTATGAAAAATGGTATAGAGCTTATCGGTAATCTGAACAGCTTTTTTCGGGACATCGTCTTTAAACCATACGCGCTTGGCCAACATGCAGCCGAAAATGAGATTGATCTCCGCAAGCAGAGGGCCGCCTATAGAATTTTCGGCGAGCCGGGCTTTCTTGCTGACCTTCACGCGGACGGGCCTGTTGTGCAGATGAATGATTGTTTCCATGGTTACCTCATCGGGATTTGCATAAACCCGTCTGGAGAAATGGTACCGAGGGTCGGAATCGAACCGACACGGTGTCACCACCACCGGATTTTGAATCCGGCGCGTCTACCAGTTCCGCCACCCCGGCACAGGCAGGGAGTATAGCGATTCCCCCTCACTCATAACAAGATGGTGGCCTGTGGTAACCTCGCGCCACCATGCGTAAATCGCGTAAATCAGACTTTTTCTACGAATTACCTGAAGCGTTAATAGCCCAACATCCGGTTGAACCGCGATCAGCCAGCCGCTTGCTGCAACTGCAGGGACACAATGGTGATCTGATTGATAGTCAGTTTTCCGATTTACCCGGCTTGCTTCAGGCCGGGGATTTACTGGTCTTCAACGATACCCGCGTTATTCCGGCACGGCTCTATGGTCGAAAGGACACCGGCGGTCATGTTGAGGTGGTGATTGAACGATTACTGCAGAACAAGCGGGCCCTGGCGCTGGTGCGTGCCAGCAAGTCTCCCCGGCCGGGTCAGTACCTGATATTAGAGGGCGATTTGAGGGCCCGGGTGCTGGGGCGTGAGGGTGATTTATTTGAGTTGCACTTTGATATTGAGCAGCCTTTGATGGAAGCGCTTGAGCGATATGGACACATACCGCTACCGCCCTATATAGACCGGCCGGATGAAGCCCTTGACCGGCAGCGGTATCAGACTGTCTATGCAAAACATGCGGGCGCCGTCGCTGCACCGACGGCGGGCTTGCACTTTGATGAAAACATGTTGGCGTCTCTAACAGAGAAGGGCGTTGATACTGCATTTGTAACCTTGCACGTGGGCGCCGGTACGTTTCAACCCATGCGAGTCGACGCAATCGAAGATCATATTATGCATAGTGAGATCATTAGTGTCAGCGCTGATGTCAGTAAACAGATTGCGCAGACCCGTGCCCGGGGTGGACGGGTGATTGCCGTGGGTACCACGGTTGTTCGCTCACTGGAGACCGCTGCGAATGATCGTGGAGTTGTTGAACCGTTTGAAGGCGAGACTGACATATTTATTTATCCCGGTTATACGTTCAAGACGGTTGATGCGTTGGTTACCAATTTTCATTTACCGGAATCGACTTTATTAATGTTAGTCTGTGCCTTTGCCGGAACCGAGAATGTGCTTAATGCCTATCGCAATGCGGCAGAAAAACAGTATCGATTTTTCAGTTATGGCGATGCCATGTTTATCACACCCTAAGTAGCTAGTAACTAGATAGCGAAGGCGTTCTTGATTTCTAGAACTCGGGACTATGAAATTTGAATTATTAAAAAAAGACCAGCATGCCCGGCGTGGCTGCATGATTTTTGATCGAGGTGTCGTCGACACACCGGCATTCATGCCGGTAGGCACCTATGCAACCGTGAAAGCAATGACGCCTGAAGAAGTGAAGGCAACAGGCGCGCAGATTATTCTGGGTAATACATTTCACCTGATGTTACGGCCCGGTACCGACATTATTAATCTGCATGGTGACTTGCACGATTTCATGCACTGGGATGGGCCACTACTCACCGACTCGGGTGGCTTCCAGGTCTGGAGCCTGGGTAAGCTGAGAAAGATTACCGAAAAGGGCGTCAGGTTTCGGTCGCCGGTTGACGGTGAAAAAATATTTCTGGGACCGGAAGAATCCATGGCTGTACAGAAGGCATTAGGCGCCGATATCGTGATGATCTTTGATGAATGCACCCCGCACCCTGCGACGGAACCGGAAGCGCGTGCGTCCATGGAGTTGTCGTTGCGTTGGGCGGAACGCAGCAAGGTTGCGCATGGTGATAATCCGGCGGCCTTGTTCGGGATTATTCAGGGCGGCATGTATGAACACTTGCGCGACATCTCACTGACCGGGTTGAAACAGATTGGATTTGATGGTTACGCCATTGGTGGTCTGTCAGTCGGTGAGCCGAAGCAGGACATGCTGCGCGTGCTGTCACATATTACGACCCGGATGCCGGAGGATCATCCGCGCTACCTGATGGGTGTGGGTACTCCGGAGGACCTGGTCGAGGCCGTACGGCGGGGCATTGATATGTTCGATTGTGTCATGCCGACCCGCAATGCCCGAAATGGCTGGCTGTTTACCAGCAAAGGCGAGGTCAAGATCCGCAATGGCCGGTATGCCAGGGATACCGGGCCACTGGATCCGGATTGCGACTGTTATACCTGTAAAAATTACAGCCGGGCCTATCTCCGGCACCTCTACCGTTCGGGTGAGATTCTGGCCTCCCGGCTCAACACTGTCCACAACCTGAGCTATTATCAGCGCTTGATGCGGGACCTGCGGGACTCCATTGAAGCGAAAACACTGGATGATTTTGTCGAGAAGTTTTATGGTATGCGCCGCGCGCGGGACGCAAGTCAAAAACAGGCTGGCAGCTCCGTAAATTGAGCAACGCGCACGTCTATTAATACCCTCTCCCTCCGGGAGAGGGC
>BTRG01000092.1:0-5069 GCA_036986275.1 Gammaproteobacteria bacterium | reverse complement strand
CCTGAGATGCTGGCAACATTGAAACCTTCTGCCAGCCCGTCACGCAACAGACGGGATGACAGATCGGACAGAAAAGATCGCTACAATAAGCCACGGGACGGGCAGCGTACTGGCCCGAGGCTGGGAGACAGGGAAAGGCGGCGCACCAGTCCGTCCAGTGCAACCGATCTCAAACCGGCCAAAGCAAACAAAGACAGCAGAAATGCTGATGGCAGCAGCAAACCTAGCGGGCCGACAGAGGTTGTTCAGGTAGAAACGCCGGTTTCACCGTCAACAAAGGATATTCCGACCGTGCGACGCGGGAGAGATGGGCCGCCTGCTATTGGTTGATTCCTTAGTACATTTCTCCTACCCAATGGTCTGTTGTAGGAGCGCCGTCTCGGCGCGATTGTTTTAGATAAAAGATGAAAGACTCGGGACTAAGGATGAAAGATTAGTTATATATCAACATCTTGTTCTTTCGTCCTTAGTCACGAGTCCTTTGTCTGATACATAGCACCGAGGACGACGCTCCTACGATACAATAGTACCACCGTGGAGGCTGGATAATGAAGAACCGGGTCGTTGGTCTGGATGAAGTCGGTAACGCAGATGTCGCTATCGTTGGCGGCAAAAATGCATCACTCGGTGAAATGATCAATCATCTGTCCGCCGCCGGGGTGAATGTCCCGGGGGGCTTTGCTACCACTGCAGAGGCATACCGCGAATTTCTCTCCGACAATAATCTCGATACTAAAATTAGCCAGCGCCTGCAGGATCTTGATATTGATGATGTCAATGCACTGGCACATACCGGAAATGAAATCCGGGGCTGGCTGATTGATGCCCCCTTAGGCCAGCGTCTACAGGAAGAGATAAGCGAGTCCTATCGACAGATGGAGCAGCAGCTTGGCAGGAATGTGGCCGTCGCCGTGCGTTCCTCCGCGACCGCAGAAGACCTGCCCGAGGCCTCATTTGCCGGTCAGCAGGAAACCTTTCTAAATATACGCGGCATCGACAATGTAATGAATGCCGTGCGCCATGTGTTTGCCTCACTTTTCAATAATCGGGCAATCGCCTACCGTGTGCATCAGGGCTTTGACCATGCGGCAGTTGCCCTGTCAGCTGGCGTTCAACGTATGGTCCGCAGCGATATCGGCAGTGCCGGGGTAATTTTTACCCTGGATACGGAGAGCGGCTTCAGCGACGCGGTCTTTATCACCGGCGCATGGGGGCTCGGTGAAACGGTGGTACAGGGTGCCGTCAACCCGGATGAATTTTTTGTCTATAAACCGGCATTGACTGCCGGACAGCAGGCCATACTCAGCCGGTCTTTAGGTGAAAAGGCGATCAAGATGATTTTTACCGGGGCTTCCGAACAGGGTAAATCGGTACGCACTGTCGAAGTGGAAGACAGTGACCGTCGACGTTTCTGCATTACCGACAAACAGGTCGAGACTCTGGCACGCCATGCCGTGTCTATCGAACAGCACTACGGCAGGCCGATGGATATAGAGTGGGCACTCGATGGCGTAGACGGTGAACTCTATATTGTGCAGGCAAGGCCAGAAACGGTACGCAGCAGGGAGCAGGGCGGTGCAGTAATAGAGCGTTATCATCTGCAGCAGAAAGGTCCGGTATTAGTTACCGGCAGGGCGATAGGCCGGCGTATCGGCAGTGGCATAGCCCGGGTTATCCGTGATCCGTCCAGGATGGATGAAGTTCAGGCTGGTGATGTGCTGGTGACCGATATGACTGACCCGGACTGGGAGCCGATTATGAAGCGCGCATCGGCGATAGTCACCAATCGCGGTGGCCGCACCTGCCACGCGGCGATCATCGCACGGGAGCTGGATATTCCGGCCATCGTAGGCTGCGGCGGTGCCACAGACAGTATTCGTAGTGGGCAGGAGCTTACAGTTTGCTGTGCAGAAGGTGATACAGGCAGTGTCTATGAGGGGAGGCTGGCGTTTGAGGTGGAAAGGCATGAAGTTGATAGTTTACCGGACCTACCGGTAAAGCTGATGATGAATGTCGGTAACCCGACGCGTGCCTTTGATTTTTCGCGTGTGCCCAATCAGGGCGTCGGACTTGCACGGCTGGAATTTATTATAAACGCCATGATCGGCGTACATCCGCAGGCCCTGCTTGATTACAGCCGCCTGGAGGAAGGCCTGCAGCGGCAGATAGCCGAAAAAGCAGCGGGTTATGAAGGCCCTGTAGAATTCTATATCAGCAAACTGAAGGAAGGTATCGCCACCATTGCCGCCGCATTTGCACCGCAGCCGGTGATCGTGCGGCTGTCTGATTTCAAGAGCAATGAATACATCAACCTGCTGGGCGGCGAACTTTACGAGCCTGATGAAGAAAACCCAATGATCGGCTACCGCGGCACCACACGCTATCTTTCACCCCAGTTCAGAGAAAGTTTCGCCATGGAATGCCAGGCCCTTAAGTCAGTTCGAGATGATATGGGGTTGCTTAATGTTCAGGTCATGGTGCCCTTTGTTCGCACGCTGGACGAAGCCTCAGCTATCATCGATCTGCTGGCAGAAAATGGTTTGCGACGCGGTGAAAACGGCCTGAAAATTTTAATGATGTGCGAGCTGCCCTCCAATGCCGTAATGGCCGAGGAGTTTTTGCAGTATTTCGACGGCTTTTCGATCGGTTCCAATGACCTGACCCAGCTGACCCTGGGGCTGGATCGTGACTCTGGCCTTGTGGCACATTTGTTTGATGAACGTGATCCGGCCATCCGCAAGATGCTATTGATGGCGATCAAGGCATGTCAGAAGCACAACAAGTATATTGGCATCTGCGGCCAGGGGCCGTCAGATTATCCTGATTTTGCAGCCTGGCTGGTTGAACAGGGGATCAGCAGCCTGTCGCTGAACCCCGATACTATTATTGAGACCTGGATGGATATCGCAGGACGGCAAAAGGAAAAAAGATTAAGGAAAAAAGATTAAGGACAAAGGACTAAGGACTAAGGACAAAGGAAAACGTCAAAAACATATCGTGGCATTCTTCTTTAATCTTTCATCCTTAGTCCTTAGTCCTAAATCTTTAATCTTTCATCTTTCACCTTTCATCTTTCCCTTATCCCCTTTATTCTTCTATCCAGAAATTTTACGAGAGAAAAATATGAAAAGGCTAGTACTGGTCCGCCATGGACAGAGCATATGGAATCTGGAAAATCGTTTTACCGGCTGGACAGATGTTGATCTGACTGGCCGCGGGATAGAAGAGGCCGCGGAAGCAGCTAAATTACTTAAAGAGGCTGGCTTTGTCTTCGATCAGGTATATACCTCACTGCTCAAGCGGTCAATTCGTACCACCTGGATCATCCTCGATAACATGGATTTGATGTGGGTTCCTCTGGACAAATCATGGGTCCTGAATGAGCGGCACTATGGTGCATTACAGGGGATGGATAAGAAAGAAGTAATGAGAAACTATGGTGAGGAGCAGGTGCAGAAATGGCGCAGGGGTTTTGAGATCAGGCCACCAGAGCTGAGTAAGTCTGACCCGCGTCACCCGATGTATGATGCGCGCTACAGTTATCTTGGCAGTAAACTACCGAACACTGAATCTTTGCACGATACCCTGGATCGCGTGCTTGAGTACTGGGAGAGCACTATTCGCCCAATGATCGAGGCAGGCAAACAGGTAATGATCTGTGCGCACGGCAACAGTCTGCGCGCCCTGATGAAGTACATCGAAAATATCTCGGATGAAGATATTGCCAGGGTTAACATGCCTACCGGTATTCCTCTGGTCTACGAACTGGATGAAACCATGCACGCACAAAAGCGCTATTATCTTGGTGACCAGCGCAAGGTTGAGGCCGGTATACATGAAGTCGAGGCGCAGACGGAACATCCCATCAAGGAAGCATAGAATCAGCAGATTAAAAATGGAACACAATGTAGATGTCGTCATAATCGGTGCGGGATCGGCTGGTCTGTATGCTCTGTCACAGGTAATACATAAGGGTAAAAGCTATCTGATAGTTCAGAATGGTGAGCTAGGCACGACCTGTTCACGAGTCGGCTGCATGCCATCTAAAGTACTTATTCAGGCGGCTGAAGATTTTCATCGCCGTAAAGCACTCGAGCGCGAGGGCATAGAAGGCGGCGAACACCTGTTGGTCGACAAAGAAGAGGTCATGGAGTTCGTGCGTGAGCTGCGGGACATGTTTGTTGAGCGTGTACATGGCAGCAATGACAGTCGCCTGAAAGACCACATCGTTCATGGTCTGGCAGAATTCGTTAAACCCGGGCAGCTGCGAGTTGCAGAAGACACTGTTAATTTCAACAGTGTAGTGATTGCCAGTGGCACAACGCCTGTCATCCCACAGGCCTGGCAGGCATTTTCTGACCGCATCATCACTACCGACACCCTGTTTGAACTTGATGAGCTTCCCGGGTCAGTGGCCGTTATCGGTCTGGGCGTAGTTGGCCTGGAGATTGGTCAGGCACTGGCACGGCTGGGTGTCGATGTCACTGGCATCGACCTGGCAGAGCAAATCGGTGGCATAGAAGACCCGGAGATACACCAGTCTGTTATTGAAACGCTCGCACGGGAGTTTCCGCTGTGGCTGGGACAGGCGGCAGAAATTACAGAGGAAGATGGCCGCTTGCGCGTCACTGCCGGTGAAAATAGTGTACTGGTTGATAGCTTATTGGTCAGCATGGGGCGCAGCCCGAATGTTACAGGGTTGAAGCTTGAGAATCTGGACATCGAGCTGGACCAGCAGGGCGTGCCGCTCTACGATCCGAATACCATGCAGTGTGGCGATCGGCCGGTTTTCATCGCCGGCGATGTAACCGGTGATCGGGCCATCCTGCACGAAGCAGGCGACGAGGGCAGAATCGCCGGCTTCAATGCTGCTGGAGACAGCATTCAGGCCTACAAACGCAAAACACCGCTTGCGATAACATTTACCGATCCGAATATCTGCTTTGTCGGTCGCACGTGGTCAGGACTTGATCAACAGCAAACCATTATCGGCCAGATAAAAATGGCGCCGGTAGGCCGCGCCCTGATAATGACTAAAAACCGAGGCCTGATTCGTGTTTATGGCGATA
>BTRG01000091.1:0-5159 GCA_036986275.1 Gammaproteobacteria bacterium | reverse complement strand
CTAGAATGCGCCATCCTAACGAATTCCACCGAACGAGCAAAACGACAATGAAAATCTCTGCCTTTGAAATCCGCCCCGGTAATCTTCTCGAATACAACAACAAGCTCTGGCGCGTGGCCAAGATTCAACACGTCAAACCTGGCAAGGGTGGCGCCTTCATGCAGGTCGAGATGAAAGAGATCCAGAGCGGCACCAAGCTCAATGAACGCTTCCGCTCAGAAGACAAGGTTGAAAAGGCCCACGTCGAGGCCCGCGATATGCAATATCTCTATGAGGACGGCGACAACCTGGTCTTCATGGACAATGAGAGCTACGAGCAAATCAGCATCCCAAGGGAAGATCTGGAAGCACAAATGGGTTACTTGCTGCCCAATACGGAGGTAACCGTAACGTTCTTTGAAGAACGGCCCATTGGCCTCGAACTACCGGCCAATGTGATTTTGCGGATTGCCGAAACCGATGCGGCAATCAAGGGCCAGACGGCCTCCGGTTCAGGCAAGCCCGCCAAACTGGAAACAGGATTGACGGTTACCGTCCCTACCTTTGTCAATGCGGGAGATAAAATCAAGGTCAACACCACAACCGGAGAATATGTGGAGCGGGCCTGATTTGCGGGCTGTCAGATTAAGTCTGAACTACTACAACTTAAGCTTACGCCACTAACCGCACATGAGCATCGATCACATCCCACGGCGCCGCTAATAATCCTTCTTCGGTGCGCTGAATGAGATCGGCATCCTCCAGGGCGCTGGCATCGACATGGACATTTTTATAGTCTCGCTCCAGTTGTTTCGACAATGCCCGGACACTCAGCGGGCCGTGCTGACGCAATTTTTTCATCAACTCCAGACGCTTGGGCGTCAGCACCGAAGCCAGCATGGCAAAATCCTCGAAATTAAGGTGTATTTCCGCCTGCTCGACCTTACCGGCCTCGGCCTTGTGCCAGGCCTCAACGAAACGTTCTAAGCCACGGTCCGCATCTTCTACGCCAATATGGATATGTTGTTTACTCATGCTGCTCACCTCGTAAGCGTTCAATATCTGCCTTGAAGTCCTGGATCAACTGTTCAATTGAGATAAAGGTGTACGGATCTTCCTTGCCACCGTCACGACGATGACCACCTTTACCCCGCTCGTTGTCATATCGCACCAGGCACTTGCCGGGATAGCCGTAATATAGCCGGTACTTGAGACCATGCGGCCCCTCACTATCCGTGTCTGGTAGACGCCATATCACCATCTCGCGAATGGCCCCATCAGCGTAGACGTATTTATCTCGGAAGATCAATTGCGATGGCATATGGTAGAACATACCATATGGTGATTAAGTGTGATAGCGTTGAAAACTATGTCGCGCTTTTCTTCCCGATTAGCAGCGCGATTGTGGTGGCATATTATTACTTCCCCATCTTGGGACCCACAGATCAACGGGGTTCACGGTGCGGTATGAACAGCTTTGTTATCAAGCCTGCGATTCTTTACACTTGTTTTTGGGTTACAGGGGAATGCTCTAAGCCCGATACAAATTTAACATCTATAGGCAGTACAGCATGTGTGCTGCGCGGGCTTAGATCAGTAGGTCAGGCTATCATCCCTAAGCGCACTATCTTTATAAGAAGGACATTGTTCGCAATCGATATCGGGGTTACATACGTGCCACGGTGTGCCAGGATTCTGTTCACAAAGCTTGTCGATGATATCTTTCCGGCACACGATATTAGAGTCATACTTCACCCATAGGCCCTGACAGTTTGGTCTGTGAAAATGGAAAAAGGCCTGGTAAACACCCAACATGGGCGTGATGGTCTTTGCCAGAAACGCCCTTTGTCCCAGATCCAGTTCATCATCCACACCAATCAATAGATTGGAGATTTGCATTACCTCACCTTACTTATTTAGGTATATGGTTATCGCCCTATCCTGCTTTCATATTATGATCGCCAATCCATATTATCAAGCCTACACCGCTTTAAAAACATTGATATGTATCAAACTGTATTGATTAGATACAAATCTGTTTTATTACTCGCGGGCCCACACAAAGTTTTCTGGCCTGCCAGGCACGAAACAATGCTGGCTCAGCGGAGAGATGCATGGCGAACTCCTTGTATGTTGTGTTTCGTCTCATGAATGCAGCGACGGCATTTTCTTCCAGTGGATGACTGACCACAAATGCCTTGATGAATCGTTGGCGGATAAGCGGGTTCTGGATATAGGCGCTGGTCTTGAGTTCTTTGTGGGAAATAAAGTTACTGACAATCAAACCCTCTGGTGTCAGCAATCTCAGTAATTGCCTGACCCAGGTCGCGGACGCGGCCACCGCGCGTACAGGCTCTCCGTCCTGTTCGCCAAACAAGTCATCAATGATCATGTCAAAGCGTGGACCACGGTACTTTCTTACCCACTCTCTGGCATCGGCCTGATACAGGGCGGCATCGGACTTACGCACTGCAAAGTATTTTTTTGCAATATGTAGATGTGTGGCGCTCAGTTCTACACCATCGATATGCCGCGGACGGACATATTTCTGCAGTTGATGAATCACCGCACCGCCACCCACGCCCAGAATCAACACTCTTTTAATATGACCGAGCGGATAAAAAAATGCCGGCAACATGAGTAAGTCCCACACCCCGCCGGTAAGCAACTTATTGGGATTATATTGGCTATGAAACACACCGTTGGTGTACAGGCGACGTGTCTGGCCGGCCGCCCTGACTTCATAAGAAACACCATTGTCGATTTTTTGCCACAGTACCGCCATACCTGGTCTGCTGCTTAACAGCCCCTTTTGATGTCTTGGTAAATAATCGAGTGTAGGACTCTACCCATAGAAAACCACCCCCATCCCAGCCTTCCCCCTTCCAGGGGGAAGGAGCAAAACAAAGAAGCCCGGATACAGCAATACTGGCAGGCATATTCCCCCCTTCTAAGGGGGAGGGTTAGGGTGGGGGTCAACACTCAAGGATGGCAGGTTGTATCATCCGGAGAAACACCCCCATCCCAGCCTTCCCCTTCCGGGGGGAAGGAGCAAAGCAAAGTAGCCCGGATGCAGCGATAGCGCAATCCGGGACAATGTATGAGAGCACAATACATCCCGGATTCCATTGCGCGCCCCACAGATTTGAAATAATACAGTGGAAGGTCGCTCCTGCGCGTCCTTGCGCCCGCGACAGAGTCCACCCTATGAGCGCAGCGAGTGCCTTGGGTATTTGTACTTCCCGTACATCATGCCCGTGGGGTGTTAATCCAGCCAACATTTCTATAGTAGACCCATATAAATAAAAAGGCCGGGGCATGTCATACCCCGACCTTTACTGCGTCCATCATAACTGAAATAAATTAGTTGCCCAATTTTTCCTTAATGGCTTCAATTACCGCTTCGCTGGAGGTTGCGGTCACAGTCACCAACAAGCCTTCTTTTTCATAGAAGCCTGCCAGGGGCGCGGTCTTTTCATTATAGGTATCCAGACGCTTACCAATAGCCTCTTCGGTTTCGTCTTCACGTTGGATAACCGGACTACCGCATTTATCGCACACGCCTTCCTTTTCAGGCGGGTTGCTCTTGATGTTATAAATAGCCTGGCAATCGGTATTGGAACATGTGCGGCGCGTGGTGAGGCGATCCAGAATTACATCACGTGGCACGTCGATGTTGACCGCCATGTCCAGACTGACACCTATTTTCTCCAGCAGGCCCTTCAGGGCTTCAGCCTGAGGAATAGTGCGCGGAAACCCATCCAACAGAAAACCCTTTTCGCAATCGGGCTCCTGTAAACGGGCTTCCATAATCCCCATGATGAGATCATCTGATACCAGGTCACCGGCATTCATGGCGGCTTTGGCTTTTTTGCCCAGTTCGGTGCCGGCAGCGACGGCGCCTCGCAGGATATCGCCAGTAGAAATCTGGACCGATCCATCCATTGCGGTCAGCAGCTTGGCAACAGTGCCCTTACCTGCGCCAGGGGCGCCCAATAAAATTAACTTCATTTATCATTCCTCTTGCAACATATAGTGTGAAATCTGTGCCTCGTATACGGGCCAGCATTTGTGAAGGCGCGTATTGTGCACGCAGGCCCGCGCCTAATCAATTGAATGTGCAAAATAAAAGAGCGGCCAATGGCCGCCCTTTTGAATACAAATGGATTGTTATTTAGCTGCAGCCCTTGGGACGGGGCAAGCCTGCCACCTTGTTGGCGCACTTGATCAGGCCGGTAGGAAACAAGGAATAGATATACTTCTGGCTGTTTCTGTCATCGCCATATTTCTTTTTCATGACCTTGGAGAATATACGCGGTTCGGCCACCACGCCATTTTCCTTAAAGTACTCACGGGCAGTGTTGATGATGTCCCAGTGCGCCTCCGTCAGCTCAGGTATTTGCTCATTCCTGGCTATTTCCACAGCAACACCATCACTCCACTCATCCAGATTTTCCAGCCACCCGGCTTCGCTCAGGGTTATGGATTTTCCTGCTACCAACGCTTCCATCGATATACCTCGGGATCAAATTAAAGTTGACTAAATTAGTAGGATATTACCGCTATGCAACCCTGATGTCACGTATAAATGTCACATACCAGGCAATGATATTCACAAACAGGACTATTACCTGGCATATGCTCTCGTGCTACGAACAAGCCATCTGAGATGGCGCCCAATAATCCACCTCTCTGGTTTGAAGTGTTTGCAGCATGTGTGCTCGTGCAGGAGCGAAGCCTTGGCTAGTGATGCTGGATGGCGTTGCTCATGACCGCACGCAGGGCGTGCAGGGTCTCCGGGTCATAATTGTCGAATACCAGGCCGGCGCCCCCACTTTCCCGATGCGCCACCGTAGCAGTCAGGTGATGCTCGGAAAGATGGCCTTTCTCGTAGCCAGCAAAATCGAGGACGATGGTGTGTTTGCCGCCAGGAATGGGTGAGTCGGTCTCTATATATAAGCCTCCCAGGCTCACGTTTTCCACGGTTCCCTTAATAGGCGCCATATCCCTGCTGGTGACAGTCACATTCACCCAGGCAGGACGCCGTTCACTATTGCGATAGTATTTGAATTTCGGACCTAACATAATTTGCTCCTGAAAAATTCTTTCTTAATCTAACAGAAGACTGATATATGTTCCTTGAGATCGGTCAAAAATGCATATATCCAGATATCGACCCT
>BTRG01000090.1:0-5256 GCA_036986275.1 Gammaproteobacteria bacterium | reverse complement strand
GGCCGAAAGCAGACCTGTCTGTAGCGAATTCCTAATTTTTACAGCAATGGGTGTCTGAAAAAGTCCATGGCGGTGCGATGCTTGCGCTGCTTGAGTAGGTCATGAAATTTCAAAAGCGTCGAGGGCCGGATAATCACCGTGACTCGCCGAAAGCGGTAGGGGTTGATAAACAGCGATCTGAAGCCGAGTAGGAATCGATCCCGTGCCGAGAGATTGGGCGCGCGTCACCGAGAGCGATTGAAGATCAGAAATTGTGGCTTCATCAGAAGGCTGTCGGCGATGACGGCCCTCGCACCACCGGGTCCCATAAGTTTGGCGAGTGTGATCAGTAGATGTACGAAGAGTACCAGCAGATCCTGCATGGTAGAAAAGGGTAGGGAAGGTTGGGTACAAGGACAAGACTGCCTAAGTGAGTTTTTTTCAGGTTATCATTATTAATTCGCTACACACATGTTCTTGTATTCTATCCGGTTATTAGTGGGTGTCGGTTTGATCAAGAAACCATCATATAGGGTTATTGGTGGGGAGCTATCGGTTGAGAATGTTACAAAACCTGGAAAAAAATAAGACACGAGATTTCGTAACAAACCTGTCAGATCGACTGTGCGGACTCCATCAATGATGTAGTAACACTTCTCTAAGTCACCGACTTCAGCTCGCTCGCTTGTACGCGAAGTCCTTTCGGTAATAACCCTCGCTCAACGAGCTCAAACAACCCTTGCACAAGCAACGCCAGTGCGGCGGACGGGACTGCGCCTTGCAGGATCAAACCAATATCATCGAGTCGTATACCGGTGAGGATGGGCTGGCCATAGCCGCCGGCACCAATGAGGGCACCAAGCGTTGCCGTGCCCACATTGATCACCGCTGCGGTCTTGATCCCAGCGAGAATGGCACGAGTGGCCAAGGGTAACTCAACGATGCGTAGCCTTGCGCGCGATGGTAAGCCGAGTGCCTGGGCCGACTCCACGATGGCAGGTGGAATATCCTTGAGGCCGGCATAGGTGTTGCGAATGATTGGCAGCAGGCTGTAGAGAAACAGGGCCATGATCGCTGGTGGTCCGCCAATGCCCAACAGTGGGATCATGAAGACAAACAACGCCAGGGATGGAATCGTTTGCAGGATGCTGGCCACACTGAGCACGATATGCCCAATGCGCGCACGACGCGCTGCCAGGATGCCCAGCGGAATGGCAAGAAGGATCGCTGCGGATAAAGAGATTCCAACTAGTATCAGATGTTCTACAGTATGCCGCCAGAACCGTTGCCATGCCGTTTGTGGCCGAAGATCGATATCCAGCGTTAAGGTTTGCGCCAGGAAATTGGCCGCCACGACCGCTTCGGTCTCGCCATGCAGTTTCACCCGGGCGTTCATCTCGCTCATGGTCGGTGCGTCAATGCGGCCGGCCAACTGCTTGAACAACGCCACGACCTCCGGTGCACGTTGTTTGAGATCGGCGCGATATAGAATGACGGCGTTATAAACCGGGAAATAATTAAGATCGTCCTCAAGCGCACGCAAACGGTAGTAGGCGATTTCTGCATCGGTCGCGTAGAGATCGGTGACATGCAGCGTGCCCGACTCGATGCCACGATAGGCAAGGTCATGGTCCAGGCCCCTGACGTTGCGATGCGGAAGCTGATAACGTTGCTGCAAACCGGGCCAACCATCCGCTCGATCCATGAACTCGTTACCGAAACCAAGCACAAGATCGGGTTGGCTGCGCAAATCGGAGATCGTGCGCAGCTTGAGTTGTTCAGCAAGTTCGTCCTGCATGCCGATCGCATAGGTATTGTTAAAGCCCAATGGATGGCCCATGCGCAGGCCATGTGCCGCCAGGGCCTGCTTGAGTTGTTCCTCAGTCTTCAGGTTTTCATTGACCAGGATCTCCTGCATGAGGGTGCCGGTGTATTCCGGATAGACATCGATCTCACCACTGAGCAGTGCGTTCCACAACACACGTGTACCACCGAGTTGTTGCCGATGGTTGACCTCGATACCTGCTGCCTGAACCAGGTGGTGGAGCATCTCCCCCAGGATAACCGACTCAGTAAAATTCTTTGAGCCGACCGTGATCTGCACTGGCGGCTCGGCAGCTGGAACCGGGCGTACCCATGCGGCGATGCAAAGCCAGACCAACACCAGCCCTAACCACCCTGCCCTATCTATCCTTGCTACTTTCATCTAAGCGCCTCGGTGAGTTGCGCCATGGGTTCGCGTTGTGCGGAGATGAATTGTTCGACGAACGGTTCGGCCGGTGTCTGGGCCAATTGCTTGAAGCTGCCGGTTTGAACGATACGTCCGTCCCGCATCAGCACCAGGGTCTGGCCGAAATAAGCGGCCTCGGCGATGTCATGGGTCACCATGACGACGGTTTTGCCAAGTTGACCAAATATGGATTTAAGCTCCTGTTGCAGCTCATAACGGATCATCGGGTCCAGCGCCCCCAGCGGTTCGTCCAGCAGTAACAGCTCCGGATCCAACATCAGGGCGCGCATCAGACTGACGCGTTGGCGCTGCCCGCCGGAAAGCTCGTCCGGAAAACGAGTCATCAACTCCTGAGGTAGGCGCACCAGTTCAGCCAGCTCCGCAAGTCGGGAATCAATCCAATCAGTCTCGCGCTGCAGATAGCGCGCCATCACGGTCACATTGTCGCGTACCATGAGATGGGGAAACAGACCACCTTCCTGGATGACGTAGCCCATGTGCTGTCGTGTCTGGAAAATATTGGCGGGCGTTAACGCCGTTCCTTCGAGGCAGATGGCACCGGAATCCGGCTGGATCAGACCGGCAATCAGGCGTAAGAGTGTAGATTTGCCGCAGCCGCTGGGGCCGATGAGCACCAGGGTTTCGCCGGCCGGCACCTGAAGATCAGTCGGTGCAAGGGCCTGGGTGTCACCATAGTTTTTGGAAACATGCGACAGTACCAGCATCCAGATAGTGTGTTGGAATTACCGATGGCACACAAGCGATGGATTGGAAAGAATGAGTTGAAATAACTCAATTTAAACCAATATAAATAGAATATCTGACATTTACATATCCGATATGCATAGAATTTACTTAGGGCGCTTATTATGTGTGGAATCGCAGGGATTTGGGGAGACGTCAACGAATCGAAAGTACAAAGTATGATTGAGGCCCAGCGCCACCGTGGACCGGATGGTTACGGGGTGCATGTCCATGTTAACCAAGGGATATTGGGCCACACCCGCCTGTCCATTATGGACCCAGCCCAGGGTCAGCAACCCATTCACAATGAAGACCATAGTGCGACGCTGGTGGCCAATGGCATGGTCTACAATCACCCCCAGTTGCGGCGACAACTTGGCGATAGCCACGCGTTTTCCTCCGATAGCGATAGTGAAACCATTCTCCATCTATACGAAGATCACGGATTATCAACCCCGCGTTTGCTTGACGGTATGTTTGCTTTCGCTATCTCTTCGAACAATAGATTGATACTGGCGCGCGATCGCATCGGCATCAAGCCGCTGTATTATGCCCGGCAGTCTCAAGACAACGGAGCCGAAACAATTTACTTTGCCTCGGAACTCAAAGCGTTGACGCCGCTGACTGAGGAAATCAAGGAGTTTCCGCCCGGCACTCTTTACGACTCTGAAAGCGGGTTTCACACCTATTATCAAGTGCCAAATCAAGTGCCGCTGAGTCTTGATTTGGCAGTACACATCCGCCGGGTGCGCGAGACCATCGAGGCTGCGGTGAAGAAAAGGTTGTTGAGTGATGTGCCATTAGGTGCATTTCTCTCGGGTGGGCTCGATAGCAGTATCATTACAGCGGTGGCAAAAAAGTATATGTCTGAGCTGCACACCTTCTCGGTGGGAGTCGAGGGCTCGCGTGACCTGGAGGCGGCACGGCACGTCGCCCGCCACATTGGGTCCATCCATCATGAGTATGTGTGCAGCGCCGCCGAGGTAGTCGAAAAACTGCCGGAGATCATCTATCACCTGGAATCCTTCGACCAGGATCTGGTGCGCAGTGCCATCCCCACCTGGTTCTGTGCGCGTATGGCGGCGGACAAGGTGAAGGTCATTCTTACCGGCGAAGGTGCCGACGAATTATTTGCCGGTTACACTTATCACAAAGGAATTACCGACTATCAGGCATTGCACAGTGAACTGCGCCGCTCGGTTACCCGGTTGCACAATATCAACCTGCAGAGGGTGGACCGCATGACCATGCGCCATGCCATCGAGGCGCGCGTGCCGTTTCTCGATGCCGATGTCATTGCTATGGCCCAGACCGTACCGCCGGAATTAAAACTCAAGACCGGCGACTATGGCCTACGCATCGAGAAATGGATCCTGCGCAAGGCATTCGAGGATCTGCTGCCACCCGAGATCGTGTGGCGCGACAAAGAGCAGTTCGATGAAGGCAGCGGTATGGTCGACCTGCTGCCGGCGGTGCTGGAATGCACCGCTGCGGGGATCGATACCGATGATTATAAGGTACGGTTTACGGCTGATCGCCTACGATCAAACGAAGAGTGTTTCTACCACCGTCTGCTCATAGAGCAATTCGAGCAGCCCCAGGCAGTACTCGCCAGTGTGGGCCGTTGGCAGCTCGACTGAGCATCGTAATGCTTAGGTATAGCCGACAAATAGCTTAGCTGCTACTGGCTTAGGTTTATAGCGAGCATGGCGATGTAAAAATGCGACTCACCGGCAATGGACAAACGGTGACGATAGCGCCGATAATTTAGTGTTGGGACTCACTGCTGTCCCGTTAACGGGACAGTAGTGAAAAACTTTAAAGAATATCTAAATGCAAATTATTCAATAAGCGCACCTAAAGTAAGCTCAGTTGATAAAAAAACCATTGATCAAGTTATAGTGGAAATTACTGATGGCCTTGAGATGAACCTACAAGAACTCTCAAGGAAACTTGAAAAAGCAGAAACTGAAAAGTGGCTAAATAATGAGAAGGTTAGATTAGAAGCACTTCTAACTAATGACGACTGGAAATCAGAGTTTCAAGGCAAAATAATATTTGCAAGACTATGCAGTGAAGTCCTAAAAGAAGATTCAGTTCGTATCAGGGAATGTTATATTGATATTGCCCTTACTAAAAAACCTGCTTGCTTAATCGATATAATTGAAATGTTTAATAAAATGTAAATCATGAAGTTACACATTACTATTGATATACATAACAAGACGCTACACCGGAATTTTGCTGCGCTGCGCTTCGCAAAATCCCGTGAGCTGAGTCGTTACTGAGTGTCTGCTTTCAGT
>BTRG01000089.1:0-5260 GCA_036986275.1 Gammaproteobacteria bacterium | reverse complement strand
TGATGCGTCTTGTCATAATAGCGGGTGTGAACCATGGTTGTATGCCTTGATAGGACTTCTTTCCCAGCAAGGCGGCAATACGTCTGAGCAGTTGTTGTTTCAAATGAGTGTTTGCCAGAATCTTTTTCTTGAAGGCAGTTGGCATGCCCAGGCTTTCAGGATAATAATATTGAAAGTTATTGTTAAGAATATTCTCCGGGTAGGGCAGCACCGGGTCCCAGTTGCGGCCAAAGCTCAGATCATAGTCCCAGGGGATGACCACCCATTTGCCTGTCTTGTTACTGAGATATAGAAAGTAATTCTTGTTATAAGAATCTCCGTTGCTGGTAATTGTGTTCACTGCCATCCAGTTCAGCAGGGCATCGACATCAAAGCGTCGTTGAATAAATTGATGGAAGTCGGTAGCCGGGGTATCGTCGATTTCCCTGGCGAGTGCAATCAATGAATCAAAGGATGGGTCACGCGGTGACAACTTGTCCCAGCAGCGCCCGGGATTCCCGACTGTATTGGCCAGGCTTAGATCGCCGCAAAAAGTAGCATCTACCGGGTGATAGAACTCGCCATCCTTGCCCAGGCCAAATCGCGATAACAACCCAGGGTCTATCCATTCGATATTCAGAAACAGACCGGAACGTGTCTTGTTTATCAGCAGACGTGTATACCTTGCCTCTGGCGCCGCCATATGCAGATGACGGATCAGGTCCCAGGCCAACCATTCACGCATCAGAGAGGGATCGCTGGCCATGGAGTTTAAGGCGATACGTCGTTGACCCTTCCAGCTTAGCCCTTTATCCAGTTTTATCAGTAATGACTTCTTGGGGAAACGGCGTGTAAAACTGCCCTTGACGGCGATACGGCCCGTCAATCTCTTGTCACCCTCGATGATGGTTATGGGAAAGCTGGATGTGTCGTAGCGATCTTTTCTGAACAACACCTCCGCATCCAACTTGTCCATTTTCAGTGACAGGACATCAATCGCAGCAGACCTGCTGGCAAACGTCATCGCAGGCCACAGCATAAGCAAGCAAGACAGAGCGCTGAATAGGGATAGCACCGCTATCGGTCTGTGTATGCGCGCAATTCCCGTTACGGTGTTACCCATTATTTTTTGTTCTTTCTGACAATAATGGCATGAAAACCGCGCGTTTGGCTGGTGTTGCGGCCCCAGTAATACTGCGTGGCGCCCAGCAGGAAACTCCAGGCGGAGACAATCTTGATACGAAACTCCACGGTGCCCTTGATGTGATCGGAATCCGAGACACGTTCGTAGCTGGCGAAATCCACGGGTTCGCTCTCTCCGTTACGCAAGGATTTGGCGCCATTGACACCCAATATGGTTCTGAAGGTGGGTGTCCAGTCAAAGGCATTACGAAAATACAGTTGCAATTGATCGGCCGGCGGACCTTCCCAGCGCCGAAAGGAAGCGCCGTATTCGTAATATCCACTATTGTTCTTGCGGTCGGCCCACGCCAGGCCCAACTTCAGGCCATAACGCCCATAGCCCAGTCGAACGGGGCTGTTTTTATCGTAGCCGCTCGGTGCGATAAGGGATACTTCCCAGGCGCGTCCATTGCGAAAGAGATTAAAACGTCCGCGTATTCCCAGTTCGATATCGCCCAAGCCGCTCTCTTGATCGTCGCCGCAGTTCAAATCCAGGTAATTGAACTTGCCGAACAGCGTGTAATAGTAGGAATAACCATAATCTCCGTAATAGGTATTGATCCAGCTGTTGGAGTCACAGCCCTGGTCTATGAGCTTACTGTTTTGGTCCCAGTATTTCTCTGACCTTGTATAATCCAGGCGGGCGGAAAAATAACTGTCGTCTTCGGATTGCAGCCAGGCGCCGGCCTGGCTCAATGACGTCCAGGGCAGCAGTGTCAGCAGCAAAATATACCTGGTATAAGAAACAAGAGGCCGAGGGCAAGTGGGAATGATATTCAATTGAGGAAGTTATGAAAAAGTTTGTGCCGGGATTTGTTATTAATATTCACCGTTTCTATGCTGCATTATGCCACAGCTGCCGGGCGATGAAGACCGGGCGGTCCGGCCTGTTCGTTGGGCTTTTCGGTCTCTTGTTGGTTGTCTCCGCGCCCGTTCAGGCCGGGTCACAGGTGGTACTGGTGAGCATAGACGGCCTGCGCCCGGATGCGATTACTTCCAGCACGGCCCCATTTTTAACGCAATTCATCCGTGAAGGCGTGTATTTTCCCAGGGCACAAGCAACATTGCCGTCCACGACCCTGCCCAATCATCTCTCCATGGTGACAGGCCTGTCCGGTGAACGCCATGGCTTGCGGGTCAACAAGGAAAGCACTCAGGGTCACACGGCCTTGCCTACGATCTTTTCAGTCATCAAGCAGGCCGGGTACAGCAGCAGTATGTACTACGGCAAACGTAAGCTGGGTTATCTGGCAGCCCCGGGCGATGTGGCCCTAGTGTTAGGGCCAGGCAACGAGAGCCTGGGTTATTCCGGTACCAGCGCCTCGGCATTGGCCCGCCAGTTTGCACGCAACTGGCCCAATCGTTCCGATGCCCTGACCTTTATGCATTTTCGTGAGCCTGACAAGGCAGGCCATCGATATGCCTGGATGAGTCCGGAGTATCTGCAGGCAGTGCGTGAGTCTGACAGGGCGCTTTCAGACGTGGTCGAGGCGGTGCGTCGCTCGGACAGGAAAGCTACGACCACTATCATCGTTACCGCGGACCATGGCGGTAAGGGCAAGAAGCACTGGGGGGAGGATAGCCTTGAGCATCGCACTATCCCCTGGTTGGCGGTGGGTCCAGGGATTGCCCGAGGCGCGGTCATCGCGCGTCCCATTCGTATCGAAGACACGGCGCCAACCGTGTTGCGACTACTGGGGCTGGCATTTACGCAGCCTGTGGAGGGCGTGCTGATTAAAGAGCTATTTCCTGGCAAGCCTTGATAGCGGCTAGCGCACCAGCATAATCAGCACTATCACAAACAGGATCACGGCGCCTATAGGCAATAGCACGCCGGCCCAATCGCCTTTTTCGGCCTTGGGGCTGTGTTTCATCGCATGCTTCATGCGTGGGAAAATAAATATCAACATCAGGCCCAGCAGTAGGACTGAGCCAATTTTCATCCACATATCCATAGAGTGTATCCCCTTTACGAAAGAACCCCGGTCGTGCCGGGGTTCGGATATGAATCAGATGTTGAGATCGTACTTAGTCGTTACCACTTACGGCGCCAAGAATATGTAACAGGCTGATAAAGATATTGTAGATACCGAGATACAGCCCCACCGTGGCCAGGATGTAGTTGGTTTCACCGCCATGGATGATGCGGCTGGTGTCATAGAGGATAAAGCCGCTCATGATGAGAATCACGACAGCCGAAATGGTTAGCGACAACGCCGGAATGGCCAGGAAGATATTGGCGATGGCAGCCAGTAACACGACCAGGAAGCCCACCATCAGAAAGCCACCCATGAAGCTGAAATTCTTTCGCGTGGTCAGGGCATAGGCCGACAGACCCAGGAAGATCAGGCCGGTGCCGCCTAGAGCGGTGGAGATGATCTGTGCGCCATTCGGGATGGCGGCATACATATTTAGCACCGGTCCCAGGCCAAAGCCGAGCAAACCGGTCATGGCAAAGACGACCCAGATACCGGCGGATGAGTGGGCAACGCGGGGGAGTACCAGCCATATCAAGGCCAGGGCGCCCAGCGAGCTGACAAGACTCATGAATGGGGGTACGGCGATAGCCATGGAAATGCCCGCTGTGACAGCGCTGAACAACAGGGTCATGGATAGCAGTATATAGGTGTTGCGAAGTACCTTATTGGTCGCCAGTTCTGACTCACGGGTGCGGACAACGGACTGGGGTTGATAATTCATAGCGTTCCTCGTAATCGATTTACTAAGTTTCAAGGTTGTAGCCTACTGAGACTGATTCATTAGGTCAATGGTTCCTCCGGGGTCGGATTTCAAGACTGTGGGCCTGAAAATTGTATGGGATTTCAGTCGCTTCTGGTGTGTTTTAAAGGCTTCCGGTATGCTTGGCGCCGCTCCGATCCGGGGGCTGAAGGGAATACCTCAGGGCCTTAGCATAGCGGGCTCCCTCGAAGATGGGGGTGAGGGGCGCAAGCCCGAATAAAGCGTCGGGAGAGCCGCGTATGCCAGAGGGTGATGTGGCGTCGCCCTGGTAAGAAAGACAGATCTGGAGAGGTGGCTGAGTGGTCGAAAGCGGCGGTCTTGAAAACCGTTGAACCTCGCGGTTCCCAGGGTTCGAATCCCTGCCTCTCCGCCATATAAGTCAGTATGTAAGCACCTCTAAACAGAGATGGCAGGTTTTTACTGAATAAAACATCCTATATAAGCGCTTGCAGTCCCCGGAGGTGTTTCGATATGGCCCCGCCCTTGTGGCGTGGTTATCCTAGCTTGAATATCTGACGATACTACAATATTCGTTCATTCTTAAACTCTTTCACTTTTTTGTGTCTTCTATAGAGAAATACCACTATTGGGACGAGTAACGTGCTCCAGAGCCATTGCCAATTGTTAGCTATAAATTCTTTAATAGATTTGCTTGGATTATATTCAACGTCTACCTTAATAACTTTTTCTAACGTAAGAAGATCATGTGGAGTATCCTTACCAATATCGAGCAGGGCATATAGATTGAGGAATATACTCTGCTCACCCTTCTCAATAGCTTTTATACTCCATTTCCAGCTAGTGGTGTTTATATATGAAACAGTTTGTATTTCTTCTTTTAGGGACTTTATTTGGAAACCAGTACCACTCAAAACCGCTTTCATGCGATTAGAAACTTTTGTTTTTGATGTACTTTCAATTTCTCCATCTTTTTCTACCTCTTGTTCTTTTATAGATAGCTCGTCTTTTTCTGCGGTAACCAACAATATAACAACCTTGGATTCACCAACGACAGCACTAGTAGGAGCAGATAGCGTCGCCTTTCCCCAAGGCAAAGACTTCTCTATCTGATCTATTATAGACGGAGAATATGAGTCCCTTTTTTTACTAGTAAGTAAATCGACTAATTTATCAAAAATTTCAATATTCCTTTCTGCTGATGGTGCTGGTATTACGTTTGGCTTTGCCGCTGCTGGCTTTGGTTTTGGCTTTTTTGTCTCTAGTAATAGTCCTGGTGTTTCTGATTCAGGTGCGGCTGCCTCTGATTCAGGTGCGGCTGCCTCTGATTCAGGCTGGCCATTCTCAGAAGACAATTCCGTTGATCCTTTTTCGATTTCAATAGCAACTACCTTATCTTCAC
>BTRG01000088.1:0-5314 GCA_036986275.1 Gammaproteobacteria bacterium | reverse complement strand
ATACCGGATAATCACTCAGGCCTTGCTCCTGTGCGCGCTTGATCTCGCTATCCCAATACGCCCCTTTTACCAAGCGTAACATCATGCGCCGTTTGTGTTGCTGCGACAGTTCGGCTAGCCAGTCGATGATATAAGGTGCACGCTTTTGATAGGCCTGCACCGCAAGGCCCAGCCCCGGCCAGTCTTTTAGGTTCTTTGATGTAAACACGGCCTCGAATACATCGAGAGTGATCTCCAGACGCGCGCTTTCCTCAGCATCGATGGTCAGACCAATGCCGACATCGCGGGCGGTCTCACTCAAGGCACTAAGACGTGGCACCAGTTCCTTGCTCAGGCGTTCCCGTTGCGCGAATTCAAACCGCGGATGCAGGGCCGAGAGTTTGACCGATATCCCGGGCACGGCATACGGGTCCGACGGGTTGGGATGGGCCTCGCCTATGGCACGAATGGCATGGTGATAGGCCTCGAAGTAGTGATCGGCATCGGCTTGCGTGAGCGCCGCTTCGCCCAACATGTCGAAGGAATGTAAAAAGTCCGCGTACTCAGGCTCGCGGCTGCGCTTGAGTGCTGCCTCGATGGTCCGTCCCATGACAAACTGATGGCCGAGGATGCGCATGGCCTCCTTAATGGCGGCTCGGACCATGGGTTCGCCACTGCTCGCCACCAAGCACCCGACATAATCACCAATATCTTGTACGGTTTCGGTTTCGAGCTTGACGAGCCGGCCGGTCAACATCAGCCCCCAGGTGGTGGCATTCACCAGCCATGAGGTACTGTGGCCCAAGTGTTTTTCCCACGCCCCCTTGGCCAGCTTATCCTGGATCAGACGATCGGCGGTTTCACTGTCGGGGATGCGCAGCAAGGCCTCGGCGAGGCACATCAACACCACGCCCTCCTGCGACGACAGATTATATTCATGTAAAAAGGCGTCCAGCCCGCCGTGGGCATGGAGCCGGGTTCGGACGACCTCAACCAGATCGTGCGACTGGGACTCGATACGCGCCAGGGTTTCCTGATCCAGCGCGGCTTCTTTTAATAAGACTTCAGCACAACGGGATTCATCACGCAGATAAACCGCCTGGATGGCGTCTCGTTTTTCAGAACGAACTATACGGTGTGGTTGGATAATCACATGCAGTCCAGTGTCTGCTCTCTACCTCCCATAATCATACCGCAATAATATAATTTCCGGGCCGCGGACTGGCTTGCATGACCCATCCAGGTGATCAAGATCCCGCTACGCTAATGATCGTTAGCGGCCCACTTGGTCACATATTGCTCCAGGTATTCCTGGCGGCACGGCACCGGCGGCCCCACATGGTAGCCCTGGACAAAGTCTATGCCGATGGCCGACACGCGCTGCAGAATGTCTTCGCTCTCGACATACTCCGCCACCGTACGTATTCCCATGATATGCGAGACCTGGTTGATCGAGGATACCATGGCCAGGTCGGTTTCATCCGTGGCCACGTCGCGCACAAAGGTTCCGTCTATCTTCAGGTAGTCCACGGGCAGTGTTTTCAGATAGGCAAAGGAACTCAGGCCACTGCCGAAGTCATCGAGCGCGAAGTGGCACCCTTTTTTCTTAAGCCCCTCCATGAATACCCGCGCCGAACTCAGGTTGGTGATGGCTGCTGTCTCGGTGATCTCAAAACACAAACACTCGTGCGGCAGTTGATATCGCGCCAGCATGCTATCGACAAACTCCAGCATCCCAGGCTCACCTAGCGACTGACCTGACAGGTTGATGCTGAGGCTGTCGAAGACATGGCACAGCGACGGCGGGATACCGGCTATGAATTTCACCGCATTTTCGATCACCCATCGATCCACCATCGGCGCCAGATGATAGCGTTCGGCAGCGGGCATGAATGCCGCGGGCATAACCAGGCCATCCTCGACTTCTATGCGCACCAGTACTTCCATCATCGGCTTACAGCCCTTGCACAGCGGACTGATGGGCTGAAGATAAAGGCAAAGCTTGTCATGTTCCAGGGCCTGACGGATTTGTTGCACCCAGCCCATTTCCCCCTGCCGCTGGACCAGCGTCAGATCATCGGCCGAGTAAACACATACCTGGTTGCGACCCTTGTCCTTAGCGGCATAACAGGCAATGTCCGCTGCCCGCATGACATCATAGAGCGTGCCACTATCGGGTTGCACCGGTACCACGCCGATGCTGACACCGAGATCAAAGCTATTATCTTCCCATACAAAGCGGAACTCGGCGATGGCCTGCTTTATACCATTAGCAATCATTTCCGCCTTCTCAAGATTACAGCTTTCCAGCAATATACCAAACTCGTCACCACCCAGACGCGCCAATACATCGTGCCGTCGTACCCGGTCACGTAGCAGGACTGCTAACTGTTTTAGCAATTCATCACCGGCGGCATGACCGCAAGTGTCGTTGACCACCTTGAATAAATCCAGATCCAGATAGCACAGAGCGGAACATTCATCCGATGAGCGCGCCTGATCCAGCACGCGTTGCAGACGGCGTTCGAAAGCGCGCCGATTGTACAGGCCGGTGAGGGCATCGTGCCGGGCCTGGTAACCGAGCTCGCGGCCAAGCGCACGCACCTCCGTAACATCACGAAATACCATGACCGAACCGATTACGCTGTGTTGATCGTCAAGAATCGTTGTGACGGTTGCTTCAACGGTGTATTCCTTACCGTCTTTTCGAACCAACAGAATATCATCGCTGGTGGCGACGGCGCCCGTTCCCTGCAACGCCACGGCCAGCAAGTCCCCGGCCGGCTTGTCATCTGCGTCGTGGCGTAACGGAAACACATCCACCAGCGGCCGTCCCCGGACTTCCTTTGCATCCCATCCAGTCAACTGTTCAGCAACCCGGTTAAACGACTCCACATGACCGTGGGCATCCGTGGTAACCACACCCTCACCAATTGAGAACAGGGTGATTTGGGCCTTCTCCTTCTCCTTGTTCAGCACCCTCCGGTTATGTCGAGTGCGCAGCGTGATGCCAACAGCCACCAGCGCACTGATGGCAACTATCAGCGCACCCAACGTTATGATCCAGTTGCGCGCACTGCGCCCCCCGGCCTGGGCCTGGCCAACCGCTTTCGCGGCTGCCTGTTCCTGAATATCGGAGAGCCTGTCGAGTTGCGCCAGCACCCGATCCTGTGAAGGCACGGCACCATTAATCATTAGCTCCGCCGACTGTGCCACCTGCCCGTTCATTGCCAGATCCACGACTCGATCCTGCAGCGGTACAGTCTCTCCGGTGTATTGGCCCTGTAAGACAAGTATCTGACGTTCCAGATCCGTCATCGGCAAAGCGACCAGGGTCAACCGCGCTTCGGCAAAACGACTGGCATTGGCATTGAAACGCATCCACTCATCATCTCGCTCAAAGGGGTCCTGAAGTTGTATGATTTTATGCAAACTCAGGGTACGTTCCCGCGCCGCTACGCGCATCACAGAAACCAGGCGGATTTTCTGCATATGGTTTTCAACCAGGGAATCCATGCGCTGCTGTAAAGAGCCCATATAAAATCTACTGACGATGACGATGATGGCCATCAAGACCAGGATAAAGGCCAGCCCGGCAACGAGCGTGTTATCACTACGCAGGTTTTCCCTGGTTTCAGTCTGCATGGATTGTCTTGGCCAAAAGAATCGGCCCCCCCACCGGGCAGTCAATAAAGGTACGCAAAGTGGTGCACAAGCACCATAGCCTTAAAACACCGGGCCAAGCTGCCTGTGGAACACGACAGACCCTAATAGAGAGTAAAGTCAAACAATTGGAAGCCGTCAATCAGGCAATAATACAGTTTGGCAGCTACAAGCCCTGTATTGCATGCTGGAATATCACCATAATGCAGGGCTGTCGAAAGACCTGCTGTCCTGGCCGCTGCTATAAAACGTGGCGATCAGGGACATGCCAACTAGCTATACAGATTTTCCTTAAACTGGTGCTGTATCGCCTCGACCTCATCCAGATGCGCAATCAGGGCCTCGACACAGTTGTGGTCCAGCTTCTCGCCGGCCATGTTTCTCAGCACTTCGATGGCATGGTCATTGGTCCAGGCTTCCTTATAAGGACGACGGCTGGTCAGCGCATCGAAGACATCGGCAACAGCGACAATGCGCGCCTCGATGGGGATATCCTCGCCCTTCCTGCCCTCCGGGTAGCCGCTGCCGTTGATGGCCTCGTGATGGTAGCTGGCGATATTGCGCAGTAATTCGATGTGCTGAACATCGTGCAGGCCGAAGTCCTTGATCAACTCGTCTATCATCTCCCTGCCCTTCTGTGCATGCGACTTCATAACGATAACTTCGTCCTCGTCCAGCGAGCCTTCCTTCAGCAGGATGTTATCGGGGATGGCGATCTTGCCAATATCATGCAGCGGCGCAAACATGAACAGATGCTGGATGAAATCATCATCAAGACCGTATTGATCGGCCAGGGTACGGGCGATGATCAGACTGTAGCGCGACATGCGATCGAGATGACTGCCGGTTTCCGGGTCGCGGTGGTGTGTCATATGGCCAGTGGTCTTGATGGCAACGGTGAGCATATGGATGGCATTGAGTTCGTTAATCACCATCAGCGAAATTACATGGCCAAATATATCCAGCTGGCTCAGGGCCTTTTCATTGAAGACATCTCTTTCATTGGCGTTAAAGAAAATAAAACCGAAAAATTCGCCGTCGTTAAACATCGGCAGGGTATAGCTGGCAGCATAGCCAGAGCGGCCGATACGTTGGGTATATGCATTGCCCTCTTCTTCAAAGGTCAGCAGGTTGTTGATCACGCGCGGCAGGCCTTTTTCCAGCAGCGCCTTCAGCGACGGCGCTTCATCCAGCAGTATTTGGGTATGCTTGGGGATGCCGTCTTCGCCGCTATGCAGGAAAGATTTCAGGACCTTGGTTCCGGGATCGTAAATGGCCACGGCGATACGGACAACAAACGGGAACAACTTCTTCATGGATTCATGCGCAGCGACCAGCTTTTCCTGCAGCGGGCGTTGCTCATTCAGGGCTTCTAGCACGTCGTGGTGCTCAGTCATTGCTCATTTTTCCCTGGGACATATCCTTATCTTACACGGGGTGGATGTGGAATAAAGGCATATATAAGGATTCACCAGCCAGGCCACCAGTACCGTGGCGAGACCGAGTGCAAGGGTCTTGAGGCCGGCCATTAATCAGAAGCCACCCGCCAATTAAACACAGAATCAGAGAGGAATATTCGCTAATATTAAAAATAAGTGTGTCCAGAGCTTGCAGGCAAACCCTGGGAATCCCTGATGATACCTGAAAGGAATCCAGGGGGCAGAAAATTCCT
>BTRG01000087.1:0-5426 GCA_036986275.1 Gammaproteobacteria bacterium | reverse complement strand
TTAACCATCCTGATTGTCTAAGAATGTCTTAAATCAGAGTGCTCCTTCAGCGAATACCCCATCAGCTCACCTAAAGCGCCTACTGCTGGTGCCGCGGGGTGGTTTGCTTCAGTAAACAAAGTAGGTTTGGTTAGATGCACAACAACAATATTTTCTGTCTACCGATTCTGGTTAGGCGCATCGTAACCCAACGACTGAGCCTGAACATTCGCGGAATGTTGGGTTACGGTGCACGCCTGGCGATGGTTGTGAACATTAACCCTGGTGCTAATGTGCACCTAACCCAACCTACGAGGCTGTGGTTAGCATGTAGCCGGATGGAGTGAAACGCAATCCGGGGATTGTTACGAGAGTGATCCTACGGAGCTGGTAATAAAACGGGGAGCCTAAGCTCCCCGTTCCGTTTAACTATGACTTTAAATTATTCAAAGTCAGGGATAGGGCAGGAGCCCGGTTGGTTCTCGAGGTCTTCCCAGCTTTCATAAGTCACTGGATCGCTGCCTGCTACCGTGACGGTGACGGTGCCATCGGGATTGAAGACTACCGTGACATTGCCGTTGATAACCACTTCACCGGCGATCGTCGTACCGAAGTTGTTTTCACGTACCGGGATATTGGTGACAAAGCTGAAGGTCCCTTCATTACAGACATCCGGTGTGAAGTCCGTGGTAACAGTACCGTCTATAGTATATTCCTCATAATTATTGGTTTCGTGCTCGGTCAGACGGAAGTCGGTGTAGTTGATATCGATATCAATCAAGGGCGCGTCCAGGCTGATGCCGCCATTGGTTGTGACCAAGGTGTCTTCTACATCATCGGCAACATCGGCAGGCAGATCGCCTGGTGTGCCACCGTTGTCATAACTATGGTCGCCGACAAAACTCAGGTTTGTATACGTGATAGTTGCGCTATTGCCAGAATCCACATCCGTATAACGCAGGGCGCCATTCGCACTCATGTCGAAATCCGCGGATTCAACATTGGGAGGGTTGCTGGTATTAATGAAAGTGAAGGTATGGGTCAGGTCTTCCACCAGGTTGGCGACTTCGAGGCCATAGGGGTCACCGCCAAGTTCTTCATACTTCCGAGCGAACAGGTCTTCTGTTGGCTCCAATACTCCATCACCATCACCCGCCGTCGCGGAACCGGTGAAGGTTCGTGTGATTTCGTCATGAGAGCCTGTAAAGGCAACCGGACCATTCAACTCATGGCCTTCTTCGCGGCAAGCACTAAAGACGACGGTGAGACTGAATGTCTTTGCAACATCGTCCCAGGTACCCGTGGCCGTATAGGTGCCACCGTCCACACAAGCAGCAGTTTCATTTATGGTAACGGTTGCTCGTGCCATGCTCTTTGCCAATGATTGGGCGCGGCTCACGCTGCGGTTGACCACGTTCTTGGTCTTGGTGGCTACCGCGGGATTGCGCAGGGCGGCAATCTTGGTGAATTGATCACTGGTGCTGCCGCTAAAGGTCTTCAACCGGGGTGTGGACGGTGCCGGACTGCCTGTAGGGACGGCAACCAGGCCTGCTTCGGAGCCGGTAAATAACAGGTTGCCGGAGTTGGAGGCCAGGTTGGCCGATTGGGTGCCCGAGGCCGAGGCATCGCGTGCCTGTTCGTTGGAATCGACCGTGGTGTCCGAGCTGGTGCTACAGCCAGGCAGGGCCACCAGGCCGGCGATGGCTAATGCCAACAGGGTTTGGGTGCGGTACTTCATGAAGACTCTCCTTTGATAACGGGTAATATTATGACGGGCCATTCCTGGATTTCCTGGGTGCTTCTGATAGAGTTTGATCCCCTCAGGATGGCCCAAGCTGTAATAAGTGGGTCTCGTCAGCCATTAAATATAGTCCAGCGAACCTTACCGATAGCTAACACGGCGGGCTAAATATGGCCGCTTGTCAGGATGGATTAACCGGTCGTCTATGGGGTTATTCTCGCGTGTGGTTATTGCAGGGCGATGTCTTTCCTGAGTATCAGACGCACCAGTTTCTGGTGTGGGATACCGGTTTCCGTAAAGCGGTCACCGGCGGTGGAAAAGCCGTTTTTTTGATAAAACGGAATGGCGGATTCCTGGGCGTGCACCCAGACGTAGTCCATATCCAGGCGTTCGGCGATGTGCATGAGATAGCTGAGCACGGCGCCGCCGACGGTGCGGCCACGCCAGGGCGGCAATACCGCCATGCGGCCGATATGACCGTCGGTGTCTACCCGTCCAGTGGCGATGGGACGGCTTTTCTCATCGTAGGCGATGACGTGATAGCAGGCCTCGTCCCTGTCGTCCCATTCCAGTTCTGGAGGGATGGAGAGTTCCTCGATAAAGACCTGCTCGCGCACGGCACGTATGTCTTTTTCTTCTTTCGGCCAGCGGGCGAGGCAAAAACTGTAACTGGGGGGTGTGTCCATGCTGGCGTCTGTTACCTGATGCTTATGCCTGGCTGTATATTTCTCTGAGCTTGTGTACGGCCAGGCCGGCCTCATCGGCCTGTGCCAGCGCCCGCTCCAGACGCGCCGGCGCCGAGCGCCCGGTGCAACCGTGGTCCGGGTCGCTATCTATGGCCTCGACCATGCCGGCGATGAGGGCCTCACGGTCGGGTTCCGTGCCCGTCAGCCAGGCCTGTATGTCCATGACATCGCTGGCCACTTTGCGGGCCAGTTTTTCATGTTCGGCCCACATAGCCCCGACGGTGCCGCCGGTCTCCAGGCCGGTGATATTCGTCGTTAAAATGTAGACGTTTTTGCGCAGCAACTCAAAGAGCAGGGTCTCTTCGTCCGCTATCAGACGCACGTTTATTCCTAAACACTCCAGTGCTTCTTTAATCAGCGTTGCGTGGGGACCATGGACCGGTGAGGGAATGAGCACCTTGAAGTCCTGTCCCGGTTTTTTCTCAAACCAGACAGAGATAATAGTGGGGTTTGCTATGCCGTATTGCCGCCAGTCCCTGGGCAGCAATTCGTTCTGTATCAATGCCAGCCTGTTTTTCCAGGTCCGCGGTATGGCCTGCAATACCGGATGCAGGTCTTTTTCCGCCACCGCCACCAGGACGGCTTCGGGCTCGGGGTGTTCGGTGGCAACGGCGGCCATGTCCAGCTCGCGGGTGACGGGGATGACGGCATGACCGGCCTTCAACAGGCCGCGCACGAAGACGCCGCCCATTTCACCTATGCCTATACATACTACAGGAGACTTCATACTTGTATCGTTATTTTACTTCCCAACTGTCAATGTAAATCTGTTTCGGACTAAAACTGAACTCCAGGTAGCTGTAATAACCTTCGGTGTTGGGGATAGAGCTGCTGGTGAGCATGACGACATTGCTGGCGCCGGGGGCGGTGGGAATAGGCAGCCATTTATCGCCCTGGCGGATTAGTGTGATGTCCTGTTGTATCTTGAAGTGCGGCACCCAGCCCTTGTCACCTTCGTCATAGAAACGTATCTGGATGCTTGCCAGCAGCAGGCGTTTGTCTTTATTGTTGCGATAGAGATAGACGCTGCGATCTTGCTGTTCCTCAGGGAAATAGCTTGTTTCGGCAAACTCTATGCGTACGCGATCAAAGGGTTTACCGGCGAAAGGGGATTCTACCGGGCCGGGCCGAAACTCAACCATGGCTTCTTCATTGTCACCCTCACGGAAGTTTTCAAACTGCAGTATCAGCAGGGTCGCATATTCCGGCTCTTCTTCCTCTTCGTCTTCCGGACCTGCCCAGCCCATGGGACTGAAGAAGAGGGACAGTAGCGTTAATGTCAGGCTTGCGGTAGTTTTGAAATCCATGACCATTAAAGAGAGGTTACTGTCTCCATGGGGACCTGTCCACACAGCAGCCCGGAGCCGCAGGTGAATATGTCCAGGCCTCGTCGCTTAGCTCTATTTCTTTCGATTTTCCTGCTGGCCCATAGCGCATTATCCCGGGCCGACGGCCAGGATGTCGAAATCAAACTGGTGACGGGCACCGAAGTACCGATGACGGTATTTCCCGCCAAGAGCTTTAGTCTCATTCTTTGGTTGCCATCCGAGTTTGGTTTCAAGGATGGGCACCGTGCCCTGGCGCAAGAACTCAGCCAGCAACATTATGAGGTGTGGTTGGCCGATATCATACAGGCCCATCTGCTGGCGCCGGTACCCAGCAGTATAGACAGGGTGCCGACGGAAGACCTGACGGCCTTGATCGCCTTTGCCCGCAAAAAAACCGGCAAGAAAGTCTATGTGCTCACCTCGAGTCGCGGCGCGGTCATGGCCCTGCGCGGACTGCAACCTATCCCGAAGGCCGTGAAGGGTGTGATTCTGTTTTCACCAAACTTGTATATACAGACGCCAGAACCGGGCAAGGTAGCGCGTTATCAGCCCATCATTAACAAGACACGCCTGAACCTGGCCATCATTCAACCACAAAACTCGCCCTGGTACTGGTATCGTGATGTGCAGACCAGGTTGCTGGAACAGGCCGGTAGCCGGGTTTATAACAAGGTGTTGACGGGTGTGCGCGACCGTTTCTATTTTCGGCCGGATTCCACGGATGCCGAAGACAGGATGGCCAAATTGTTTCCGGCCATGATTCGCGAAACGATTTCGTATATGGAGAATTACTGACATGGTGCTAGCGGCACGACTGGCGCTAGTGCTGGTCTGTAGTACATTTTTTATTACCGTATCCCAGGCCCGTGAATTAAAAGTCTATCGGGGCGAGCCCACACCCCCGGCGCTCATGCTGAAGGACTTGCAGGGTAAGGTGCGATCCCTGTCCGAGTTCAGGGGTCAGGTGGTGATGCTGAACTTCTGGGCCGCCTGGTGTCCGCCATGCCGTATTGAGATGCCTTCCATGTGGCGATTACAAAACAAACTGCAAGGCGAGCCCTTCCAGGTTGTTGCGGTGGATATGGGTGAAGAGGAGAAAATTATCCGGGCCTTCCTGCCTGATGAAATGGAGCGCGACTTCGTGGTGCTCATGGATAAAGACGGCGCGGCCTTGAAGGCCTGGAAGGTGTTTGCCTTCCCCACCAGTTATATTATTGATAAACAGGGCAGGATTCGTTATGCCCTGTTCGGTGAGTTGCAGTGGGATACGCCGGAAGTCATTCAAAAGATCAAGGCCTTGCTTAAAGAATAGGCAGGCAAAGAATAGACGCTGGCCCCGTGGTGAGTGAGCGTTAACCTGATCGTTGTATAAAAGTAGGTTGGGTTAGATGCGCAATAACACCATATTTTCTGTTTACCGGCACTATTCGAGCGCATCGTAACCCAACGGCAGAGCCTGAGCTTCACGGAATATTGGGTTACGGTGCACGCTTGGCGAAGGTGGTAAAGATTGACCCTGGTGGGCACCTAACCACGAGGCAATAGTATGTAGCCTGGATGAAACGCAGTGGAATCCAGGATGGATTATGCCCTCATGTATTGTCCCGGATTGCGCTACGCTGCATCCGGGCT
>BTRG01000086.1:0-5552 GCA_036986275.1 Gammaproteobacteria bacterium | reverse complement strand
GTATAAAGCGCCCAGGGGATGGGCCAGTGCATGCATTGCCCCGAGGCCTTTTTGAAACGCGGTGGCTCCCATGCTTGATGCGATGAGCATGTGGCTTCTTGCCGCCAGGTTTTCCGGCTCATTGCAAGCCACTGCCAGCCACTGCTTTATCAAACACATTCCCTCCAGTGCAATGCCATCGGCCATCGGGTGATAGCCCGGCGAACAATAGGCCTCAAGATTGTGTGACAGCGCATCCATGCCGGTAGCGGCGGTGGTGTCAGGGGGTAGACCCACGGTGAGTTGAGGGTCCGCAATCACGATACCGGGCAATATTTTTGGATGAAATATAATGACTTTTCTGTGACTGGTTTCATCAACAATCACAGCAGCGCGACCCACTTCAGAACCGGTGCCCGCCGTAGTGGGCACCGCGACCACTGGTGCGATGCCATCGGTGTCCACCCGTGTCCAGTTGTCGCCGACATCCTCAAAATCCCAGAGACTGAGAGACTGGCCGGCCATCAGTGCGATCGCCTTGCCGGCATCAAGGGCGCTGCCGCCGCCAAATGCAATAACGCCATCATGTCGGCCACTGTTGTATTGTTTTACACCGGCCTCGATGTTTGCGCAGTTGGGGTTGGATTTAATATTGCTGAACAGCCCGGTGTCTATGCCCGCCGACCGGTTGGCGGAAACGGCCTCTGCAATCATGGGAAGTGATGCCAGCCCCGGGTCGGTGACCAATAAAGGATTGCGAATACCCAAATTTGAACACGCATCGGCCAACTCTGATATTCGGCCGCTACCGAACCAGATGGTCGTTGGGTAATTCCAGTTTCCCTGTAATTTCATTTAGTGGGCCGCCCTGAGATAAAATGACTTAGGTCTCGTCAATTTTTGATAACCAAACGCTGACAAGCTACACCCTTTTCCGGAATGTTTGATGCCCGTCCATGCCAGAGCCGGGTCAAGATAGTCACAACGATTCATAAACCAGGTTCCGGTTCGCACCTGTTTTCCAATGTCGATGGCAGCCTGTTGGTCCTGTGTCCACACCGACGCGGTCAAACCGTAAGCGCTATCATTCATCAATTGAATCGCCTGTTCATCCGAAGAGACTTTCATAATTCCGACCACGGGGCCAAAGGTTTCTTTGGTCATTACCGGCATCGTGTGATCGACATTGACTAACACCTGTGGCGCCAGGTTGGCCTTGCCCTGCTTTTCTGAATCAACACCAAATATTTTGTCATCAATACAGGCCTGCGCACCTTTTTCCAGCGCCTGTTGAATCTGTTTTCTGACCCGATCTGCGATACCTGCGCGCACCATCGGGCCAAGGGTTGTTTCCGGGTTGAGAGGGTTACCTAAGCGGTATTGGCTCACCAGGTCCACGAGACCGTCCACGAAGGGCCGATAAACATCCTGATGCACGTATATGCGTTCGATGGCACAACAGGATTGCCCGGAATTGAAAAACCCGCCATCCGCAATATTCTCGATCGCGAAAGCCATGTCAGCATCGGCGCGAACATATGCGGGGTCCTTGCCGCCCAGCTCCAGGCCGACATCAATGAAACGCCCGGCGGCGGCCTGTTCAATGGATGATCCGCTCTCCACGGAGCCGGTAAACGCGACGTAATCAATTTGCCCGGTGGCAATAATTTTTACGGTTGCTTCATGAGTCAGCAACAGTTTCTGAAATACCCCTTCGGGAAGATTGGCGGATTTAAATGCCTCGGCGATACGCTCCGCGGTGATCGCCGTCTGTGAGGAGGGTTTCATCAATACCACGTTGCCGGCCACAATGGCGGGAATGATCGAATTCACCGCGGTAAGATAGGGGTAGTTCCACGGTATGATGGAAAAAACCACGCCAACGGGTTCGCGCTGAATGTAACGCGTAACACCATGGCCGCCGTCTGCGAGTGGAATATCCGACAATTGCTGCTCCGCGATGCCGATCATATAGCGGGCTCTCTCGGCAAACCCGTCTATTTCGCCAGGCGCATAGCGGATGGGACGCCCCATTTGCCAGCTGAGTTCTTTACCAATCTCCTGTTTATTTTTCAGCAGGGCATCGATTGCCGCCAGACAAACGGACTGGCGTTCTGCGAGCGGTGTTTGTCGCCATTTTTGCTGGGCTGCAATGCTCAAACTGAGCGCGTGACGGATGTCTCGCTCCGAGGCAAATGGTCGCTCCGCGTATATACGTCCATCCACCGGCGATACAATTTGCATCACATCCGTTATTTCCATGTCAGATGATTTCCAGGTAACGACCCAGTTCCCAGTCTGTAATATGCTTGCGAAATTCGCGTTCTTCCCATTCACGACTCGCCGCGAAATGCTCGACAAATTCATCGCCAAACGCTTGCCTGGCAATAGTGGACCGTTTCAAATGTTGCGCCGCATCCCACAGGGTAGTGGGGAAATGCAGGTGCTCCGGAAAGTGTTGATCGTAGGCATTGCCGTCCACCCTGGCTTCCGGTTGCAGCCCTTGTTCAATACCCCATAGCCCGGATGCCAGCGCCGCCGCCAGGATAAGATAGGGATTGGCGTCGGCCGCACCCACACGATACTCAACCCGTTGCGCCTGTTCACTGCCCGCAATGACGCGTAGCGCACAGGTGCGATTGTCCACGCCCCAGGTTGCCACCGTGGGTGCCCAGAAGCCGGGCACAAGTCGTGAATAGGCATTGATAGTTGGAGCGATCATGGCCAATAATTCCGGCATCAGCTTTTGTTGCCCCGCGATAAAATGGTACATGACATCACTCATGTTGTTGCTAGCAGCGGAATCGAAAAACACGGGTTTGTCTTCGCCGTCTTTTAAAGAAATATGAATATGGCCACTTTGCCCCGGCCAGTCCGGCGACCACCTGGCCATGAAGGTTGCCAGCAGACCCTGTCTCTGCGCAATCACTTTGGCGAAGGTTTTGAATAACGCCGCTTTGTCGGCAGCATTGAGGGCGGAATCCACAGCAAGCGCGGCTTCCAGTACGCCAGGCCCGGTTTCTTCGTGCAGGCTCTCGAGTGGAAAATCCATTGACTCAGCGGTATCCAGTATTTGCTGGTATATTCCGGTGTCAACACTATTGCGTAAAACCGAGTAGCCAAAATTACCAGGGGCCAGAGTCTTCAAATCGTGGTAGTGTTTTTCGCGTATGGATTCGCGTGTTTCGTTAAACACAAAAAATTCGTACTCGAAGCCAGCATGTGCGGAAAACCCCATGGCGTTTGCTTTTTCGATGACGCGTCGCAGGACGCCGCGCGGGCAGACCCGCTCAGCGGGACCGGAAAATTCAGCGAGAAAAAACAGCGTGTCCGGTTCAAACGGAATCTTGCGACAGGACTCCGGCAGGATACGTACCGGCGCATCTGGATAACCGGTATGCCATCCGGTATATTTCACGTTATCGTACAACTGGTCATTGGAATCCCAGCCAAGTACAACATCACAAAATCCAAATCCCTTATCCAGCGCAGACAAAAACTTTTCACGGGATATGTACTTGCCGCGCAATATGCCATCTATATCAAACACACCGACCTTAACGTGCGACAATTCACGGGCGGTGACTATTTCTCTGGCGTCAGCAACGGTTTTTACCTGTCTTGCCCCCATTCAAAAAATCTCCTGTCGATATTCGTTTTTTTCGGGTTCCACGTAAAGTTTAGTAAACATATAGCATGATTATCGGAATATTACAGACTGATTCGGTCAAGCCGGCAATCTGAAGGCCGTCAAAGGCAGAATCACCGCCACGGTTTCCGGTACCTGGCCGTACCGGTACTCCACATGCTGCCAGTGCTGGTCAACCAGGATGATAGTGTCCTCGCTGATCTGGCGGATTTGCAGGACGATCTGCGCGATGCCTGGGAGCACGAGAAACATGATTCCGAACGCAAGGCCCTCATCAGGGCGCTGTTTACGGCCGCAGACCGGGGTATCAGGATCTGCATCCTGAGCGGGGATGTGCACACGTCTGCTGCATTCCGGATGGTCGACAGTAGGAACGGTGCAACCATGTACCAGCTGACTTCCAGCGCGATTACCTACAACAAGCCGCGTGCACTTGGCTGGTTGCTGGGGAATACCGTGGCGGAAAACGGAGATTCAACGGATGGTTACCATTTTGAGCGTCTTGCCTTGTATACCGACAGTAACTTTTCCTTGATACAGGTTGATCCGGAGAAAGAAATGGTGACGTTTCGTCTCTATGGAGAGCAAAAAGTATCAGACACGAATGAGCAGGAGCAGGACAGGCCGGTGACTCACTCGATAGCGAGTATAGAATGCTGGTTCAGTGAATGAGCTACCAGCTTGCAAGCCATTGGAGTTCTTCATCCAGATAAATACTCGACGGCATGATTATTCATTGTACGAAGAAACTGGCGAATAAATTGCCAGAGGTATCCTCGACGCCGCTGGAAGAGGATTGCCTGTTGGGCAGTTTGCACGCTCAAATGTATACCATCGATCACCGGCAATGTGTGATGTTCTGTCATGACTTGACTCGGTATGTGTTGTTCCTGCCGGGTTTGCGCAAGGTGCATCTTGCCGAGCTTGGCGGCAAGTGGTTCCGGGAGTTATATTTTGCGACGCTGCAGGCGATGGGGTGCCCCACTGCACAGATCAGAAAAGTCGAGTTGAGTCTGGGGCCGGCACGGTTTGATGCGGCTACCGATCGATCGGTGCAGGGCTCTATGCGGATAGCGCGTCAGGATCTGGATGCTCGGATCATGCGCGTACCCAATGTACTAGACCTCGATCCACTCGTCGTATCCTGTGAACTGAATCACCGGCCTGCCACGGTGTACGGCAAGGTGCTCTGGCCCGAAAGAGCAATGATTGAACTCGTAGCGGATAGGTAAACCGTGGGTTTACCTGCCAGCAAATCGATAAACCTTATTCGTCAAATGTACTGAGTGTGGACGCCCCTTAAAGATGCCCGTAGGTTAGCAGGCGTGGTGTGTGATAAATGAAGTATAGTAGAAGCGCGTGAATTCACTGGAATAGTGAAGAACAACATATACACTATACTTTCCCTCCCGTATTAGTATACTCTATATGTAATATTTCATAGATTGAGTGAAATAACGCACATAGGATATATCATGCAGGCAGTATCGGGTCTTGGAAAAACTGATAGAAAACAGTTGTCTGCGGTAATTCGCGGCACGAAAGGTGCTGTTTCCGTAGGCGAGGCAGCTACGATTCTCGATGTATCGCGGGTCGCTGCAGCGAAGAAGCTGGCGCGTTGGGCGAGCAAGGGCTGGCTGTCACGTGTGCGGCGCGGGCTGTATGTCTCTGTGCCACTGGAATCACGAACATCCGACATCGCGCTGGAAGATCCCTGGCTGATTGCGGATCGGTTGTATGCATCCTGTTACATCGGCGGTTGGAGCGCAGCCGAGTACTGGGAGCTGACGGAGCAGATATTCCGCACCATCGTAGTAATGACTACCCAGAAGCCTCGGGACCGCTCACCGGTTATCAAGGGCACAAGCTTCCTGCTGCGTACTGTGCGGCAAGAAACATTGTTTGGCCTGAAGCCGGTATGGCG
>BTRG01000085.1:0-5858 GCA_036986275.1 Gammaproteobacteria bacterium | reverse complement strand
CTAGTCCAACCTAAAGCCAATATTCAACCTCACCTGATAGTGAAGATCTTGCCGTAAACCCGGCTCAGAGAGCAATTTTCTCTTATATTAAAGACTTCCAATGCGGTTAAGCGATGTATGGAACGCACCATCCTTAATTAAAGGCACCAACCGAATTGTTGGTATGTCCCCTTTGTGTCCCGTGCGACACGGTCGTGCGACAGATCACATGGCCGGATAGTCCGTATAGCCCTTGGCGCCCGGCGTGTAGAAGGTATCGAAGTCCGGCTCGTTCAGCGGTGCGCCCGCTTGCCAGCGTGCCGGCAGGTCGGGATTGGCAAGGAATGCGCGACCGGCTGCGATCAGGTCTGCGTTGTCGGCATTGAGATCACGTTGTGCGCGGGATGGATCGTAGCCACCGCAAAGGATCAGGCGGCCGTTGAACGTGCGCCGCATCGCCTGCTTGATCGAATCCGGCACCTCCGGCATACCCATGGACGAGTGATCGACGATGTGTACATAAACAAGCCCCACTTCGTTGAGCTGTTCGGTGATGTACATATAGTCCGCCTCCATCGCGTCGTAAATCGGCATGTCGTTGAACACGCCGTACGGTGACAGGCGTATGCCCACCTTGTCCTTGCCGATCACCGCCGCGACTTCCGTCGCCACTTCAAGCGGAAAACGCGCGCGGTTTTCGATCGAACCGCCATAGCGATCGGTTCGGATATTTGTGTTCGGGCGGATGAATTGTTCGAGTAGATAGCCATTGGCCGCATGCAGCTCGACGCCATCCAGGCCCGCCGCAATGGCGTTCTTCGCGGCCTGTACATATTCCTGCCGCGTTGACTGGATATCTTCCTCGGTCATCTCCGTGGGTGTGGGGTGGGGTTTCATGCCTTCGGCATCGGTGTGCATCTCGTCGGGCGCCTGTACTGCTGAGGGTGCCAACACACGCGCACCGGCGGGCATGTTCAGTGGGTGTGAGATGCGGCCGGTGTGCATCAATTGCATGAAGATCTTAGCCCCCTTGGCGTGTACTGCCTCCGCTATGGGCGCCCAGGCCTTGGTCTGTGCCTCTGAAAAGATGCCGGGGATGCGCGGGTAACCCAGTCCGTTTGGCGACGGCGAGACGCCTTCCGTGACGATTAGTCCAGCGGAGGCGCGTTGCGCGTAGTACTCGACCATGAGTTCGTTTGGTATGTTGTCAATAGCCCTGTTGCGTGTCATGGGCGCCATGACAATGCGATTCTGCAACTGATAAGAACCAAGTTTGACCGGGCTATAGAGATCGTTCGGATTGGATGCAGTTGTCATGTGGACGCTCCTTGTATTGAAGTTGCCAACAGGCAGTGAAAAAGGCCGGCCGGGCTCTTGAAATTAACCGGAAAACCCGGTGATGTATTTTTTATGCGCTTCCAGCACACGGTCAAGATACCAGTTCCAGTAGGCCATAGCATTATCACCCAGGTCTTTATTTACCAGTTCTTTCAATAGTGCTTGCGCCAACTGTGGCCGTATGCCCTGATAGCGCCGTAACACATCGGGATTGTGGTCCTGCGCCCATACCCACAGCAAGCCGGGTATGGCCTGCTTATCGTATAATTTGATCCAATCCCTCATGGTCTTCACCAGGAGTACCGTGCGCTCCCGGGTCATCGGCGGGTAGGCCTGGAATATGGGGTCATCCATGATGGCGCGCGTCATCTTGATAAGCGGATCCGTTTCAGGAACCGGGTGACTCTTAAACGGCCGGCTCGCACGTTCTTCGCTTAATGTAAACGGTATTGCGTTGCTCCACCAATCCCGTCCCTGCGCCAGTTGCCAGGCAATGCTGGCGCGAATTTGCGGCAATGCCTTGTCATCACCCAGGGCGGCCAGGGTTTTGGCGCCCTGACAAAGAAACGCAATAGTATCGACGGGTGCGTTGGCGTCAGGGTTGCAGTAGCGCAGCGGCCAGCGCAACGATGGACTTTTGTTTAGGGCACGCTGGATATTCTGGCGCAGCCATGGCAGCGCTGCACTGTCCCGCTGTTGGTATTGTTGATCAATAATAAGGGACGGGTAATCCGACAGTGGTGGTTCTCCGGCATGTTTCCGCAGATATGCCGTGCCAACAGTTCCGCTGGCCGCGATAGCGCGATAAGAGTATGCGCGTGTTCTTAGCGGCCCATCGGGCTTGTTATCCATAGGACGAACATAGCGCTGGAGTTTATTGAGTCTGGCATTGATGTCCTTGGTCTGTGTGACGCGTAGAAAATTCCTCTTGTAAGCGATTTCCTGTTTTAGCTGGCGAATAAAATCACTTTCGTCGCGGACATAGGGGTGTGGCACCCAGACATTTCGGTAGAGTTTATTGTACTTGTTTACCGACCATGCCATGACTTTCGCCGGTGTGTAAACGCGATTATTTTGCAATAACATCATGTCACCGCCGACGGTTTGCACGGTAAAGCGCCAGCTAAAATTCTTTTTCTTCGGAAAGGTAGATATGGAAATGATGTAGCGGGCTTCTTTTCCCGGGACAGGATAGCGCGCAAGCTCATTCACCTCGTCTACCGGCAGCGTATTATCCGCCAGCAGGCCATCGACTACAGGTGCACGTATCAGGTCGCGCAGCGAGTCGGCAGGATCCGGGATCATCTCGATGGTGGAACATTCTTTAAAAGGCAGTGTTGCACCTTTCCTGAACGGGCCAAAATACGAGCGTATGATGACAAAGGTATCACGTACTTTGGAGGCATTGACCTCAACGATGGTGTCGCTATCCAGTACGGTTTGCGGCCAGTACGTTACGTTCGGCGAGGAACCGGTGTCGGGATAGTATTGCAGTGCCAGGCCGGCATCAGCTATCGCGGACCACTGCAATAGCATAAGTACGGCTAAGCCCGGCCGTAGTTGTGCCATTTGCAGGGATTCAGCCACATAAGAAGAATTATAAACTAAATAGTTGAACCCGCGGGTTTAGCTTCTAGTCAGCTAAATCTAAAATAGTAATAATCTGTTTTTAGTCCAGCCTGAAACCGATATTCAACCTCACCTGGTAGTGGGTGATCTTGCCGTCGACGATGTGGCCGCGGGTTTCGGTGACCTCGAACCAGTCCAGGTTGCGCAGGCTCTCGGCGGCCTTGGCGACGGCTTTCTGGATGGCATCCTCGATACCCGTCTTTGATGATCCGACGACTTCTAACATTTTGTAGATGTGTTCACTCATGGTGGCATCCTCGCTAAGGGTAGGGTGATATGTAAGTCTACTCTGTTATCTTGAGCAGTGTGTAGTATTTTTTGAACATAGGCATCCTCTAATATAAATTGGTATGGTTATAGCATAAGACTGCCAGTTTTAACCGGCCTGCATTGCCTGCTTTGGTTTAGGATCCGTACTTCTTTATCCAGTCCCCAACCACTTTAACCGTCTCGTCTTCCTTGCCGACCAAAAAGTGGTTAGCGCCCTGGATTTCAATTTGTTGGTAGTGCTTGTTGCCGGCTGCTTTGGCGGTGTTGGCCTTGAGCGTTTTTGTTTTTAATACGCCGGGCAGGTCATCACTGCCGGATAGATCCAATATGGGTGTTTTGATTTTCTTCAGTGATTGCACAATATCTAGTTTGGAATCCTTGAACATCAGGCCGGTGGCACCGATAGATACCAGCGCCTTCACTTCCGGGCGTTCCGTATTGGCTACATAATACGCCGCCATGGTGGCGCCCATGCTGTGACCGATGATGACAATATTGGTAATTCCCTTTGCTTTCAGAAAATCGATGCCGGCATTGATCCGGGGGGCAATCTCGGGAAAGAGGGGTTTGTAGTCTTTGTAGTCTGCCTCATTGCGCAAGACAGGCATTTGCAGAGACAGGGTGTGCCAGCCCCTGTCCGGCAACCGCGTGCGCAACGGTAGCACGACATCCGCCCAGTTTGGGTGAACACCGATACCATGGATAACGATCGCGCCACCGATGGTCTTGTCGGTAGTGGCTGGGGTGTAGATGCTGAGGAACTTGTGACCGTCTGCCTGCAGCCATTGCGCATCACCCGTCATGATGGAATCGACAATCTGCTCGGCCCAGCGTTTCTCCTTGGCCACGTCGGAGGCCTGCGCATGAAGTGAAAAGACCGTCGTGACTAGCAAAATGAGACCTTGGGTAGACAAGATCGATTGTTTCATGGTTTCACTCCTTGGTAATAACAAAGGCCAGGAATGTGGGAATCATTGCAGATAATGGAGCGGGTCACAGTAAAACGCAAGCATGACAGTTTGTTCTGGGCCACTCCTAAAGTAAGGAAAATTCAGGCCGATACTGTGCTAGGTAATTCATATTTTAGCCAGGGAAGCCTGTATGCCGGCCGAGCCTAATACCAATACCATAGAAATCCCTACCGAATCTGATGTCATTATCAGTATTGAGGATCTTTCCGGGTTACACCTATTCCATGGAGAAAGTCGTGATGTGTTGGAGGGTGTGGTGGATATCTGCGAGATTGTGATGGCAGATGCGGGTGAAGCCTTATTGTCGCCGGAGCAGGCCAATACTCATCTTTATTTTATTCTTGAAGGCAAGGTGCATGTCCAACTGCAACAGGATGATTTTACACCTTTAACTGTGTTGCAGGACGGTGAATGTTTTGGCGAGATGTCTATCATAAGCAAGACCAGTACTTCGGCCTGGGTCATAGCGGATACGGACTGTCGTCTGGTCACGATAGCCGCACAAGAGGTCTGGGCCTTGATAAACCGGTCTCATATTGTTCCACGCAATCTATTGCGTGTGATGTGTTCACGAATACGTCACGACAACAATATGATGTCAGAAAGTCTGCGCAAACAACAACAATATGAGTATGAGTCCAGGGTTGATGTACTGACCGGATTGCGTAACCGCCGGTGGCTGGATGAGATGTTGCCACGTTATGTAGATCGCTATCGTTACAATCAAAAAGCGGTAACGATTTTAATGATGGATGTGGATCATTTTAAACAATATAACGATAATTATGGTCACCTGGCCGGTGATCAGGTGTTGGCATCAGTGGCACACAGTATTATGAGTAATATTCGTCCCAATGATGCCGCTGCAAGATACGGTGGAGAAGAGTTTGTCGTGATTCTTCCCGAAACTGAAAAGGCTGAGGCATACATTGTTGCTGAGCGTCTGCGTAAGGCCATAGCCAATATTTCCATCTGTGAAGTCGTTGGCGCAGAACCTCTTCCAGGAATTACGGCGTCGTTGGGCATTGCATCGCTGGAAGAGAAGCAGGGGTATCATGACTTGTTAAATTCGGCTGACATGGCGCTCTATCAAGCCAAGGAATCCGGGAGAAATTGTATCTGTGTTTAAGCCTCATTAGGTCTGAAGGGCTGACCGTGTTAACGGTCAATGTCGTCCCTGAAATAGACCAAAAAAACCAGGCAGATATTCGGTTTTTCGGGAATACATCATAAGCAGGAAAAACGCAGGTGATTCATTTCACTCGGTCGCTGAGAGTGGTGGCGATTTTGGTGATGTGATTGCATTGGCGAGCTGTTGTAAGAATGAAAAGTTTGAAAACCTTGTGACAGCGGAAAAATAGAATGGGTAGCGAGAAACTCTATTCGATTCCAGATATTTTTCGTAGTCTGACCACTTTATAGAACTAATAGATATTATGATGTCTTGTCGTATTTATCCTGATACCGACGAGGGTGATGCCACCCAGTCTGTCTGCCATCCTTTGTGGCTTGTGTTATCAAGACACACTACCGTACCGGGTTCAAAGTTTAGCCTCGTCAGAAAAATTCGTGGGTAGTTTCCGGTACGGGTAACGCCCCAAGCGTATGATATAAAGCGATTTCAGCGGCATGATAAGTCCGAAAACCATACGCTTTTCTGGTAGTCAGTTT
>BTRG01000084.1:0-6183 GCA_036986275.1 Gammaproteobacteria bacterium | reverse complement strand
TCTGCCCAATCCGGAAAACTACGGTATCGAAGAGTCTGATGATGGAGAGAGGATCTGGATCCAGTATCCCTCCGCCATCGAGGGCAGTGATAAATATCTGAAAAGTAGCATTCTGGTTGAACTGGGTGGCCGCAACGTAATCAATCCTAATGAGCGGCATGTCGTTTCTCCCGACATATCGAGGTTGGTAACCGACCTTGATCTTCCTTCAGGAGAGGTAGTCGTACTTTCACCAGAACGAACTTTCTGGGAAAAGGCGACACTCATTCATGATGAATGTTACCCATCTGACGACCTACTGGACCGTCGGTGAGGCTGCCACTGCCATCGACTTCCTCGACAGACTTCGGGATGCTTTATGGGAAACCTACGGGGAGCAAATCACCCAGATGCATCGTGAGGATTACGACAGTTGCATCCAGGATATCAACCAGTACGAACTTGGCTTTGATGACGATATCCCGTTTTAGCGTCCAGGTGCTTCAATAATAGTGTGGACCTCGCGTGAGGAGGCTACTATCCCGTGCCGCCACTTCAGGGCAGCGGCAAATAACCGCGGTTTTACACCGTCAACAACATGTGTGTTTACCCATTCCTTAAACCTTGCTTTTTTATATAGATATATTAGATAGTTATACAATATATTGCAGTTAAGATAAATATATTTGCTTAAATATACATTAAGGTGCTATTTTACCTATATGTTAGAAATATCATCAGATGATGTACTTAACCGCCTTGAAATGGATAACCCTTGGTGGGTTGATTCTGGAAAGATCCCTTACGTAAATGATCCCAAGCGGGATTACTTCGACAAGTTCTTCCAACTGGTCACTGAAAGGAAGATCAAGCGCGCTACCATCATGATGGGGCCACGCCGGGTTGGTAAGACCGTTATCCTCTACCAAACCATCGGAAAGTTGATCGAGGTTGGCGTCGATCCGCAGAAGATTCTCTATGTATCAATGGATACGCCGGTCTATGTCGGCCTGAGTCTGGAAAAGTTCGCTACGTTATTTCAGCAACGCAATCATCTTGATAACGCTTCAGAAACCTATGTCATTTATGATGAAATCCAGTACCTCAAGAACTGGGAAGTTCATCTTAAAGATCTTGTAGACCACTACCCTCACATCAAATTTATTGCGTCCGGTTCGGCTGCTGCTGCGCTGAAACTTAAAAGTCAGGAGTCCGGTGCGGGTCGCTTCACCAATTTTATGCTTCCGCCTCTCACATTCGCCGAGTACCTGCATTTCTCGGGTATTGAGGAGGACTTGATTATTCAGGATCCACTTGATCCCAAAAAAGACGAAACCGGTGATATTGATGCATTAAACCAGGCGTTTATCGACTACATCAATCATGGCGGCTACCCGGAGGTGGTTATTAATCCAGCTATCAAGTCAGCCAGCAAGCGCTACGTTAAAGAAGACATTATTGACAAAGTGCTTCTAAGGGATCTACCCAGCCTGTATGGGATCAACGATATCCAGGAGATGAACCGTCTATTTACCGTTCTTGCCTACAACACCGGCAATGAGGTGAGCCCGGAAGAACTTTCACAATCGTCCGGTGTGCCCAAGCACCTGTTACAGAAATACCTGGATTATCTGGAAGCAGCATTTTTGATTGTGCGTGTTGCAAAGATTAACGAAAGTGGAAAGCACTTCAAGCGCCAACGTCAGTTCAAGGTTTATCTGACAAACCCATCAATGCGCGCGGCCCTCTTCAAACCTGTGAAGGATGATGACCCGGCAATGGGCACGCTGGCGGAGACCGCAATTTTCAGCCAGTGGTTTCATTCCCCTGAAATGGATCTCATCCGTTACGCCCGCTGGAGCAGTGGCGTAGGTGGTGAAGTGGATATTGTGAAATTGGGCGCTGATCTTAAGCCTGTATGGGCCTATGAGATAAAATGGTCAAATGCCTATTTTGAACAGCCCAGGAAACTAAAAAGTTTGATTAAATTTACGAAAACGAACAAGCCGGAAAATATAAGTATTGGCGCTACAACCAAAACCATGTCTGGAGAGCGCGAAGTACAAGGCATTATAATCCGATTTTTCCCTTGCAGCCTGCATTGCTACCAAATTGGTCGTAGAGTGACCCTCAACAGGTGACTCAAACAAGTTGAACCGGAATATGTACTCTGAAAGACTGAACTGTCTTGCAACCTTTGTCATGGGTTCATCCCAAACCCGGGTGTTCGGCGACAATTAACCTGTCCGGTCAGACGACAATTATCTTGACCGGTGCCAAGCCCGATAAGTACTTTTTGCGCACCGGGGAGAAAGGTTTGTCTGGTAAACGCATCACTCAATCACAGGAAAACATCTACTTAAAGAACCTCTGAACCTCTCCCCTGGCGAGCGATTTAAATCTCTGCAACAAAACCTTTTATGCGTGGAAACAATGCTGGCAAAAAGCTGTCAAATTTTTGCAAAAATCAGGTAGCAACAGCGTTGAAACAATTTATATCTTGTTGATATTGTTAGCCATAAAGCTTGACGCAGAAAGCATATCGAGGGATTTTTAAATCTATAACTTATTGTTTTAATTATATATTGGCGGAGGAGGAGGGATTCGAACCCTCGATACGGGTTAGCGTATACACGCTTTCCAGGCGTGCTCCTTCAACCACTCGGACACCCCTCCGGAAAGCGCGGCAGATTATACTACTTGCGTGCCGCTTGCAATGCGGATTACTGGACGATACGGGGAGGAAAGCGCTTGGATACGCGTTTGCCGGCGCGCTGTGCCTTTTCCCGGGCGCGTTCTGCGAAACGGCTGGACATGCCGTGCAGGGTCTCTGCCGCTGCCAGGTACTCCCTGGCGACATCAGCAATCTTGCGGCGCTGGGAACGGGCTTCATCACGCATTGCATCAAAGGCCTGGATAGCGGTCATGTTGCAGCGCTCCATCAGGATACCGACTACCATGCTGATCTCACGTCCCTGCGAGAGTGCCTTGTCCATTTGCTCCATGGACTCCTTGAGCTGACGCATGTCCTCGGCGCGCGTGAGCGCCGACTGTACGGCGGGTACCAGTTGCTCGATATCGAGCGGTTTTACCAGATAGGCCAGCGAACCGGCGTCGGTAGCCCGCTGTACCATTTCCTCTTCGCCGTAGGAGGTAAGGGAAATGAAGGGCAGATCCTCTGCATGCAGGATGGCTGCCACCTCGAAACCATCCTTCAGGGGCATGCGCAGATCAAGAATTGACAGATCGGGCCGGTGTTGCCGGGCCAGTTGTTCTGCCTGTTCGCCATTGGTCGCCTGAATCACATCGAAGCCGGCGGACTCCAGACCGCTGGTGATCATGCCCAGATCGTCCGGATTATCGTCGGCAACCAGAATCCTGAATGAATCCATGTCGGAAAACCCTCCACGTAACTGTCGGTGGACACAACTGCGGCATCCTGATATCACTCTAGAATAACGCCGTTTCAATTACCACTGTTACCCAACAGACTGGGCCGATAAAGGCTATTTGACAACCTTCAGGGAAGGTCGGGCGTCGGGCTTTGGCCCGGAGTCATCCGGCTCCGGTTCTTTGTCTTCATTGAACATCATACCGCGACCGTTTTCCCTGGCATAAATCGCCAGTACGGCACTCACCGGAAACGAGATCAGTTGCGATACACCGCTGAAACGCGCCAGAAAAGTCACCTCTTCGTTGCTGATACGCAGGCCTTCCACGGCATGTGGCCCGATATTCAGAACAATCTTGCCGTCCTGAATGAAATTTTTCGGAACCACTACACCCGGAGCTTCGGCATTGACCAGCAGGTGGGGCGTAAACTGGTTGTCTAGCAACCATTCATTGATGGCCCGTATCAGATAGGGGCGATTGGAAGTCACGGCAAACTATTTCTACCGCAACTTTACTCGCACAGTTCCCTTTCAGCCTCGGTCAGACTGGTCTGGAAGGACTCGCGCTCGAACAGGCGCTCAGCGTAATCCAGTACCGGCCTGGCCTGTGCCGGCAACTCAATCCGGTAATGCTTCAGGCGCCACAGCACCGGTGCGATAGTGGCATCCACCAGTGAAAAGTCGTCGCTCAGGAAATAAGGCTTGGCCGCGAATACTTCGGCGCTGGAGGCGAGGCTGTCGCGCAACGCCTTGCGCGCCCTGGACGCTGCTTTTTCCGTTCCGGATTCAAGATCGTCCAGCAGCGAATACCAGTCTTTCTTGATGCGGAACAGGGCCAGACGGCTGCGCGCACGGGATACCGGGTCAACCGGCATCAGCGGCGGATGCGGGAAACGTTCGTCCAGGTATTCGGTGATCACCTGCGGGTCATAGAGCACCAGCTCGCGATCGATCAGGGTGGGAACACTCTGGTAGGGATTGAGATCGATCAGGTCTTCCGGCAGATTGTCCGGATCGATACTGACGATTTCGACGTTAATCCCCTTCTCGGCAAGCACTATGCGCACACGGTGGCTGTGCGGACAGCTTGCATTGGAAAACAGTGTCATCACCGAGCGGCGATTGGCGATTACAGCCATTGATTTTCTCCAGTCTCAGCGACTCTCGCCGAGGCCGGCAGCTACATACTGACCCCCCGGCTTCGGCGCCAGTTCTAATGAATGTCCTTCCAGTACTCTTTCTTGAGCAGGTAGGTAATGATGAAGAACACAAACAAGAATAGCAACACCTTGATACCCAGGCTCTGGCGTTCCAGCTTTATCGGCTCACCCATGTAAGCGAGAAAGTTAACCAGATCGCGCACCGTACGATCGAACTCGGCCTGCGTCTGGCTGCCGGCTTTTTCAAGCTCCATGCCTTCCAGCACCTGGTGCTCGCGGCCTTTATCATCGGCAACGGTCCTGTATACCGGCTTCTGCCGGCCTTGCAGTTCCCAGAGTACATTCGGCATACCAACGTTGCTGAACACCTCGTTATTCACGCCGAAGGGGCGCGAATCATCGAGATAAAAGGTACGCAGATACGTGTACAGCCAGTCAGTCCCGCGCACCCGGGCCACCAGGGTCAGATCCGGCGGTGCGGCACCGAACCATTTCGTGCCCATCTCCCGGGTCATGGCAATGTTCATCTGGTCGCCGATTTTCCCGCCGGTAAACATCAGGTTCTCGATAATATCGTCATCACTGATACCCAGGTCACGACCGAGGCGATTGTAACGCTGGTAGCGGGCCGAGTGACAACCCATGCAGTAGTTGACGAAAGTCTTCGCCCCGCGCTGCAGGGATTCCTTGTTGGCGGGGTCGAGGTTGGCCTTGTCCAGGTGCACGCCACCGCCACTGGCGAAGGCGAGCGCGGGAGAGACCAGCAGCAGCATCGCTGACAGTTGTTTTCTCATGGTGTCGTTACCCCGTCACCCTGTCCGGAACCGGCCTGGTCGAGTCGATTCTGGTGTAGATCGGCATCAACAGGAAGAAGGCAAAATACACGATGGTTGCTACTTGCGCCATCACGGTCCTGGTGTCGGTCGGCGCCTGCGTACCCAGCCAGCCGAGCACCACAAACGCAACCACAAACAGTGCCAGCATGATCTTGCAGATCGGCCCGCGGTAGCGGATGGAATTCACGGGGCTGCGGTCCAGCCACGGCAGGAAGAACAGGATCACCACCGCCGAGCCCATCACGATCACGCCCAGTAACTTGGCGCTCAGCGGCCCGATGTCAATAGTCACCGCGCGCAACATGGCGTAATACGGTGTGAAGTACCAGACTGGCGCAATATGTTCCGGCGTCTTCAGTGGGTCAGCCGGTTCAAAGTTCGACGCCTCGAGCAAATAACCTCCACCTTCCGGGACAAAGAACATCACGAAGGAGAAGAACATCAGGAACACCACCACACCCACAATATCTTTTACGGAGTAGTAGGGATGGAAGGGAATACCGTCTTTGGGAATACCGTTTTCGTCCTTGTTCTTCTTGATATCGATGCCATCCGGGTTGTTGGAACCCACCTCGTGCAGCGCCAGGATGTGTACCACCACCAGGATGGCCAGCACAAAGGGCACCGCGATGACGTGTAAGGCAAAGAAACGGTTCAGCGTGACGTCGGAAATGACAAAGTCACCACGAATCCACAAGGAGAGATCGTCGCCGATCACCGGGATGGCACCGAACAGCGAAATGATGACCTGTGCGCCCCAGTAGGACATCTGGCCCCAGGGCAGCAGATAGCCGAAAAATGCCTCCGCCATCAGCG
>BTRG01000083.1:0-6326 GCA_036986275.1 Gammaproteobacteria bacterium | reverse complement strand
AAACCGGCAATTCAAACAATACCTTCGCTTTCTTTGCGGCGGACTGGAAAGATGATAAAGCTAATAATTTTTCAGACGAGTCTTCTGCTTCATTCACCTGGAGCTTGCCAGCAGGTTGTGTCGCTAACTTTGCTGATTCGACTTCTACTTTAGACTGTTGATTATTTTTGTTATCACCCTGGCCACAGGCGGACAATATGAGGGTCAGGAATAAACCTGCCATCAATGCTGGGAACCGATGAAATAACTTGTTGTGAGGTTTAGTTCTGGTCATTAGCGACACCATAGTCTTTGGTCTTTGGTCTTTGGTCTTTGGTCTTTGGTCTTTGGTCTTTGGTCCTTGGTCCTTGGTCTTTGGAGTTGACCTTAAAATCCCGTTCAGGCTTGCCGATAAGCGCAGATCGAGGCGGGGATTTCGGGATGTGCTGTCTGAGGGCGAAGCCCGAGTTTCACATCCCGCCGACTCGATTGAGCATCGCAGGGAACCCGAAGGGCAAGCATGCGGGTGCCTTTTCTTTTGGTTACGTTTCTTTGGGCAAGCAAAGAAAAGTAACTCGCCCATAAAGGGCGAAAAAAGAACCCATAATCACCCACAAAAAAAATCGCGCCGAGCGACGCTCCTACAAAAAACCTCAGAACGGTAAATAAACGCCAGCCGCGCAGGCCCTAAAACGGTACATCATCATCAAAATCATCACTCGGCGGAGTACTCGCCTCTGGCGCAGCCGGTTGCTGTACCGACGCTGAATCTTGCGGTGCATTCCAGGCTGTGTCACCACCACCTGGTCGGCTACCCAGCATTTGCATCTCATTGGCAACGATTTCGGTAGTATAGCGGTCCTGGCCGTCCTGGCCCTGCCATTTGCGAGTTTGTATGCGGCCTTCGATATAGACCTGGCTGCCCTTTTTCAGATATTCACCAACGATTTCAGCCAGTCTGTTAAAGAAAACGACCCTGTGCCATTCTGTTTTTTCCTGCTTCTCGCCAGTTTGTTTGTCTTTCCATGATTCTGTGGTTGCGACGGTAATATTTGCCATCGCGCTGCCGCTGGGGGCAAAACGGACTTCCGGATCCTTGCCCAGATTACCAACCAGAATTACTTTGTTCACTCCTCGTGCCATTGCTTGCGTCTCCTTTGTGTTTTGGCTTCCGGTCCATGAAACCAGTTTCCAATAATCAGTCGAACAATAATATCTCAAATGTCAGCGGCTGTCTCATACTTGTCCAGTGCCTCCGGCAGCAACAACTCCGAATCAACCTTGAGATAGACCACACCCTGTGGAGCCATGATTATTACTTCTAGCACACCCTCTATGGTCGACAGCTCAGCCGCCAGGGAATTGCCCTGTGATTCAAGATCTACGAAGCGCAGCACACGGGTATCGAGCAGTTTAGGTGGTTTCGCCGGTAGCATGATCAATAGCCAGACGACTATCACCCCCGCAGACATCATATACACCCCCTGTGTACCATAGAGTCCCAGCACCAGACCACCTAGCACGCCGCCGAGAAAAGCGCCAAAGAATTCTGCACTGTTATAAATACCAATTGCCGCACCCTTATTCTGCACTGGGGCAAGACGTGAAACTAACGAAGGCATCAGTGATTCCAGGGTATTAAAACCGGTGAACCAGATCACCATTCCTGGAAGAAACCAGATAGTCGACTGAGCGCCGAAAGTAAATATCAACTCACCCACCAGCAACAGGACGATTCCAGCCAGAAAAATATTCGGGATGCGCTTTTTTCGGGTGGTCATCAGTACCAGCGGTACCATCGCAATAACGGACAACAATACCACTGGCAGGTAAACGCTCCAGTGTGATTCACGTTGAATATCAAGGGATTCAACCAGGGTAAATGGTATGGCAACAAAAAGGGCCGTAAGCACCAGGTGTAAACAGAATATCCCTAAATCCAGACGTAGAAGATGAATATCTTTAAGGATGATTGAAAATTGTCTTTTCAGACTGGTCTCGCCGCCCAATGGAATATGACTGGCAACTGGCGTGGGTACGGATTTGTAAACAACAACGATGGCAACGATGGCAAGCACCGCGGTCAGCCAGAATATTCCAGGTACACCGATGCTTCGGTCAAGTACTGGTGCCAGTATAATCGCGACAAAGAAGGCCAGGCCAATAGTCATACCGATGATAGCCATTGCCTTGGCGCGCTGTTCTTCACGTGTCAGGTCAGAAGCCAGTGCGATAACTGCGGCGGCAATGGCACCGGTGCCCTGCAGGGCTCGACCGAGAATGACGCCGGTGATACTGTCTGCCATGGCTGCCACCACACTGCCGATAGCAAATATCAACAGACCGGCAGCAATTACCCGTTTGCGGCCGAATTTATCTGACATCAGGCCAAAGGGAATCTGGAAAATGGCCTGCGTCAGACCGTAGGCCCCTATTGCCACACCGGTAAGAAAGGCCGTATTGCCCTCCAGCTCTTCGGCATAGAGTGCAAATACGGGCAGGATAAGAAACAGCCCCAGCATACGCAGGCCGAAGACACCCGCCAGCGCACTGACTGCGCGACGTTCCAGGGATGTCATCGGGTTCTTATTTCTGCCTCTTTTCCTCATGCCCTGCCTGTGCTCTTTCGGGTGCTGAATATCGAAATTAAAAGCGCAGATTTTACTCTCATCAGGCCGTTTATTCATCACGAAAAATAAATACCACACTATCTGAACCGCAAAGACGCTATGACGCTAAAAAAATAATATAATCCATGTGGGCATCTCTATTAATTCTTGGCGTTCTTTGCGTCTTTGCGGTTCAATTATCAAATCCATGAAGAGCAATAATTCAGAAATGAAACAAATCAGTATCCGCGGCGCCCGTATGCATAATCTGGCGAATATTTCGCTGGATCTGCCGCGCAACAAGCTCATTGTCATCACCGGCCTTTCTGGCTCCGGAAAATCGTCGCTGGCCTTCGACACCATCTATGCGGAAGGTCAACGTCGCTATGTTGAGTCGTTGTCAGCCTATGCGCGTCAATTCCTGTCATTGATGGAAAAACCGGACGTGGACCACATCGAAGGCCTGTCGCCGGCCATCAGTATTGAACAGAAGAGTACCTCGCATAACCCTCGCTCGACGGTTGGCACAGTAACCGAGATCCACGACTACCTGCGCCTGCTGTTTGCACGTATCGGTGAACCACGCTGCCCGACCCATAATCTACCGCTGAAGGCACAGACCGTCAGCCAGATGGTAGATCAGGTGGTGGCTATGGATGACGGCGACCGTTTACTGCTATTGGCGCCTGTCATACAGGAGCGCAAAGGCGAGCATCTGCAAATTATTGAACAGCTACGCGCTCAGGGCTTTATTCGGGCGCGCATTGACGGGCTGGTAACAGAACTTGAATTTGCCCCGACGCTGGAAAAGAACATCAAGCATACTATCGAAGCCGTGGTTGATCGGCTGGTGGTGCGCGAAGGAATTGCACAACGACTGGCCGAATCCTTTGAAACTGCACTGGAACTGAGTGATGGCCTGGTACATGTCCTTACCCAGCCTAAAAAGGGCAAGGAAATTACCCTTGTCTTTTCTGCCCGCTTTGCCTGTCCAAAATGCGGTTACAGCTTATCCGAGCTAGAGCCACGCCTGTTTTCCTTTAATAACCCTGCAGGTGCCTGTCCAGGCTGTGATGGCCTGGGAGTGCGCCAGTTATTCGATCCTAAACGAATAGTTCGTGACAAATCTTTAAGTCTGGCAGGCGGTGCCATTGCCGGCTGGGATCGGCGCAATGGTTTCTACTTCAATCTGCTAACCAGCCTGTCAAAACATTACAGATTCAGCTTTGATACCCCATTTGAAAAACTGCCGAAGAAGATACAGAAAGTGCTGCTCTTCGGTAGCGGCAATGAAAAGATTACTTTTAATTTCAAAAGTATGTATGGCAAGAACCGTACCCATGCCTTTGAGGGCATCATTCCAAACATGGAACGCCGTTACCGGGACTCGGAATCAAATGCGGTACGTGACGAGCTGGCACGATTTCTGACTGTGCATAGCTGTGAGGTATGCAATGGCAGCCGTCTGCGTGAAGAATCCCGTCACGTTTTCATCGGTGACAGGGCAATACATGACATCTCCGCACTACCCATCGATCAGGCGGTAGAATACTTCGCGAAGTTAAAACTTGAAGGGTCGCGCGCCGAAATTGCCAGCCGTATCACACAGGAAATTTCGACACGACTGGGTTTTCTGGCCAATGTCGGTCTTGGCTATCTTTCATTGAGCCGCTCTGCTGAAACCCTGTCCGGTGGCGAAGCCCAGCGCATACGTCTGGCATCACAGATCGGCTCGGCACTGGTCGGTGTGATGTACGTGCTGGATGAACCCTCGATCGGCCTGCACCAGCGCGATAATTCCCGCCTGCTGTCCACCCTGATGCAATTGCGCGACCTCGGCAACACGGTAATCGTCGTCGAACACGATGAAGAGGCCATACGCAGTGCCGACCATGTGCTGGATCTTGGTCCCGGCGCAGGTATAAACGGTGGTCACATCGTCGCCGAGGGTACGCCAGAAGACATCCTCAACAACCCGGCATCGGTGACAGGTAAATACCTGTCAGGCGAACTGTCTATTGCAGTCCCTGCGACAAGGACAAAGCCTGGGAAGAAGAAACAACTGATCATCAAGGGCGCCTGTGGTAACAATCTGCGTAAAATTGATGCTTCCATTCCGGTCGGCCTGCTGACCTGTATCACCGGTGTTTCCGGTTCGGGTAAATCCACCCTGATCAATGATACGCTCTACCCTGCTGTTGCGGTTCATCTGCACGGCAGCCGTCTTGAACCCGCCCCACATGAAGCTATAGAGGGCCTGGATCACTTTGATAAAGTCATCGATATCGATCAAAGCCCGATTGGCCGTACACCGCGTTCTAACCCGGCCACCTACACCGGCCTGTTCACGCCGATACGGGAACTGTTCGCCAATACCCCGGAAGCACGCGCCAGAGGCTATAAACCTGGCCGTTTCTCTTTCAACGTCAAAGGCGGGCGCTGTGAGGCCTGTCAGGGTGATGGCCTGATCAAGGTTGAAATGCACTTCCTGCCGGATATTTACGTGCCCTGCGACAGCTGCCGCGGTGCGCGCTACAACAGAGAAACCCTGGACATCACCTTTAAGGGAAAATCCATTCAGGAAGTCCTGCAAATGAGTATCGAGGAAGCGGCAGAATTTTTTCGGGCCATCCCGGTGGTCAAGCGCAAACTCGATACCCTGATGGATGTCGGGCTGGGTTATATCTGCCTCGGCCAGAGCGCAACAACGCTTTCAGGTGGTGAAGCGCAGCGCATTAAATTGTCTCGCGAACTATCCAAACGTGGCACAGGTAAAACACTGTACATCCTTGACGAACCTACAACCGGCCTGCATTTTCAGGATATTGAGCTGTTACTGGCTGTATTGCATCGCCTGCGCGATCAGGGTAATACCATCATTGTGATAGAGCATAACCTCGATGTCATCAAAACCGCTGACTGGATTCTCGACCTGGGTCCTGAAGGTGGCGACGGTGGTGGAACAATTATCGCTTCAGGCACACCTGAACAGATATGTGAGGTCAGTGCATCCTATACCGGTGTTTATCTGAGACCCTTGCTTGAAAAAGCAAAAAGGAAAACGGCAGCATGAAACGAATAAGACTCTGGGCTGATAAAGAGTATCTCTATTGATCTGTAGGAGCGTCGTCCTCGGCGCGATTGTTTCAGATAATGGCAATCTTATGAAGAAGAATCGCGCCGAGACGGCGCTCCTACAACGAGTCATTGAGTGACATTGCGATTCTTGCATTGATAAGAAAGCTTCTAGCCCGAAAGCTTTCATCTACAAACTTCAGTCTACTCTGAACGCATCCCCCAACTTCAGCCCTAATCGAGCCTTCGCACTCCCCCGATTAACAGCAATCTCAACCAACCCATTTGCATTCTCATACCAGAAACACACACCCACCGCTTCATCTGAAAAGACTCGAGCATGATTTATTGTCACGCTATTTATTGTAATTTTTCCATCGGTTTTGATCGATGATCCGCGCAGGCCAGTTATTGCATTGCCGAAATGATCAAAATAGATGATTTCATTAAGATCAGCAGAAAATCTCAACATTTCAGTTTCAACAGGCTGCGCCTGTAATATATCGGGATCACCTGATTCTGTAAGCAGACAGGCAGCAGGGGTGTAGATATCACGGGCATGAAAACTATCACTTACCTCACCGGGCCACTGAAAATGATATTTCCTGAAGCTATGCACATGTTGTTCCAGTACATCAAAAAGACCATTATCCGGCCCTATGT
>BTRG01000082.1:0-6844 GCA_036986275.1 Gammaproteobacteria bacterium | reverse complement strand
TTATGACGCTGTCTGTCATATCAATTCTGAGTTAGATAAATTAGCAGAGCGCCTTTATAAGCTTGTCTTCCAGCTCTATACGTGTGGCCAGTATTTCCCCCAGGTGTGATAAGTCTGAATTCAGATCATTACCAATCGGACAATTATCTTCGCAATCATACTTATCATTAAAATCGAGCGAGATTTCAGTAGTACGAGCAATATCAGGGTAGAGTTTTTCAGCCAGCTCGGCAACGCTTTTGCGTCTTTCCTGACCGTTGATAATGCGTTCGTAAAGACTGAAATGACCGGCGGCCACATAGTCCACTAACACCTGGCAGAACTCCTGCATGACCTCCTGGGTCTGATTAGCCGTGGGGTTTTCCTCGTAGGGTTCCAGGCCCGCGACCCGGCAAAACAGGGCAAGCATCTCACTGCGCTCAGCCGTCAATTTTGCAATCAGGTCTCTGGAGCCACCGCGGCGCTCCTGTCCCTGTTTATCGTCCCGGTCTGTCGTACCACCTGTCGTTGCTTCCATTTTCCTGCCTGGTTTATTTTAATATTTCTTATTTTTTTCGGTCAGCATGAATCTCATACTGCCCTCGCATGGCCTCAAGAGCAAGCTCTGGGGCTGTTTTCCTTTCTGTTATTGTGAATATTTATGACATTGCCCGGTTATTAAAATGGCAAGCCCGGCATCTGGCCCTTGAGGCTGCGCATCATTTTCGCCATACCGCCCTTCTTCATACGCTTCATCATCTTCTGCATTTGCATGAACTGCTTCAACAAACGATTCACGTCCTGGACCTGGGTACCGGAACCGGCGGCGATACGACGCTTTCGCGAACCCTTTATGGTGTCAGGAAACCGCCGCTCATTCGGGGTCATGGAGTTGATAATCGCGATCGTGCGACCGACCTGCTTATCATCCGCTTGCGCCCGGGCCGCCTCAGGGAGACCGGCCATGCCGGGCATTTTATCCAATAAACTGGCCATACCGCCCATTTTCTCCATTTGCTGCATCTGGGTCTTGAAGTCCTCCAGGTCAAACCCCTTGCCCTTGGCAAGCTTGTTGGCCAATTGCTCGGCCTCGGTATGATCGACCTGGGACTGGACCTGTTCCACCAGGCTGAGCACATCACCCATACCCAGGATGCGCGAGGCCAGCCGATCCGGATGAAAGGGCTCCAGGGCATCCGTCTTCTCCCCCACACCGAGGAATTTAATTGGTTTGCCAGTGACATGCCGTATCGACAAGGCCGCGCCACCGCGGGCATCGCCATCGGTCTTGGTCAGCACCACACCGGTTAGCGGCAACACATCGTTGAAGGCCTTGGCCGTATTCACCGCGTCCTGGCCCGTCATACTGTCAACGACGAACAAGGTCTCCACCGGCTCTACGGCCGCATGAATTGCCTGGATTTCGGCCATCATTTTCTCATCGATATGCAGGCGACCGGCGCTATCCACAATCAATACATCCGCGGCCTGCTTGCGCGCCGCATCCAGGGCCGCATGCGCAATCTCCACCGGGGATTCATCGGCACTGGAGGGAATGAAAGTGGCGCCGACATCCGACGCCAGACGCCGCAACTGTTCGATGGCCGCGGGCCGGTAGGTATCCGCGCTGACCAGGGCCACCGACTTGCCGGTATCCTGAATCAGCATCCTGGCCAGTTTGGCGACGGTCGTGGTCTTGCCCGCACCTTGCAGGCCCGCCATGAGTATGACAGCAGGAGGGCGAGTCGCCAGATTCAGGCCTTCATTGGTCTCGCCCATGAGCACGGTCAACTCATCATGGACCACTTTCACCAGTGCCTGGCCGGGTGTCAGACTGGCGATGACCTCCTTGCCGGCGGCGGCCTCGCGCACATGCTCGACAAATTCCTTGGCCACAGGCAAGGCCACATCGGCCTCCAGCAGGGCCATACGGACCTCACGCAGCGTCTGGCTCATGTTTTCCGGGGTGAGTCTGGCCTGACCACGCAGACGCTTGGTCGTGTCTTGCAGGCGCTTACTAAGATTGTCGAACATTAAACGTTTACGATGGTTATCAATTCAGCCCGGAGTATACCGGATTCACGAACGAGGCGTGGCCTTGGGGCTGTGGGTGGCTATACGGGAAGGGAAAAGCCTAAACCTGAAAACAGTGTTCGTGCGTCAGGGCCTGGGCATGAAAATCCTTAAGGTGGGCATTGATCTGATCCATGACCTGCTGCTCCTGGCCGGCCATGAGATGGGTGATAAACAATTCCGGCCTGGATTTAAGCTTGGTCAGCTCCGAGGCCAGCAAGGAAGGGCAAAGATGCTGGGACAATCTGCTCAGCTCCAGCTGTTCATCCGGGAAAGTGGTTTCCATGACCAGGTATTTTAAATTCTCGGCCTCGTTTAAAACATCCCAGAACGCCTCCGTCACCGTGGTATCGCCGCTGAATGCAAAACTGCCGATTCCATTACTCACCATATAACCCACGGCCGGTACGGTATGCGTAACCGGAATCGAACGAATACGGCGGTTATTAATGAGCTTTTCGGTTCCCGGATCCATGACCTCATACACCATATAGGGATTCTTCTTGTCAGGAATGACGGAAAAGTCCGGCCACACTTTCCAGTTGAAGACATGGTGTTTAAGGATGTCCAGGGTCTTTTCCTGGACGTACACCGTAACCGGCTTGTGCCGTAGCGGGCCTACCGTATCCAGCATCAGCGGCAAGGTAGCAATATGATCGAGATGCGAGTGCGTGAGAAAGACGTGATCGATGGCGGCCAGGGCCTCCAGAGGCAGATCCGCGGCACCGGTGCCCGCATCGATCAGGATATCCTGATCGATGACAAACGAAGTAGTCCGGGCACTGCCACCAATGCCGCCGCTACAACCCAGTACGCGAATTTCCATAGGCTTTCCAACCTGTTGTTGTTATTTATGTAGTCGCCTGCGCCGTGCTGCGCAAGCTGGCGCAATCCTCCCCCACAGACTATAACAGGCCGATTATGCTTACAAAAAAGGATCCCGCCGACTGTGAACTGGTTCACATTAGCCTGGCAGGCTATTTATAGCCGCCATCAGGTCTCTTACCACCCCTTTCCAGATCTAGCAAAGCTATGCCATTATGCTGACCAAGGCATAGAGAAAAATATCAAGACCTGATCACTTCATGACCGACCCCAGCATAAGCACCATCGCCTTTTTGTTTTATTTATTTGCCAGCGGCGTGTTCTGGCGCCAATTGATAGAAGGTCCAAAGAATCCGGAGGTCAAGCTCATCCCTTTTGCCACCGGGGCGACGATTCTGGCCGTCCTCTTCCAAGTCTATAGCCTGATCCAGGGTTTGGACTTGTCACAGGGCATAGACCTGGGCCTGACCAGCGCCATGACCATCGTTACCCTCATCATCACCATACTCTTTCTGGGTGCGATGCTCTTCACTCCTATGAGCGCGTTGGGCATCATCGTCCTGCCGGTGGCGACGATTACGTTGCTGATACACGATACCTGGCCCAGCCCTGCCGTACTCATTGGCGCCTCGCCCGTAGCGGCGATACACATCCTGATCTCGCTTACCGCCTATGGCTTGCTCTCCCTGGCCGCTGTCCAGGCCATATTGCTGTTGCTACAGGAACACCAACTACGCCACAAGCATCCCGCGGGCATCGTTCGCGGTCTGCCTCCTATGGAGGTCATGGAGACCTTGATGGTGCAAATCGTTGTCGCCGGATTGGTCGCGCTTACCCTCACCCTGTTCAGCGGTATCCTGTTCTCCGAGCAAGTCTTCGGACAAGCCCTGCGCTTCAATCACCATATCCTTCTGGCCATACTGGCCTGGCTGGTCTATACCATTTTCCTGATCGGACGCTGGCGCCTGGGCTGGCGGGGTCGTACAGCCATACGCTGGGTCTTGGGAGGTGCGGTTCTTCTTGCCCTGGGATATTTCGGCACCAAGTTCGTGCTGCAGTTCCTGGTGCAACGGGGCGCTTAGACTTGCGCACAACAGGCCAGTTCTTGCTACACTGAAACAGTTCCCTTACGGAGAGATTCCACCCCTTTGAACAGCATCCCCCTGGGCGCCCTTTTTGGTGCGCTGGTTTTTCTTATCATTCTGTCAGCATTCTTCTCAGCCTCGGAAATCAGCATGATGGCCCTGAACCGCTATCGCCTGCGTCACCTGGTAGAAAGCGGAAATCGTGGCGCCCGCCTGGTCAATCAATTACTGGAACATCCTGACCGCCTGCTGGGCATCATTCTGCTGGGCAATAACGCAGTGAATATCCTCGCCTCTTCCGTTGCCACCATTATTGCCATACGGCTCTATGGCGAGGTGGCCATCGCCGCCGCGGCCGGCTTACTGACCTTGTTAATTCTGGTCTTTGCCGAAGTCGCGCCCAAGACCCTGGCCGCCACCCGGCCCGAGCGCATCGCCTTCCCGGCAGCCTATGTCCTGCATGGCTTATTACGATTGCTGTACTACCCCATGGTCTGGCCGGTAAACGTCCTGTCCAATCTCTTGCTGAAATTACTGGGCGTGACAGTACAAAAATCCACGGTTGAACTCAGCCGGGAAGAACTTCGTGCCGCCGTGGTCGAGGCCGGCGCCCTGATCCCGGAATCCCATCAATCCATGCTGCTCGGAATCCTCGACCTTGAGAAACTGACTGTCGAAGACGTCATGATTCCCCGCAGTCAGATAGCCGGGATTAATCTCGATGGCGACTGGGATGACATCGTCGAGCAGATCTCCAACACACGTTACACGCGCCTGCCCGTCTATTCCGGCAACCTGGATAACATGGTCGGCATGGTGCATGTGCGCAAGATCATTCACCTGATGCGTCACGGTACAATGGATAGAGCTGCCTTCGAAAAGATTCTCCTGGAGCCCTACTACATACCCGAAGGCACGCCGCTGACGACACAGCTGATTAACTTCCGCTCCAGCAAACGCCGTCGCGGTCTTGTGGTGGATGAGTACGGCGACATCCTGGGCCTGGTCACACTGGAGGAAATCCTGGAAGAAATCGTTGGCGATTTCACTTCACAAGCGCTGGGTAATCTGGAAGATGTGCAACCACAGGAAGACGGCAGCTACCTCATTAAGGGTAGCGCCAGTATACGTGACATCAATCGCAAACTGGGCTGGTCCCTGCCCAGCAAGAAATCACGCACACTCAATGGCCTGATTGTGGAATACCTTGAAAACCTGCCGGCCGTCGGCACCAGCCTGATGCTGAACGGCTACATGGTCGAGATTCTACGCACACGCGGTACCGCCGTACAAATTGCACGCGTACGCCCAAATGGAAATATCGAGGCAACAAAGATAAAAAACTGAGACACACAGTTTCTGTGTGCCGGTATTTCCTTGCTATGATGCTGCGCGGCTGTAAATGTAAAACTAGAACTATAAAAACTGGAATACAGATGCCACGCTACTCACAAGCATTGTTAACGATTTTCATCTTTGCCGTGGGACTATTCCCAGCCCTGGTATTCGCCGGCACGGGTAATAGCGAAAAACAACTGGACCTCACTCAACACGGTGTCGGTTATGCGGCCATCGTAATTTTTATACTGGCCTACCTGTTGGTCATGGCGGAAGAATTTACACATCTGCGTAAGTCCAAACCTGTCATTCTCGCCGCCGGCATTATCTGGGGCATGATAGGTTATCTTTATGTACAGCACGACATTCCGCAGGTCGCTGAAGCCGCCTTTCGTCACAACCTGCTGGAATTCTCAGAGTTATTTCTATTTTTGTTAGCGGCCATGACCTATGTCAATGCCATGGACGAGCGTAATATCTTTCAGGCGTTGCGCTCATGGCTGGTGAGCAAGGGATTCGGTTATCGCAAGCTGTTCTGGCTCACCGGCACCATGGCCTTTTTTCTTTCGCCCATCATTGACAACCTGACCACGGCACTGGTCATGTGCGCAGTGGTACTGGCCGTCGGTAAAGACAATCGCCGCTTTGTCAGTCTGGCTAGCATCAACATTGTCGTCGCTGCCAATGCCGGTGGCGCCTTCAGTCCCTTTGGCGATATTACTACCTTGATGGTCTGGCAAAAAGGAATCGTGGAGTTCAGCACCTTCTTTGCATTGTTCATTCCTTCCGCCGTGAACTATCTCGTACCCGCGGCCATCATGCACTTCGCCGTGCCCGATCATTCGCCTGCGGCCAGTGATGACATCATACGGATGCGTCGTGGCGCAGTTACTATTATGGTATTGTTTGCCTTGACGATCGCCACGGCCGTCAGCTTTCATAGCTTCCTGCGTCTGCCACCCATGCTGGGCATGATGACAGGCCTGGCCTATTTGAAATTCTTCGGTTATTACCTGAAACAGACACATCAACCCGCACCCGATCACGATACCAACGATCAGGGTGTCGTTGGCGATATCGTGCCCATAGAGCGCAAAGGCAGAGAGCCCTTTGATATCTTCAATCGTCTGGCCCGTGCTGAGTGGGACACACTATTGTTTTTCTATGGCGTCGTCCTGAGTGTCGGTGGTCTGGGTTTTATCGGTTACCTCAGCCTGCTCTCTGAGAGCATGTACACGAACCTGGGCCCGACCTTTTCCAACATCATGGTAGGCATGCTCTCAGCCATCATCGATAACATTCCCGTCATGTTTGCCGTGCTCAGCATGAACCCGGACATGTCCCCAGGGCAATGGCTATTGGTGACACTGACGGCCGGCGTCGGTGGCAGTATGTTGTCCATAGGCTCAGCCGCCGGTGTTGCACTGATGGGACAGGCCCGCGGCATGTATACCTTTTTTGGTCATCTTAAATGGACGCCCGTAATCGCACTCGGTTATATCGCCAGTATCGGCGTGCATATGTGGATCAATGCCCGTTATTTT
>BTRG01000081.1:0-7415 GCA_036986275.1 Gammaproteobacteria bacterium | reverse complement strand
TATCGGGTCGATGAAAAAGACATGGCGCGCATCGCGCCCGACATCGAAAGGCGGCGACGACTCCTGCCGCCGGTCAGTGAGACACGACCTGCCGGTGCAGCACCCTGACAAAAGTCAGAAAGACCTCCGCCGCAGGTATTCCACGTCAAACTGCACCTTCACCGGAATAGGCAGGTTTTGTGAGCCATCTACCGCAGTAGAAAATAAACTACCCCGCCACAAGCGGGCGGGGTATTAATAGCATCACGTCACACCGGCGAAGGCCGGTGTCCACGAACCAACCACTGGATTCCGGCATCCGCCGGAATGACGAGATTCGCTGCAAGCAGCGGGAAATTTAATCCCAAGGGATTAAAAATACGAATTACTCAATAGAATGCTTCAGGCTGGCGCACATAGACACAGGAGACACCCTTGGGAACCACATTTCTCACCAGATCCAGCAGTACGGTTTTTCCCTTGCGCTCCAGCTCGTTTCCCATTTCATTAATATTCCAGATTCGTTTTTATTACCCATAACGTGTATTTTCTGCTAAAATAATGACCATGGTTAGATGACTATGGCTGGAAATAGATCATGCAGCAAATCTCAAAATCACAGTTCAAACCCAAGGCCCTGGAAGTGATGCGGAAAATAGAACAAACCGGTGAACCGGTCATCATCACGGATCATGGACGGCCGACCCTGGAACTCAAAGTGTACACCCCTGCAGATACGGATCCCCTGGAGCAACTGAAAGGCAGCGTGGTGGAATATAAAAACCCCACCCAGCCGGTCGTGGAAGATGACTGGGAAGCTGCCCGGTGATCGTTCTGGATACTCACGTATTGATATGGTGGGTAAACGGTTGCGAGAAGCTTTCCAGTAAAGCCAAACGCCTTGTCAACCGGCACAGAAAGGAGGAACGCGGCATTCTGGTATCCTCTATCAGTGCCTGGGAGATCGCCGTTTTAATCGGCAAGGGCCGCCTGATACTCAGTATGGATGTTGCTTCATGGTTACAGGAAACAGCCAAAATCCCCGCGCTCAACTTTATACCGATAGACAATGAAGTGGCCGTGAAATCAACACAACTTCCAGGAACCTTCCACAAAGACCCGGCCGATCGAATGATTGTCTCATTGGCGCGGCATTTTTCCGTACCACTCATTACAGCCGATAAAAAGATACTGGCTTACCCGCATGTAAAAACGGTCTGGTAGAAGCCTGTGCCCCGGTCATTTCTTTTCCCTTTATTAATGGTAACTGCTCACCCCATAGATGGCCGAACAGTCTCTATTCGTCATTCCGGCATGGGTTTAGCCGGAATGACGAGATTCGCTGCAAGCAGCGGGGATTTTAACCCTAAACAGGTAACGCACTGATTACAAAGGAATAAGCTCAGTGGGATACGTCCTGACGGTGAATGACACGAACAAAAGTCAGAAAAATGACTTTAAGATCAAACCAGAACGATTTCTGCTGCAGGTACTCTACGTCAAGTTTCACTTTTTCAGGGATAGCGAGCTCGTCACGCCCATTGATCTGAGCCCACCCGGTCAGGCCGGGGGATATCGTCTGGACACCGACTTCAGAACGCAACGCAATCAAATCGTCCTGATTGAACAGGGCGGGCCGGGGACCAACCATACTCATATCGCCCACCAGAATACTCCACAGTTGCGGCAACTCATCCAGGCTTGCTTTACGCAGCAATTTTCCGAAAGAAGTAACGTAGGCGTCGGGGTCCGATAGCAGGTGTGTCGAAACTGTAGGCGTACCCAGCTTCATCGTTCGAAATTTCGGCATTCTAAATAGCCGGTTATTGATGCCAACCCTGTCAGACCAGTAAATGGCCGGGCCCGGTGACGTCAAACGAATGACCATGGCTATCAGCATAAAGGGCAGTGCGAAGATCAGCAGCATGATCACAGCAAATGTGATATCGAAGAGACGCTTGAACATCAACCGGCTAATTTTTTGATTTTATTGCTACTCATCAGATTGCCTCTGTCAATGTAATATTGGCGGCTCACCAACCCGACTGCCCGAATCCTGATGTACAACGACGACGGATTCCGTTGTCTGCGCTGCAGGCGTCTGCTGCCACTCCGGCACCAGCACCTTCAGTAACCGTTCCAGTTCCGGCTCATTATAATTCGCGCATGCAACCTGCATATGGTCGAGGATCCCATTCAACGCTTCCCAGTCCACCTCACGGTGACGGGCCAGCAGGATCTTCTTGTGCATCGTGCTCTGTAACGCCTCTGTCTCGTGGAAGAGTTCCTCGTACAATTTCTCGCCGGGCCGCAGGCCAGTGTAGGTTATTTCGATATCTTCGTCCGGAACTTTACCGGAGAGCCGTATCATCTGCTCGGCCAGGTAGGCGATTTGAATCGGCTCCCCCATATCCAGCACAAAAATCTCACCACCTTCACCCATTGTGCCAGACTGTAGAATAAGCTGGCAGGCTTCCGGTATCGTCATGAAATATCTGGTAATTTTTGGATGAGTAACCGTTACCGGTCCACCACTTTTAATCTGCTCCTGGAACAACGGTACAACACTGCCGGCCGACCCCAGTACATTGCCAAATCTGACCGTGATAAAACGCGTCGATGAACGCCGGTCGAGATTCTGGCAGAAAATTTCAGCGGCCCGTTTGGTCGCACCCATCACATTGGCCGGGTTGACCGCCTTGTCAGTGGAAATGAACACCATACACTCACAGCCATGCCGGTCAGCCGCCGCTGCCAGTACCCGGGTACCCAGTATATTGTTCTGCACCGCTTCACGTATCTGTCCTTCCAGCATCGGCACATGCTTGTAGGCCGCTGCATGGAAAATGACGGAGGGCTTGAACTCCCCGAGCAGTTTCTCAACGACAGGCGCGTCCCCGATATCACCCAGGCTGCACTGTAAATCCAAGGCGGGAAACCTGCTTCTGAGCAGCTTCTCCGCCTGATACAGATTGTCCTCACTCTGTTCCACGATGATCAGGCGTCCCGGCTTTGTGTGTGCAATCTGCATGGCCAGACCGGTTCCGATCGACCCGCCACCACCGCTCACCAGCACGCACTTTTCTGTGACATAGCGGCGGATGTTCTCCCGATCCAGCGTCACTGGATCCCTGCCCAGCAGGTCCTCGATCGATACCGCGCGCAAGGTGTCTACCGTAATATGGCCCGCGACCAGATCCCCGACCCGTGGCAAAGTCCTGAAAGAGACATCGGCCTGCTCGCAATACTCTACAACACGCCGCATTTGCTTTGAATTCGCCGAGGGCAGCGCGATCAGGATAAGATCGACAGCTTCCTGTTCCACTATTTCCGGTATGCGGTCGCATGCACCCAGCACGCGAATACCCTGGATCTCCAGACCGATCTTCTTGCGCTGATCGTCAACAAATCCGATCGGAAACAGTTCATACGAGGCATCGCGCAACAGATCGCGAACCAGCATTTCTCCCGCACGGCCGGCACCGATAATCAGCACGCGCTTAGCCTGCCCCAGGTAAAGCCGACGATCTTTAAACCACCTGTAGAAGAAACGTGGCCCGCCAAGCCACAGCGTAAGAAGAACAGCATAGGTAGGGAATATCGAGCGTGGAATACCCTCAAGACGGGTCAGCAGGAACAAAAGCCCCACACATATAGCCGTGCCGAATACAACGGCTTTAATAATACGAGTGAGGTCAGGCAGAGAAGCAAAACGCCAGTCGCCGCGATACAGCCCCACATAGACGAATACACCGCCTTGCAGCACGACCACCAGGGGCAACCAGCTCAGCGCACCCTCCAGATATGGAGGGGGAATGCTGCTGAAATTAAACCGGAACCAGTAAGCGCCCAGCCACGCCAGCACCACCATGGCCAGATCGTGCGTAAAGACAAGGGACCGGCTCCGCAACCGTGCCGACCAACGCCTCACCATCCCAGGCTCCTTCCCGTTCCGCGGTAATGACTACCCATATCACTCCAATCAACCATTGCGAGGCAATATGACGTAATCGTAACATTGACGACGAAAGGGGAAAAGATCAACAGACCGATCCACAACGGAAAAGCCAAATACAGCCATGGGCGGGCATTGTATCAGTTAGTCGGCCCGATTTGTCCCTCCACCACCGGCAGATATCCGAAGCTCCTTGCATCCCGGTTCAGCTGTTTTGGAGTCCCGCCACCATTTCCGGCAGTGCCTCTCTAAAGTGCCTGTGCGGATGCGTGCCCTGGGCCGCCTTTACTAAGGCCGAACTGGTCACGCCCAGTTTTCCAATTTCAATTTAGGCACTTGGGAAAAATGTTTTTGATTGTTTGTTACGACGATCGCACGCAGACTCAAGGCGTGACCTGCAATCATCGTGTCGTTGGCCCCGATTGGTGTGCCGGCAGCAAACAAGGCTGCCTGTAGCCGAGCGAAGTGATCGGCTGCTGTTGAGTCCCAGGGATGGACGGCATCTAATCGTTCGCAAAACTCACTAATCAGTCGGTTATGTTTCCGAGGATTCCCTGAGCGCATCGCCCCCAATCGAAGTTCTGCGTAGGTAATCGCGGAAATATATAAATCGTTTCCCGCTTGCGCCTTCTCCTGCATAGTGACTAAAACCGACTCTGGCCGTTGTTTAATCACGTAGCTACAGGTATCGGTATCCAGCATATATAGCGTCACAGCGTAACCCGATCACTAACCAGTAATTCAGGACGATCCTGCATAAAATCGTCATCGGCCTTGGGTAAAGCCGTGAAGGATACCCAGTTTTTACGCGCCGGCGTGATCACCAGCGCATCACCTTCCTTGCGGATACTCACTTCGTCGATCCCTGTAAATTCGAGCGCCTTGGGGATACGCACGGCCTGGCTTCTGCCATTAATAAATAGTTTCGCTTTAGCTGACATGTTGCACCTCACAATAAGTATATGCTTAGTATAGGCCAATACATGCCTATGTCAAGCATATACAGAAAAAGTTACGTCAGACCTGCATCACCAGCTGGCGCTTTTCGTCCCCGGTGGCTTGCAGGTAAATCTCGGTCGTTTTGGTGTCCGAGTACCCGAGCAGAATTTAAAAATGGAAGACTTGGAAAAGTAGGGTCAATCCAGTAAATGCCCGGACGCTTACGGCTCAGCTGTTTCGGAGCCCCGCCACCATTTCCGGCAGCGCCTCTCTAAAGTGCCTGTGCGGCTGCCAGCCCAGTTCACGCTGAATCTTGTCTGAACGATAGCAGGCTGACCCCAGAAGGCGATCCAATATTTCAGAATCGAGCGGTAGACGCCGACCAAAACGCTGTTCAAGCGCGTCTCCCAGCACGGCGCCCGCGCGCAATAGCCGGACGGGTACTGTCCAGGACGGCGTATCGCGCCCGACTGCTTCGCAAATCCATGTAAAGATCTCATGTGTTGAATAAGGACGACCATCACTGACGATGTAGATCCGATTTTCCGCTTCCGGCCGCGTAGCCGCCAGCCAGGCTGCCTCGGCCAAATCGTCCACATGCACCATAGAGCGTTTGTTACCGACCTCCCGCAACGGCGGGAAGCGCCGTTTTGCTATGGCGTCCATCATGCGGTGCAGGTTACCTTTGACCCCGGCCCCATAGACGAGAGCCGGGCGCAAAACCGTTACCTGCATATCGGTATCCTGACCAATTCGCAAAACCCGGGCTTCAGCCTCCCGCTTCGACATCCCATAGGGGTCATCCGGCAGCAGGTGCCAGTCCTCGTCGACACAATGCTCACCCGGAGCCCCCATCGCTTTCACGGAACTGTAGTAAACAAAACTCCTTACACCCGCTTTCGAGGCGGCGTCAGCCAGTGAGGCGCTCCCCTGCACGTTAACGCGCTCATAGAGTGCGTACGTATCTTTGTCCGTGGAAAACGCATGGACAAGCCCGGCAACATGAAAAACCGCTTCGACTCCGTCAAATAAAGCAGGCGATATATCATCGCGGCCCAATTCGGCGATAATGGTTTCGTCCCAGGGGCCTTCAGCCTGTCTACGTAACAAGGCCGTGATACGACAGCCACGCGCTCTCAGGAATGAACAAAGCGCCCGGCCGACGAAACCCGATGCGCCGGTAACACAACAGCTATTGATCAACGCCTGTCACTCTATGCGCTTCCCCGGCATCACGTACCACCTCGCGATATAAATCGGCATAAGCACATCCCAGGGCGCTCCCCGAAAACAGTCGCTCATAACGTTCCCGTGCCGCCTGCCCCATCCGATCAGCCAGTTTATCATCAGTCAGCAATGTGCTCATCGCCCGCGCCAACTCATGGTGCGACTCGGGAGACACCACAAACCCGGTCTCCTCGTGCATGTTCACAAAAGAGGTACCCGTACCGATTTCACAGGTAATCATTGGTTTTCCGCACATGGAGGCCTCTACAAGCACCATGCCGAAAGCTTCGGAGCGCAAATGCGAGGGTAACACCAGCGCCCGGCAGCCCTGAATCAATGCCATTTTTTCCACATCTGTCACCTGGCCTGCAAAATGAACATTGTGAAAATGTGCGCCAAGGGATTGTAATCGTGCCTGTTCACATCCCGTGCCGGCAATCACAACCGGGATGCCTGTATGGGCGGCCGCTTTGATCAGCGTATCGAGTCCCTTGTAGGGTCTTAAAACCCCGATGAACAGGAAGTAGGCGCCTGGCTCCAGACTAAAGCGTTTCTGAAGAACAATACCTGCTGCATCCTGCCGATACTGTCGGTAGCTGTCCTCTGTAATACCCAGCGGAATAACATGCAAACGTTCAGCCTGAATCCGGGTTTTCAGAATGGGGCTACTCTGGATGTAAGGGGAGGACGTGGCAACCACGGCATCCATGCTGTTTAACATGCGGCGCATGAGTGGTTGATAAAGACGCCCCCGCCATCCTTTACGTACCACGTCGGAATGATACGTCATGACACAGGGTTTATCCGGCTTTATGCCAAAATGAAGAAAATCGGCGAACGGCCAGGGGAAATGATAATGAATTATATCTGCAGAGTGCGCGTATTTACCAAATGAATGGAACGCATCAATACCCCCCAAATCACATGATGCCGGTGCCGCCCATGAACGCGATCGAGTGACACAGCCTTCGTCGCGCAATATCTCTCTGGGAACAGGACCAGGGGACAGCGTAAATATCGTCGATTCAACACCAAAGTTTTTGGTGGACAAACAAATTTGCCTGATTGCCTCCTGCAATCCCCCGGGCGGATCCGGGAAATATGTACGGTACACATGCAATATATGCATAAATCCTTCCATACGATATCAATATGCACCGCCTGGCTATCGCTGCGACTTGACACCCATCCAAAATTAACAGCCTGTATTCCGAGCCGGGCATTCCTCCCGCCACTGGAATAGCATTCATTTTATTCCCAAACCGGGATCAGTTTTAACGAGTTGTTTATATTACCAGTGTACCTCGTCAAACAG
>BTRG01000080.1:0-7898 GCA_036986275.1 Gammaproteobacteria bacterium | reverse complement strand
TTTGGGTGTAGAATTTCATCGAGGACTCCTCCTTCGTTGTAGTGCAAGTGGCACTAGTAGGATGGTAGGTTAACCCTCCCAAGCCTGAAATCGCGGGGGGAGGCCTCAATGAGTATCAATGTGTTTCAACGGATAATTATTATTTTTGTTCTTTTGTGCATTCCGCTACGCTCCATTTTTGCACAAAAGAACCAAAATGCACGCTTCCGCTGAACACAACGTTGAGGCTGTAGAAAAACCTCTGATTTAGATAATTATTTATGAGAGGGCACGTAAGAGCTTAAAAGAAATATTCTGATGGTTTCGTTAAAGAGTGCACAAACATCTCGTATATAGGTTTATATGAACGCATGAACAAATTCTTTTACAGACCAGAGAAAAGCCAGTTGTTTGGAAAAGTTGAAAAAAGGCAGCTTTTCGGGGTTTTTCTACAGTCTCGTTATGCACCTTAGGTGAGCGTCCGCTATCGATCCAGCACCCTCTTGTGACTTTGGATATTGTAGATGCTATGAAGAGCGAAATCGGTTGGAAAATACCGTATTATAACGGCTCTAATCCTAGAATTATGTAGAGGAGAATACGAGTGGCTAAACCCAATTACGCTTTTGAAAAGCGCCAGAAAGAAATCGCCAAAAAGAAAAAGAAGGAAGAGAAGCGCTTGCAAAAAGCAGGGGTAGACGATAGTGAGCCGCAGGACGTTCAACCTATATCAGGAAACGACGATAAAGCGGTAACAACCGGTGACACATAGAAAAATAATCGAAGTCAATGAATATTAAATACAAAAAGGAAAATACGGCATGAGTACAGGTACAGTAAAGTGGTTCAGCGCGGATAAAGGTTTTGGTTTCATTACTCCAGATGATGGTGGCAAGGATCTGTTTGTTCATCATTCTGAAATCCAAGCTGGCGGTGGCTATGCAACCCTGAGTGATGGTCAGAAAGTGGAGTATGAAGTTGGGCAAGGCCAAAAAGGGCCGTGCGCTAATAAGGTGGTGCCAGTCTAACTCTAGTAATTAAACCGGTTTTCGTAAGCACCAGCACATAACAAAGGTGGTTAAGCGAACAGCCCTTCGCGGTGCTCGTTTGTGCTGAATAGCACAAACCTCTCATCGCTGTGATCTGCCGCTTACCACCGACGTTCTCCCCTCGCTCTGCTCGGGGAGAATGCGGCAGTTAAGCCGTGAACTCCATCCCTTCGCTTCGCTCGGGAGAACCAGGAGTTCAAGACCGATACGCCCCTACAGGGCGACGGCTTAACTGCCGCATTAGGCATACTAAGTAGTTCACTCTATGTCATATTCCGGCTGATGTTTCTCGGTATGATGACAATATTGTAGACGAGCTTGCTGTGAAACGGATTATGGCTGATGGGCATAGGCGATTGCCTTGTCGGCGCGCTAACCTTTAATGCATGCCATGGGTTCCAGACGTGCCACCTTGCGAGCCAGGCCGGCCTGATCGGCAACATCGACCACATCGCTAACATCCTTGTAGGCCCCCGGTGCTTCTTCCGCGACGCCGCGCATGGAGGGGCTGCGGATCTCGATGCCACGCTCGGCCAACTCATCGACAACCTGCCTGCCGCTCCAGTGACGTTTAGCGGCGCGTCGACTCATTGCACGGCCGGCGCCATGGCAGGCTGAACTGAAGGCGCGGGCCTCACTTGTATTGGTTCCGGCGAGTACATAAGAATAGGTGCCCATGGAGCCACCGATCAACACCGGCTGACCCACCGCACGCAAGGCCTCCGGGATATCGCTATGACCGGGGCCAAAGGCGCGGGTTGCGCCCTTGCGGTGGACATAAAGCGATTGTTTAACGCCATCAATGTCGTGCGTTTCCTGTTTGCAGGTATTGTGTGACACATCGTAGAACAAATGCAGCTCGGCCTGCGGTAGCACATAGGCAAAGGCCTGGCGCGTCAGGTGCGTAATGATCTGCCGATTAGCCAGCGCACAATTGATACCGGCACGCATGGCACCAAGGTAACGCTGGCCTACTTCCGACTCAATCGGTGCGCAGGCCAGTTCACGGTCCGGCAATGTGATGCCGTGGCTGCTGGCGGTGATGGCCATTTCTCTGAGAAATTCCGTACCGATCTGATGACCCAGACCCCGCGAGCCGCAATGGATACTGACCACGACCCCTCCCTGTTCCAGGCCATAGACCCCAGCAATGTTGCCGTCGAAAATTTCAGCGACGTGTTGTATTTCAAGGTAATGATTACCGGAGCCAAGCGTGCCCATTTCCGCGTGCTGGCGCTTTTTCGCATGTTGCGAGACATGCCGCGGTTCCGCGCCGGCCATGCAACCGTATTCCTCGACACGCTGCAGGTCTTCTTCCAAACCATAGCCCTGTGCAACAGCCCACTGCGCACCTCCCTTGAGCATGGCGTTCATTTGCTCGTTGTTCAGTGAAATCTTCCCGGTTGAACCGACGCCTGCCGGCACGGTGCGAGAAAGTTCGGTGGCCAGTGCCGATCGGACAGGTTCGATATCTTCTTTATGCAGGTTGGTGAGTAGGGTGCGAACACCACAGGATATGTCGAAGCCGACTCCGCCGGCGGACACCACACCACCCTCGGTGGGATCGAATGCGGCCACGCCGCCGATCGGAAACCCATACCCCCAGTGTGCATCGGGCATGGCATAACTGGCCTTAACAATGCCAGGCAGCATGGCGACATTGCTGGCCTGTTCGAATACCTTTTCATCCATGGCTTCGATCAGGTCCTGCGTCGCATAAAAAATGGCCGGCACCCGCATCTTGCCCGTGGCCGGTAATTGCCAGGTTGTGGCGTCGAGCTGGACCAGTCCGGACTTGTCCATCACCTTGACCTCATACATCGACCACGCATTGCGCGCAGTATTCGTCATGCTGTTGCGTGACTTTCAGCATGGTGTAGGTTGCACCCTTGGGTTCGACGGCCGGGGCGTGGCGGGCAATGTCTACAGCTTCACCCCAGGCCGTGGCCTGTAAACGGCGATCCTTGATGTCCACCTGGAAACGGGCAAACAGCCATTTGCGGGTTGCCATTTCGTAAATGATGGCGTTTAGCCAGTCGACCAACAACAGTTCAATATCCGGTGCCTGGCATTGAATGCTGATTGTATGGGTATCGGCAACGTTTTCGAGATCGGTGATGACAGCGGTCAGGGCCAACGCCGCCTGTTCAAAGGCGGTCTCCACTGTCGGTCCACAGCCGCGCACACCGATATCGGCCTCGTGTTCGAAGTGTGACCAATGTGGCGCCATTATCCGTTCCTCATTCAAAGGCATCGGCACAAGGGTGCTTTTAGCCGTGCAATAGAAGAGAAAAACCGGTTCAGAAAGCAATTGTTTCTAATATATAAGGAGTTTTGAATATTAGCCAATATTAAACTCTGGCCCGATTTTCTGTTTGATGGCTGGATTTATTAGTATTTCCAATACCAATATACTATCTATGGCTATATATTGGTTGTCAGCATGACAAATGGAGGAATAAAAATGAAGAAATATTTAGGTGTTGCCATATCATCAATAATGCTGTCTCTGTCCATACCGGCAATCGGCGCTGGTGATGGGCTGTCCATATCAAGCAAGCGGGTTAAAATAGTAGTATCCAAAGACATCAAAGCGGCCTCGGAAAAGGTTGATGTTATCAAGAAGTATGAAGTGCTGAGTCGACTCCAGAAAGAAATAGATGGTCAACTAGGGGGATTTCCGGACAGCACCAAGGCGGAGATAACAATAACCAGTTTCCGCTTGCGTTCAGGTGCATCGGGTTTCTTTGGTATGAGCGGCAAAGACGTACTCGATGCCACGGTAACGGTAAAAGACAAAGGAAAGCAGGTAGGCCGCTTCGGTATTGATGTCAGTAATGGGCGTAGCGGTAAAACACAGCCGCCCACACGACGCTTGGTACGACTTATTCAACGATTTGGTGAAAAGTTCAACGGTAAGCTGAATCTATCCATGGGAAGAATGCCGGGTTTTCCCGGAGGCATCAATATAAATATTAATCGCTACTGACTACGGGATGGACTGGAATGGCGCATATTTATAATTAAAATGTAGGGTGGGTTAGGCGCACAGTTTGTGCCGTAACCCACCAGACGTGCCACCAGACACTCAATAAAAGATGCTGTGTTGCTACGCAACGCTTGTTGGGTTACGCGATAAAGCCGCTAACCCAACCTACTTTGAAGATGAAATTGCTTAAGCTAAGTGTGATTTCCAGGGAACGATAACAATTACCGGCTCAAAATAGTGTAAGACGCGGCTGATGTATTCCTCACTGAATTTTTATGTAGGCAAACCCCTGGTCCTGAAGCTCGGCAATACGCACCACACCCGAGGTCACTGACTCCACTCCCGGCAACAATTTCTCTTTATCGAGACCAATAGCCACTCGCGTGATTTCACAAAGTTCAAGTTTGACTTCCTGTACTTCTTTGATACCAATAATACGCTCCAGTATTTCTGTTTTACGTTTTTTGAAGGCATCGTTTTCCTCAAAAGGTGTGCCTTTCAACGGGTCATTCGTGGTAAAACGAATGCCGGCACCGAGAAAAACAATCCGTACATCATATTCGGTTAATGTTTCCTGGTAAGTATTCACCATATTATTAATACTTGTAAGCGTGGCACTAACACGATCAACATCGTAAAAATCGATATGGTAGACAACCTTCTTGACTTCCTCCACTACAACTTCAGGTACAGGTTCAGGTGCTTCCGTTTGTTTACATGCAACCAGCCCCACCATGAATATCAATACAAGTGTGATATATGTTGATTTCATCTGTCACCCCGTTGCTTTAAGTATTGTTGAAATTGTATGCCTTTGCTGATCAATCTCTTTACGTATACTTCAACGTAAAGGATATGCTGTCGTCACAGTCCCCGAAAACATCTGACTCAACCTGGGCCCAGACACTACCTTTACCCTCCTGGCATGCGATCCAGTCCGTAACGATATTGAATCAAGGACCAAATTACTGAAATCATATTATAAAAGTTACTTCTTCTGCCACCACCGGTTTAATCATTAGATCGACCCTGTATGGGCGCGTATGGCCCTGCGACAGGCACTAAAACTATATTACTCGCACCTGAATCTACCGGCATGCAGTGCTTCACCCCGGGCGAATATACAGTGTATATTGTTCCTGTGACTGTTTCACGAGGGCGGTTGAATGCTGGAATCGTCATTTCGACTCGGTACCGTAGCAGGTATTCGTATCGGTGTGCACTACACCTGGTTTATCGTTTTATTCCTGCTGGTTAGCTCACTCTATGTCGTATTCCGGGAGGGCCATCCGGGGTGGAGCGGAAGTGTGACATTGCTCACCGCTGTGGTGACCACGTTGCTATTTTTCATCAGCATTATCCTGCATGAACTGGGCCACAGCCTGGTGGCGATAGCTCGTGGTATCCAGGTGCATTCCATTACGCTATTTATTTTCGGCGGCATGGCACAGACCGAGAAAGAGGCCGATACTGCTGCCACTGAATTCCGCATCGCCATCGCCGGGCCCCTGGTAAGCTTTGCGCTCGCTGGCCTGTTTTATCTCCTCAAGCTCTTGGCGGCGCCTTACAGCGAAGTCGCCGCGGAAGCACTCGATTGGTTGACAACGATTAACCTCGTGGTAGCCATCTTCAATCTGATACCCGGTTTCCCGCTGGATGGGGGTCGTGTCTTTCGTGCCCTGGTCTGGGGCATTACCGGTAATGCCGCCAAGGGTATGCAATGGGCCGTGGTTGGTGGCAAGGTGGTCGCCTACGGCCTGATATTTCTCGGCATAATGACGGTATTGCAGACAGGCTTGCTGTTAAACGGTATATGGCTGATTGGCATAGGCTGGTTTCTGCTTGCCGCCGCGGAGGGCAGCAAGCGTGCCTACCTGTTGGATAGCCTGGCGCGTCACATTACCGCGGGTGATGTGATGCAAAGAGAAGTGCCTACGATAGCGCCGGGGTTAACTATCCTTTACTGGATTGATGAACAAGTGCTGCTGACCGGTCAGCGTGCCTGCCTGGTGACACAGGATGGCCGCACCCTTGGCCTGATCACGCTGAATGATGTCGTTGACATTCCGCGTGATCAGTGGGCAAGCACGACAGTGCAAGAAGTCATGACACCGGTTGAGCGCCTCTATACGGTTCAGCCTGAGAACAGCATTACGGACGTGCTGCAGCATATGCAACGACATGGTTTCAACCAGGTGCCTGTGATGGAGCATGGAGATATTATCGGCTGGATCGATCGCCAGAATTTATTAAATATCTTGCAGTTGCATAGCGAAACCGGACGCTGACTTCAGACTCTTAGTTTCCCGATTTTCATCGCTCACTGATCCACCACAGCCAGAAAAATCCGCCGACACCGGCCAGCAAGGAGGCGACCAAAACGCCAGTCTTCGCCATCAGTAGATATTCCGTTTGACCCGCAAACCCCAGCTCGGCGATGAATATCGACATCGTGAAGCCGATGCCGGCCAGCAGGGCCACACCGGCGATCTGACTAAAGCGGGTCTGGGCAGGGAGCTGGCCGACGCCGAGCTTGAGCGCAAGCCAACTGGCCCCGGCTATGCCGAGGAACTTCCCCAGCACCAATCCTGACACAACTCCCAGCGTGACTGGGTGAGCCAATGTATCGCCCAGACTCATAAACTCTATGGGGATGCCGGCATTGATGAAGGCGAAAATGGGGATCACCAGAAAAGCCACGGGCATGTGCATGCCATGTTCCAAACGTTGCAATGGCGTCTCCACCTTGTGTACGCCGTTTTCAAGTGTTTGCACCACAGCACGCAGGGCATCGTTGGTCATGATATTTTTCCCCGGCTGGTGGCTGGCGTCGAAACGGGCCATTAACTCCTTAACATGTTCGCTAAAACGGCCCGGATCATATTTTGGACGCGCCGGAATGGTAAAGGCTGTCAATACCCCGGCCAGCGTGGCGTGCACACCGGACTTGAGCAAGGCGAACCACAACAACACTCCGAACAATAAATACGGCAAGGGCTGGCGAATGCCGGCCAGGTTGAATACGATCAATACGCCCAATATCACCGCCGCTGTTAACAGGGCTTGCCATACGAGCTGATCGGTATAAAAAAGTGCGATCACCACCACCGCTCCCAGATCATCGACAATCGCCAGTGCCACCAGAAAAGTAATCAAGGCCTTGGGCACCCGGCCGGCCAGCAGTACCAGCGCACCAATGGCGAAGGCAATATCGGTGGCCATGGGGATACCCCAGCCGCGGGCAGCCTCGCCACCGGGGTTGATGACAAAATAGATCAGGGCCGGCAGCACCATGCCACCCACTGCGGCGACGATGGGCAATGCAGCCTGGCGTGGAACCGCTAACTCGCCCACCAGAATCTCGCGTTTGAGTTCCAGCCCCACGACAAAGAAAAACAGCGCCATCAAGCCGTCATTCACCCAGTGATGTAATGTCTTCTCCAGCATCCAGCCACCGATATTGATCCCCATCGGCGTATGCACCCAATGCTGATAGATCCCGGACAAACTGCTGTTGGCCAGCACCAATGCCAGGATCGCCACACCCATCAGCAACAGACCACTGGTAGTCTGGCGATGGATAAACTCCTCGAAAGGGGTGAGTATTTTGTCGAAGGATTTCTCCCACGGGGCGTGAAAAACGCCTTTTCCCGCAGCACCTCCTGATTTTTTATCTTGTTCGTTCATACTCTCTTTCCCGCTGCAGTTTCGTTCATGCGGCTGTCGCTCTCACGAGAGGCCCGTGCATACCTCTAAATATCTAAGGAAACTCTGATTTATTCACTAAACAGTTTATAATACGCATCATCGTCTTAAGCTGCCTGGAGTGTTAAAGAATGCGCCAACAAACGCTTGCTAATAGTGGTTTTGAATGTTTTCGT
>BTRG01000079.1:0-7972 GCA_036986275.1 Gammaproteobacteria bacterium | reverse complement strand
CGGCTAAGAACACGCCGGAATGACGGAAAAGCTCTTTAAGTCAGTGCCATTCAGATCTGACTCCGATTTTGCTCCTATGGGACATTATTGCCTTTGATTTAATGTACCCGTTAAACCCTGAGAGGTTCATTTATTTGAACACCTTTCCGTTTTAGTAGGGTAAGATCAACGAACCCTTTTTTCCATGAGGAATTACTTTGTCTCTTATGTCCAAATCTGATGATACCAAAGGCGCATCAACTGACCGCCGGAAAATGATATTTACCCTGAATCCTGATGACATAGGCATTTCTAAAGAAGGTTTTGGTCATCCTGTCTGGGGCATAGTAATGGAAACCGGGGATCCTGAAGGCTCGTTTTCGCTTGTCACATTGGCTGATGGTAATTCAAGCCTGTATTTCAGTAATGGCAGCGGTATTTTCGGCGGTGGCGAACATGAAAGTGTAAGAGAGGCCTCGGCTTACTTCCTGACAGGTGCACAACACTTTTATCTTTATGCGGAAAAAGTCGATGAATATCCGAGCCCATCGGATGGAGAGGTTTTATTCTATTTCCTGACATTTGATGACGTCCTGTCATTTGCGACCCTGGAAGAAGAATTGAGAAAACCTACCAATGTTCTGGCCCATTTATATCAGGCGGGACATGGCCTCATCAGTGAATTGCGCAAGCTTGAAGAAAAATAAGTTTACCAATTATTTCAATAAACTCTTAGGATCTTGCATACCAGCTGGTGAAAACAATTGCATTATTACCGATATACAAAACATTTATTACACTACGCGCAAAGCCTATGGTAGACAAAATAAACAACTCCGCCGCAAGCGGTCATGGTATTGGCTTGTAGGAGCGCTCACCGCCAACTCTCTTATTAGTTCTGCCAACATCAATCATTGCGTTGAAGGAGATTTATTATTATACGTATAATTTGTAAGTTGAGCAGATTCCATTCTTATAACAAGTCATATCTTGACTATCATTAAAATACAATGATTGTCCCAGCTCTGTTCTACACTCACTCGGCCGATATAGTATTCCAGCATACTAAATCGAACCCTCTTTAAATAGTGTCTTCTTTGCGAAATCACGTTCAAATTGCCGGTTGCTGGCATAAGTAAAGCCGAAGGCCTGTTGCCAGATTTCTGCCTTTTCCATGCACAGGTAAATCAGCACCTTGTTATGCCAGGGGCTGAAACTGCTATACATTTTCCTGAACATTGATACCTTTGTCTCATCGGGGTAAGTCAGTTTTCCATGCGGGTCTGAGACAAAATCCATTTGCAGAATTCGGGACGGATTGCCCTGCTCACGAATCTTCTTTATCACCGGCTTGATCAGCGTCACCGACCCAAAAGAAACAAACAGCACCTCATCGGCTTTAAATTGTGATAACAACAAAATGGCGATCCGTGGATAGTCATGATCCCAACCGCGATAATAAACCATTGGATGAAAATGAAATGCCACCTTTATCCCTGTATCCGCCAACCGGCGGGCTGCTGCGATACGTCTTTCCAACGGAACCGTCAGATGCTCTTCATTTTCAATCACCGAGTGGGTATTCAATGACCAACTGCAAACGACATTGCCCGGAATGTCATTGTCCAGAAAATAGCCAATGTTGTCTGACTTGGTCTTGAGCTCCAGCAAGACGTTGGCATGATTCCTGGCAAACCGGCACAGCGCATCAAGATTACCGTTACGATTACCCCAAACCAATGAATCCGATGCCTGACCCGTTCCAAAGTGATAGAAACGATCCGGTTCCAGGACAATGTCATTCAGTTTTGATGCCAGATCATCATCGAACGTGATTTGATCCTGATAAAACGTCTGAATGCTGCAATAACTGCAACCATACATGCAGTTTTGCACCGCGTCGATGGTGTGCAGATTACAGCAAACCGTCCTCTCTGAGGCGACCGGGCACATGCCATGGATCTTTTTATTGGATCGCTGCGAATGTATTTTCAATGCCGGTCTGCGAACCGGCGTTAACGGGGCCGTCCGCGAATAGGTTTTTTCCTGCCGCTTGAGTTGCCTGACATGCTGTCGCAACTGCAAAAGTATGTTCTTCTTTGATTGCGCCCCTGACAATGGATCATGCGTATTATTATAATCTCGCCACCACGTCTCCAGGCTGCCCTGGCGCCACATGGACAGGTCGCGGCAAACTTCCACTACCTGGCGAAATTCCTGAAAAGTGAAACGATACTGATTGGCCAATTCGCGAACAAAACTCTGCTCGGCGTCCGACAACCTCGGAAACAGGGTCTTTTCCTGAAACATTGCCAGTCTCGATTGAAATTCAGTGTTGGCTGTCATGCCGGAATAAGTTTCCTCTAAACGCGTTACGTCGGCGGGAGATATCTTGCTATTTGCACGGCAAGAACCGCACCGTGGTTTCCATCTCTTCCAGAACCTCAGCCATCGCTTGCAGTGTGTGTTCGACATCTTCTTTCGTCGTTTGTCCGGACAGCGAGAAACGAACAGCGCAGTGGGCATCTTCTGTACCCATACCCATAGCCATCAGGGCATGGGAGGGTTCGGGGGAACCTGACTTACAGGCCGAGCCCGAAGAAAGCGCGATACCTTTTTGATCCAGGGCCACGACCAGGGACTCACCGCGCAGCCCGGGCAGGGTCATATTCAGGGTATTGGGCAGACGCTCGGTGGCGTGGCCATTCAGACGCGCACCAGTAACAAGTGTCTCGATGCCCGCTTGCAGTTGATCGCGTAACGCCTGAACCTGGTCCATTTCGTCAAGGCCATTGCGGGCCCTTTCCGCGGCGACACCGAAGCCAACGATAGCGGCCACGTTCTCGGTGCCGGCACGCAGACCCCTCTCCTGCTTGCCGCCGTGGATCAATGGCTCGAGCTGCACCCCTTTGCGCACATACAAGGCGCCTACCCCCTTGGGTCCGTGGAACTTGTGACCGGAAAGGGTCAGTAAATCGACACCCGACTCCTCCACGTCGATGGGGATCTTGCCGGCGGCTTGCACTGCATCGGCATGAAACAACGCGCCGTGTTCATGGGCGAGCCGGCACAGCTGCTTGACGGGAAAGATTGTGCCCATTTCGTTATTGGCCATCATCACTGACACCAGGATGGTGTCGTCGGTAAGCGCCTTCTCCAGCGCCGCCGGATCGAGCCGGCCTTCGCTATCCACGTCCAGGCGGGTGACGCGGAACCCCTGGCCCTGAAGGAAACGGCAGGCGCCCAGCACCGCCGGGTGTTCCACTTTGGTAGTGATAATGTGACGGCCCTGTGCACCATAGGCGAAAGCCACACCTTTCAGGGCCAGGTTGTCAGCCTCCGAACCGCCGCCTGTAAAAACGATGCGCCGCGGTTTGGCGTTGATCATCCGGGCAACACGGCGGCGGGACTGCTCGATAGCTTCGCGCGCCTGCCTTCCCGCCGCGTGGATACTTGAGGGATTACCGTGCTCCGCCTCCAGGTACGGCTGCATGGCAGCGTGGACCTCGGGGTCCATGGGAGTGGTGGCATTATTGTCGAGATAGATATGCCGTTCGGGTACGAACTTGTTCGGTCGCAGCAACTGCACGCCACAGGACTCCTGTTTCTCAGCATCCCTGATCTGCACCGCCACCGCACCCGCCTCCACCTTTATCACTTCACAGAGCAGCGCCTTGTACACCGGAAATCCGGAGATCTCATCATGATTACCAAGGTCGGTGAGTTCATTGACGTTGGCCTGTTGCCAGGCCTCGGGCCCCACGGGACCACCGCCACCCATATTGATCTCTACCGCACCGGCCACAATATCGTCGCTAACCCGGGCGCGGAAACTCACCGCTGCGCGGCAGGTGCGCACTTCCACCTTATCGCCGGTCTCAATGCTACGGGCCTCGGCGTCCTGTCGATTGATTTCCACGACAGGCTCGGGATTATCCCTGGCGAGACCATCGATGCCATGATGCTGGGAACGGAAATCGGTATGGGGCCGGGCGCCGGAATTGAACACCAGTGGGAACTCTGCCGCCAGATCCGGGCGTGCCACCGGCCCTTCTGTTGGCTCGGTATATTTCGGCAGGGGCTCGTAACCATAATCGGCCAGAATGCCGGAGGCGATCTCGAACTTGCCCGAAGGGGTATCGAAACCGGGCGTGCCGTCTGGTCGAAGCCCGCCTTTCTCCCATTTCTTGTACTCCATCATTGGAGTGGGAATTTTCACCGTGCCGCCCTGTGCTCTCACTTCGTCCAGGGTATAGCCCGAGCCCTCCAATACATACTTTAATAACTCCTCCTCCGATTGCGGGTACGAATCACCGTAACCCAGACGCCGGGCCAGCTCCGCCATAATCAGATAATCACTGCGGGCCTCACCCACTGGTTCGATCAGGCGTTCGCGCAAACGAAAGATGGGACCGTAGGTCATGTAGGAATTGATCTCGAACTGGGTCGTCGCCGGCAGCACCAGATCGGCATAGGCGGCATCGGCCGTAAGCTGGCGGTCGATACATACCAGGAAATCGAGCGCGGAAAGTGTCTCGCGCCACAACGGCGTCTCCGGCCAGGAGGTAAGTAACGAGGCACCATGGACGATGAGGCCGCGGATGGCATAGGGCTTTTTGTGTAAAACCGCATCGACAAGACCGCTGGCATGGGATTCGCCGCGATAGTCACTGTAAACAGGAAAACGGTCGCGGGCGGCGGCCCGTGCAAGATCGGGGTTGGCGACATTACCCGAACGGTTAATCGGGAAATGCGAATCCTGCATCGCCAGCCCCAACCCGCCGGGCACGTCCAACTGACCCGCCAGGGCCCACGCCGTCAGAACCGCGCGGATCGCCTGGATACCGCTATTGGAATACTCCAGACCGGTATACATCACCGGCGCCGCACCATTGGCGTTGCAGATGCGCCGGGCCAGGTTGCGGGTGGTCTCTGCCGGTACGCCGGTGATTTGCTCCACCACCTCGGGCCGAAAGTGCTGAACATATTGGTCCAACTCCTCGAAACCCAGGGTCCAGTTATCGGCGAAGTCCTCGTCATGGATTTCTTCATCCAGCATCACCTGAATAAGCCCCAGTGCCAGCGCCCCGTCAGTACCGGGGCGGACAGGGATCCATTCGGCCTCACACCGCTGTACCGTTTCCGTGCGCCGGGGATCAATAACCACAATCTGAGCACCCCGTTTGCGCGCCTGCTCCAGGCGGTGCATATCCAGAGGTGGCGAGTCGGTAGCCGGGTTCGTTCCCCAGACCACCAGCAGTTCGGCATTCTCCATATCCGAATACATATTGATCAGCATACGTCCCATGGTTACGTGGGGTGCAATCATGGCGAAGGATACGTAACACAACGCCCCCACACCCATGGTGTTGGGCGAACCGAAGGGAAACAACACACTGGAGGCCGAAGACACGGCCACCCCTTTGGGTTGAAAGATGTCGCACAGGGAAAGCTCGAAGGCGCCACGACCGGTATAGATGGCCGCCGCCTCCGGACCGGACTCGGCCTTGATCGTATTCAGGCGCTCGGCGATAAGGTCATAGGCCTCATCCCAGCCGATGCGCTCGAACTCGAAACTGCCTTTGGGGCCGACACGTTTTTGGGGGAACCTGAGGCGGTGCTCCGAATAGATGATCTCCGCGGCGTGTTGAGCGCGGCGGCAGATCATTCCCAGGGGATGGCCCTCATCGGCGGCAATGGTCTCCAGCCTGCCATCGCGGATACCCACCTTGACCCAGCAACCCGCCGGACAGATGCCGCAGATGCCGCGCTTTTCCTTGAGCTTGTTTTTATGCATCGCCTTATCTCTATTTATTGAACGGCCGCATTCTTGAATTCCGGAGAATAACATTGCCTACCCAGACACGCCTCCTACCGCTTTAATTGTAACCCTGGAAGTGTTTACGATTACAGGGGAAGGAAAACCCAGTCGGAAAGAAGCATTCCCAATGACCAGAACTAATCACGCCTGGGTCAGAGGATAACCGATGAAGCTTGAAAAGATTCTAGGTGCAACGAAACTCGTTGAGTTTATCAATTAACGCATCTGTCTGTAGCACCTGCGCGGTATTCACAGAAATCGCCGCATGCATTTCATCTTCATGCAGTGGCCGCCAGTTTGAGAGCTGATGTTCAAGCACAGCAGGACCGGCATCAGAGATATCGTGTCTTCTTTCTACAATACGTTGTCGCAACACCCCGGCCGGTGCCGTGGTCTCCAGTATAATATAAGGAATACCCATATGGTCGGCGAGCACCTGAAATGGTTGCCGCTGTTCATGTTGCATGAATGTCGCATCAACAATGACACTATAACCGGCACGGATTACATCAGCTGCCAGTGCAGCCAGTTTTGCATACGTTTGCTGCGATGCCTGTGGTGAGTAGATACCCTCATCTATTCCATTTGAGGCGCTGTCTGTTAATGTAATATCAAATAATCGCTTGCGTTCAACATCAGAACGAAGTCGTATCGCCCCCAGCACATCAACTAAGGTTTGCGACACGCTACTTTTACCGGATGCGGATACCCCGCGCATGATAATCAGTTTCGGTGCCGGCGGCTGCGTATATCCACTTGCCAACTCAAGATATGACTTGAGTTCCGCGAGTGATTGCTGCCTCTGCTCTTCAGTGAATTTTTTCTGTTCGAGATACAATACATCCACCTTGGCGCGTACCAGTGCACGATAGCAAAGATAGAATGGCAAAACCGACAGACCGGCATAATCACCGGTATCCTCCAGATAAGCGTTCAAGAAGCGATTCGCCAATAGATGTTGTTGCCGGTCCTGCAGGTCCATGACCAGAAAAGCAACTTCACTGATCACATCGATCCAGCGCAATGCGGGATTAAACTCAATACAGTCGAATGCCATTGGCCTGCCGTCCAGCCATATCAGATTACGCAAATGCATATCACCGTGACATTCGCGAACAAATCCATTCTGTTTGCGTTGTGCAAACATGGGTTCCAGTTTTACAAACTCCGATCTGCTCCACTGCCTGAGCGTGCTTAAGGTATCGGCATACGGCCCTGTATCAAAATGTTCGCTTATTTGAATGAAGTTTTCTTCAACAGGCCGATAGACGGTGTCTTTGCTGCCATAATCCATGGAATCATCAGTAATCTGGATGGCCTGGTGAAACCCGGCAACCATATGGGCAATCGCATCCATATGACCGGCATCAAGCTCACCGGCTGCCAGCATATGATCAAGCTGGGATGATTGCGGAAACTGCACCATTTTTACCGCGTACTCAAAACCCTCTCCATTGGCAGAGATAACCGGCTTGTCTTCAGACCCCGAGATAGAAACGACATCAAGATAGATGGCGGCTGCCAGCCTGCGGTTCAGCCGCAGCTCCTGCTCGCAGAAGGTGTGTCTCTTTTCCAGAGTAGAGAAATCGAGAAAACCAAAATTGACCGGCTTTTTGATCTTGTAGGCAAAATTACCCGTTAGTAGCACCCAGGAAATATGGGTCTCAATGAGTTCGATACTCTCAACCGGGTGGTCATACACCTCCGGATTCAGCATGCTTGATATATCAAATGTCATTGTGCTTAAAGGGCTCTGCCAAGAATTGTACTTACTTATTAATTTTACGTCGGGATAATTTCGAACATTAATGAAGGTCCACCCCCATGTCCACCAGACAGGTCACCGCTCCGGCGGAATCGTTGGTTGTGCAGGGGTGGGTGGCCTGAGAACCACCTCCCCGCCTTCCCCCTGAGAGGGGGAAGGAGCAAAGCAAAGTAGCCCGGATGCAGCACCCCAGGAAGTACAAACACCCAAGGCACTCGCTGTGCTCATGGGGTGGGCTCTGTCGAGGGCGTAAGGACGTGCAGCACAACCCGACAATAATAAACTGCGCTAATCCGACCTACGGTGCCAATGAGTGACTCCTTTAATCGCACATTCAATAGAATCTATTAATATGACTTGCTAATCGTTATGCCTCCCCATTGGGGGGCCCGCGCATTAGATTGTTT
>BTRG01000078.1:0-8269 GCA_036986275.1 Gammaproteobacteria bacterium | reverse complement strand
AGACAAACCCACCCCCAGATCCTAATGCAGCCCAAACTGCTCCAGCGGTAAACGCGCCAGCAACCACCGCAACAATGATTCTGAATACTTTATTCTTAAATAACTTCTTCACCCCCTTCCATATCTTACTAAAAAACCCATACCCACTCGGGTCGGTATATGACAAGGGGTTGTTGTTCACATAGCTATAGCGGTTGAACGACTGACTGTTATCCGGGAATTGAACCTGCACATCAGGACTCAGGAAGCGGCCCAGTTGCGGATCATAGAGCCGGCCGTTCATATGGATGATACCGACCTCATCGAGTTGTTCATGGCCGGTAAAGCCATGATGGGTCTCAATGGCTGCTATGACCCCGGTTGCTGAACTCCAGTCGGCATTGCGGCGGCTGCCAAAGGCCTCGAAGCTCATGCGCTCGACCACGTTACCGGCCTCATCGGTGATCACGTCGATCGAGCCGAGGTGGTCCTTGTGGAGATAGCGGGTCTTTTCGGTGTTATCGCTTTTCTTCGTGTAGATCGCAATGGATTGACCGGCGGCATAGATATAGTGCCGGTGTTCGATCAGCGTCCCGTCGATCTCTTTTTCATAATGCGCCCCGGCATCAATACGCGGGCTGAGATAGTAGATCGTCTTGCCCCCCTTGACCTGCTTGATGCGGTTGTGATCGGCGTCATAGCCAAAGGACACGGTCGTGGCACCTTTGGTGATCTGTGCGGCCTTGTTGAACGAGTTCCAGCTAATCGTGCGCCCGCCCCCGCTGATCATATTGCCGTTGGCGTCATAGATATAGCTTGCCTGGATGACACCCGCCTGTTTGACCTGGGTCACCGCATGCGGCCCGGCCGTACCTGCGCCATAGGTAAAATCATTGCCAAAGTCGGATTTCTGCTTGATATTGCCCAGGGCGTCATAACCATAGGACCGGCTGCCAAGTCCGGCAATGGTCGCACTCATCAGGCGGTTGCGACTGTCGTAGGCAAAGTTCTCTACCAGGGGCTGCCCAAGGATGTCCCGGTTCAGGTCCTGGCGTTGCTTCAGGTTCCCCAAGGGGTCAAATTGATAGGCGAGTTGCTGAATAGTGTTGCCGAAGACGGTGCCGGTATTGATCGCCTGGACATACCCACTGGCATTGTCATAGACGCGCCAGGTCTGCAGCCCGTTGCCGAGAAAGGACTCGGTCACCTTGCCTTCGGCATTGATTGCCTCGACCTGCCAGTACACCTTGTCATTGGCCGCATCGCGGACTTCCAACAAATGGCCGCTGGCGGCATAGATATTGCGCACCTGGAAGCCCGTCGGGTAGGTCGTCAGCTCAAGACGACCTTCGCTGTCATAGGCATAACCCATGGTAAAAGTTTCAGCATCGATACTGCTGGTAGCGGATGCAGGCCTGCCAAGACTGTCGTAGGTATAGGTTTTCTGATACCCATTGACGCCATTGACAACGCTGGCCAGCTTGCCAACACCCTTGGCTGCGGTGTCATAGACCCAGGTACTGGTGCCTTCCACTTCACTGCGGCTGAGCATGCGCCCCAACTGGTCATAAATCATGGTTACGACCTGGAGTTTGGCGTCCTGCTGCTCTCGTAACTGACCCGCTGCATCGTACCGGTAGGACCAGATGCCCATATCCGGGTCATTCATAGCAATCTTGCGGCCCCGGTCGTCATAGTCCATGGTGCTGATGTTACCCGCGGAATCAGTCACCTTGACGAGGTTACCCAAGGGGTCATAGTCATAGAAGGTATGCGCCGTTCCTTCATCGATCATTTCCTTCAGCTTGCCCAGCACATTACTAATGCGGGTCACGCTCTGATCGTAGCTCCCGGCGAGATCATAGCGCCGCAACGTGGTGGACAGGCCATTATAGGTCGTCATCATGCGGCCACCGTCCGGGTTGTATTCATCTTTGGCCCGTCCAAGCACATCGTAGAGATAATTCGTCCAGTAGACAGCGCCGCCTGCGTAATAGGGCCGGGTGACCCCGGTCGTCTGCCCCAGGTTGTTGTACTGGGTGTCTTTGTATATAGGGGTACCATTCAGCCCAAGCGTAGCTGTGCGCACTTCCCGGCCCAGGAAATCGGAATACGCGGTGACCGGTACGGAGCCGGACGCCTCCACCGTTACGGCCATCCCGCCATTGGGACAGTGCGCGCCACACCAGCTAAAACTCCAGTCTGTTGTAGTGCCGTCCGCCCGGGTCTCAAGAATCTTGCGCCCGAAATCATCAAAGTCCCAGTCGGTTGATAATCCGTTCGGACCGGTCAGGCTGACGACAACACCATAGCGGGTATCGATCCATTGGGTCTCGGAATGTCCGAGCGCGTTGGTATTCACCAATCGCGCATCATAGGGCCTGTCAGGGTCTGCTATGCCTGCCGGTGTATAGATACTACCGGAGGTGCGTTCAAGAATTGCATGCGTGGCCGCATTGGAATCACGTACCGTGGTGCCTGACTTGCGCCCAAAGAGGTCATAGGCATATTCGGTGCGTAATTCGAGTTCCGCGTTGCCTGGCTCGATAATCTCTGCCGTCAACAAACCATTATTGGGGTCGTATTCAAAGGCGGACTTGCGTTGCTCCGGCACACCCCCGTTAACCGAATGATCTACAGTAGCGGATTCGAGACGGCCGAGGATCCAGTTCACAGGGTCGGCGGTCTTGTAGGTATTCGTCGTGTCCTTTTTGTAGCTCTCACCCCCGCCACTGGTGGTCACGCTCACACCTGAAACATTGCCCCACAGACCCTCGCCGGGGGGGTCATAAATGTTTGACGATACCACCGTGGTGATCAGGTTTGCACCGCCGCCAGGGAGCTCATAGGTCTTCTCAATATTACTTGACACGTGTGGGAAATAAACAGCCGCCGAGGCGGTAGTAAAATTATCGAGAGTATTGACAGTCTCCGTCAATAGTTGGTTATTCAGCATCGTCCCACTTCGCAGCGCCATCCCGATATACGGGAATGCCTGTGAATAATCCACCTCCGTGACAATACCAGTCTGGTTATCCGTCACCGTGGTCTTTGAAAAACCAAGCAACCCGCGGCCCGACAAATCCACCTTCAGACCTTCGTAGTGATAACTCGCAAAGGACAAGCCACCAATCCCATCCGAAATAGAAGACGATGAGACGACGTACATCGGCGCCTGGATATCCACGACTGGATAAGTAGCATCGCTGTATTTTGTATAGACCGTATTATTCGTCAGTGGCTTATGTACAAGGTTGTATTTAAGCCCCGTGCCGTTTGTAATTTTTTTAATTAAATCCGGCATTACGCCTGTATGCAGGCGCACCTTTATATCGGTAGACCCCGCACGTACCCAGTCGGTCAGACCGTCGCCATTGACATCCAGCCAGGAAACATCGGTGTACAAGCTAGCGCCGTGTGCAGATTCAGTTAATGCGCCGAAGGTACCATCACCGTTTGATAGACGGACCTGGGTATTGTTATATCCCGCCCTGACCCAGTCAGCCATGCCATCGGCGTTGATATCCGCCCAGGAGACATAGGTGTGCAGGTAACTCGCACCATGTGCTGATTCGGTCAGTACGCCAAAGGTACCATCCCCTTTTGATAACCGAACCAGGGTTTTACTACTGCCCGCGTACATCCAGTCGGCCAGGCCATCGCCGTTAATATCTGCCCATGAGGCATAGGTGTCCAGGCCAATTGCACCGTGTAGAGACTCTATTAATGCCCCAAAAGACCCATCACCGTTTGATAGTCGAACCTGGGTTCGGTCATAACCCGCCCTCAGCCAATCGGCCAGACCATCTCCATTAATATCCGCCCATGTGACCACGTAGGACATGTTGCTTGTGCCGTGTAATGATTCGATTAAGGCTCCAAAAGTACCGTCACCGTTTGACAACCGGGCTTGCGCCCGATCAGCACCCGACCTAACCCAGTCGGCCTGACCATCGCCATTAATATCCGCCCATGAGACATAGGTGTACAGGTTGTTTGCCCCGTGCGCCGATACGACTAACGGCCCAAATGTACCATCACCGTTTGATAGACGGATCTGGGTATTGTTATATCCCGCCCTAAGCCAATCGGCCAGACCATCACCATTAATATCCGTCCACGTGACAAGGTTGTATAGATTGCTTTGACCGTGTGTTGACTCAATCATCGAGCCGAATGTTCCGTCACCGTTTGATAAGCGGACTTGTGTGCGGTCAGTAACAGCCCGCACCCAGTCGGCGAGACCATCGCCATTCACATCCGCCCAGGATGTGCCGGTAGCAAACCCCGACCCAGCGTGACTTGATGTCGCAACAGCACTGAAATCTGCCCCGGCCATATCCTGCCAAACGAACACGTTTGCAGGCAGACAGGCGCTCGGACTGCATTCCTGCACGGATTCCAAACGTTTCCTGCCCGTAGCCGTACCCTTTTTATAGGTGAGATTGTAATTTCGGACCACAGCCGACCCGACCTGCGTGGTAATCACAGACATCACCTTGGTCGCTTCAATCCGGGACCCGGCCAACCAGGTCCTTGTATCAGGCTTACGACTGTATGAAAAAGACACCGACGCCAGCGGAGCCACGCCCGCATTGTCATTACCGGTATAGTCAATCCGAAGCGGATAATACTCACCCGACCAGCTGCTTTCCGTATAGGTCGTGGTGATGTAATTGCCCACCGTATCCTGCACCCGGTTTACCGCCCAGATCAGCACAGTGCCATCACTCCGGTTAGTAGCTTCAATGCGTGAATCTGCGCTCACGCCATATTCGAGGGTTTGTCCGGACTTGGTCCAGACACGGAAATTGGCGACACCACTGGTGCCCGCTTCCGTGTAGGAGACAATCTTCGAAAAACTGTCGATTTCCGTGCGGTACTCGGTTGTGTCACCGCCATAAGACCCGCTGACGGCGATCAGGCGCTGCCCGTCCAGGCAGAATTTATCATTGGCATCAAAATCGACCGCATCGATAAACCCGTCCTGCACCTTGGTGGTCCCACAGCGGCTGATGGCCGACAGGCCCTGCAGTGACCAGCCCACCCCGAGCAGGCCATTACCGGTCTGGCTGTTATAGGTCAGTGACAAGCCAGGCTGCATGCCTGCGATACCCGGTGGCAGGGTCAGTGGAATCGTATAGGTCCCTGCACCCTGCGGGCTGACATCAAACGAACCGGCCGTACTACCGACTGCGGTCACATTGATGGTTTCACCCGTGTTGCCATGACGGTCCGCCACGGTGATCGAGACATCTTCATCCGTATCGGTATTGAGGCTTACCTGAAAAGCACCTTTCGCATTGGCGACAACGGTCACCGTCTCGCCAGTTGCTGTCGTGATAGTAACGCGCGCAAAGGCCTCGACAGCGCCCGCCTGTCCGGTAATGACTGTTTTACCCCAGGAGGTCTTGAAAGAAATCAGGTTCAGATTGATCGCAGCAGGGGGGATAATGTCTTCTATAAGATCAATGCCGGCACTGAGCTCCAGGTCAAAGCTCATGTCACTACTGCGGTCACTGTTGAGATGCACTTCAACAGCCAGTAGATTGACCCCGTCAACCAGCCAACCCGGATCGATGTAGTAGTCGAGAAAGGTATTCTCGTTCCTGCTGATATTGCTCCTGCCGGTCCTGTCCACCGGCTGGGATGCACGCTTATTATATCCAATTGTTCCATTGGGCATATTGGAACGCAGTACTTCATTGCCATTCAAATACACCACCGCACCATCATCGCGCATCAGGCGCAGAGCAAGGTCTGCAACCAGCTTGTTATCTGCCAGCACAAATTCCTTCCGGAAATAGGTGGTGATGTATTTCCTGTCCGGATCAAACCCATAGTTCACAACAGTGGCCTCATCCCCCTCACCAAATCCAAACTGTGAATAACCGTCCAGCCATGAACTATCATCCATCGACGGACTACGCCATGCTGTCCCCTGATTAGACCCATCATCCAGGTATTTCCAGTAATCGCCCGATCGAAACAGGGTCTCAATGCCGACATTACCGCCCGTGATGGTCCACTGGAAGGTAACACCGGGCTGGGATATCCCGTCATCAGCAGTGACTGTAGGCGAATAACTGCCCATCGCCCCCTGCGCTATTTGCCCGCTGATAAGCCCTCTGACCGGGTCAATAGCAAGACCGGGCGGCAAACCGGTCGCACTGTAGGTCAGCGGACTCCCGTCACTGCTTATTGCCTTTATTTGCAGCAATACGTTGCGGGTTTCGAGATGTGCCTGATCGCCAGGATTAATGACGGTGGTGACAGGCCCCCACAGGTCAAAGCCCAGCAGATTTTTTTCGTCATTGGTGCTGGCATCTTCGTAGATCAGATAGACTGGCAGGGTCGCCTCGATGCGGGCCCCGGCCTTCATGCTTATACCGTTTGATGATGAACCAAAATACTCATCGTCCGGTGTCGGCCCGTTCGCATCACAGGTCTCCATAACAGGTGCGTAACCTGCTTCATAGAGGGTAATGACCGTGTTTGGCTGAGTACACAACACCGCCACATACTGGGCATCGACCGGCAGCGCAAAATGGGTCGCCAGGTATTCAGTGCTAAAAAAAGCCGTGGATTCCCGACCGTCACCATCATCAAACTGGACTGCCGAGACGGGTTCATCAGCAATGACGTGGATCGCATCGCCCTTTCCCTGATCTTTACTCTTGCCCACATTAATTTCTTTCCATTCATGTTTGTCAAATGAATTATTTTTCGAATCGCCATTACTTGCGTACACATTTACTTGTGGACGTCCATCGGCAGACCCCACCAGGATTTCCTGCGAATTGAAGCCCCAGACCTCCAGTGCTGCTGGTGGGACTGGATAGGAATAACGGGCATCATTATTGTCATACCCCTTGTGCTGCACCAGGATCGGGACATCCGAGCTGATCTCGCCCAATCTACCGTTATTACTCCCCATCTCCTGCGTATAAACCTGCCCTGCCGTTAACGTGATATCGTTATTATTTCCATCAAGCTCAATGGTTACCTGCGCATCCATATCCGGGCTCAACAACAGGTAACGATGACTGTCGGTCCTGTGTGGAATCGAAAAAAGCGTGCCGGCAAAGCTTTGTGGATTCGGCAAATCCGTGCCATTGACAGAATTTCCCAAGGTAAAGGCGCCGGTGCCGGAGATCTTGGTACCCTGCGCAAGATCAGCGGCCGGTATTGTCCCAATCTCTCCATTATCAAGGGTCAGCTGGGTACCACCGGCAGTAATCGTGTTGCCGTCCTCAAGGCTTACAACCGTGGCATCAGCATTACCAAAATCGGGATCGAGCACGTAGTACGCTGTGGGTGTCAGTGCCTGCGCATAAGCTGAATACAGACCACCCAGCACCAGCAGCCCGGCAAACAAACGCATGAAGAGAATTCGGACCGCCCTTTTCGATGAAGTATAAATACGGCACTGAAAATCCCCTGTTCTTCTACCAATGTCTGCAGTAATTACAGGCACGAACTGATCCAGTCTATCCAATATTTTCATTTCGCCACTCCCTGGCTATCGTGTGATCGATACTATTTCCTTCTCAATCAGGCATCGCTTGCATGAAATTCTGCTCCCGGGTAATTGACCTCGATAAAATTACCTCTCACTACATACACCGGGCCTTACGCACATAGATTATTTGCGCCGCAAGAGCCTGTCTGTAGGATAATGCTGTTTAAACTTGTCTCACCGCGCCTGCCTGCGTATCTTCCCATTATGCAATTTACACAGGACACATCCGGCAGCAACTCGATCCAGGCCTACCGGCAGGGCGAGATCATCATCAATGAAAAACGCATCAACTGCAGTGTAGTGATTACACCGGATAAGATACTTGAATGGGCCCCGCAGAACTTCGATGCAATCACGTCTGAACACATCGACCAGCTGGCTGATTACCAACCCGAGATCGTCATCCTGGGCACCGGCGAGCGCCAGCAGTTTCCTGCGCCGCATATTACGGCCGGACTACTGGTTCAGGGGATTGGTGTGGAAATCATGAACACGGACGCCGCCTGCCGCACCTTCAACGTCCTGTTATCGGAAAACCGGCGTGTCGTCGCAGCGATGATCCTGGAATAGACGCAGAAACATCACCACCATCTTCTCACTTTTTACTCTTCACTTCTTACCTCTTACTTCTTACTTATTTCAAAAGCGCATCAACAGAAAACCCCTCCTCCTCCAATATACGTTTCAGCTTCTTCAGCGCATCCATCTGTATCTGGCGAACGCGCTCACGGGTTACCCCGATTTCCTGGCCGACCTCCTCCAGGGTAG
>BTRG01000077.1:0-8406 GCA_036986275.1 Gammaproteobacteria bacterium | reverse complement strand
GAAGGGGAACAAATATCGCGAAATGTTGCTGTGAAGTCGATGACAGGCATAAATAGGTCGATTTTATTTTATTAACAATGGGTTATAGTTGTTTATGAATCGAACGTCCGGACACTAGTGAATGTTTATAATAAACCAACCCGCCGCATACGGAAGGTAGATTAGGTCGTAGGAGCGAATTTATTCGCGATTTCTTTCGCGGCTGAAACCGCTCCTAACTATACACGCGGCCGAATAGACCCCGGCGCCACCTGACCGCCAAACTGTTCTTCCAGGGCCTTGATATTGGGATCGCGGGCAATGGCCTCTTCCGCGGCCCGTTGCCTGCTGTCCGTTTCACGTGTGCGCCGGGCGGCCGGGGTCTCCCCTTGTGGCCGACCGAGTTTGAATTTCACCTTAAACCGATCACCATAAAATACTTTCACGGCCCGGATCAGTTCCGCTTCACGTGCCTTGCTATACAACTGATCATAGGCCTGATCCATGACCAGCGAGATTTGACTGCCGGTCTTGTCGTTCAGAAATGTGTGCGAAGCCATCTCTCTGACCAGTGGCGACAAGGTCAGGGCCGTGACCACCTCTGACCAATCGGCATCAGCGGATACCGTTGTCTGTTCTACAGCAGGCTCCCTGACTTGCGCTACTTCGGGTGTGCTGACTATCTCTGCTTTAGCAGATACTTTGGGTGGGGCTTCGGGCGCGACCGTCTTGTCAGCAACAGAGGGTATACCCGAGGTAACTTGAGATGCTATGGCTCTTGCCTCGCCTGTCGAGGGCCGGAAGGCGAGCATACGCAGCAAGGTCATCTCCAGGCCGATACGTGGGTCGGGGGCCATGGGCAAGTCACGTTTGCCATGCAGGCCGATCTGGTAAAACAACTGCGTGTCTTCGCGACTCAAACGATCGGAATATTTTGCAATGTGGTCGCGATACAGCTCCATGGAATCACTCAAGCCGGGATCGGCCTGCACCAGCGCTATGCCATGCAGTACGCGCAGCAAGGCATCAAGCACACCAACATTATCCATACCCAAGTCATAAATTTTCTTTGTCACGGTGACCAGTTCAGCCGCCTGGTCTTCGACCAGGGCCGTCAGTATATGATCCAGCACATCCTGATCTATAGTGCCCAACATCTCCCGCACATCTTTCTCGGACAATGTGCCGCCACCAAAGGCCAGCGCCTGATCGAGAAGGCTGAGGCCATCGCGCATACTGCCATCGGCACATTGCGCCAGCAGGGCCAGGGCCGGGACGTCATATTCCAGCGCCTCGGCCTTAAGGATCTTTTCCAGTTGATCGCGTATCTGTTCGACAGAGAGTCTTTTTAAGGCAAACTGCAAGCAGCGGGACAACACCGTCACCGGCAGGCGCTGCGGGTCCGTGGTCGCCAGCAGGAATTTCACATGTGGTGGTGGTTCCTCCAGGGTCTTGAGCAAGGCATTGAAGCTGTGCCCTGACAACATGTGGACCTCGTCGATGAGGTAGACCTTGTAGCGGCCGCGTGTCGGCGCGTATTGGACATTATCCAATAGTTCGCGTGTATCATCGACCTTGGTGCGAGAAGCGGCGTCGACTTCGATGAGATCGAGAAAGCGACCGCTATCGACTTCCTGGCACGTCGCACACTTGCCGCAGGGTTTGGAGGAGACACCCTGCTCGCAGTTCAGGGACTTGGCCAGTATGCGGGCGATAGTGGTCTTGCCCACGCCACGGGTACCACTAAACAGAAAGGCATGATGCAGGCGATCATTATCCAGCGCATGGGTCAGAACCTGCACGACATGCTGTTGGCCGACCATCTCGTCAAACACCCTAGGCCGCCACTTGCGGGCCAACACCTCGTAACTCACTTACGCTTGTCTCCTGTGCCAAAATAATGAACGCACGAGAGTATACCACCATAGAATTTCCGAGGTGACGCCGGGATTTCAAGGGAAACTGGGGGCAATGTGAAGGGTGGCGGATCCAGCCAGCCTGACCACGACACCCGATTCGGATGCTGCGGCTGCTTCCTTCCGGACCTGACCGGGTTCACAACCTCTCGCCATCGAGGAGACCGGCCTTCACCGCCATAGAATATCCAAAGTGTACCATGCATGATCAGCTTGGCACTGTCAGGAGAGTACATAATGATTATGTAAATGTATGACGGTGCAATAACATTTCCCACCAAACACTGTGGATTGTGCTACCTATTACCTCTGATGCCCTGCAGCGCATCTCCCAGGCCAGCCAGGTCATGGCCGTCTACACCGTGGTTGTCGACGCCCTGAATAACCGGGTGGCCGAGTTTTATCAGCAACTTGGATTCATCCCATTGCCCAACCAACCGCTGAAACTTTTTCTGCCAATAGACTCCGTCACGGCCCTGGTTGATTGAACGGCTTTCAGTAGCCGTTCGGATTCTGAACAACCCTTCTTTAATCCAACCCCAGCGACTGGCGGAGTGCGTCAATGTCCGGATCAAATAGCTGAGGCTCTCCTTTACGCGATTCAAAATGCAGAAGCAGCGCTTCCAATCGTTCCTGTCCGATGCTGGTCTTAGCCGCTTCGCGCGGTGTCTGGCCCTTGAGTGCCGGGAGCGAAGTATCCATCCACGTCTTCCAATGCTGGCTCGCCATTTCCCTGATTTTCTCCTGGACTTCGGGCAGGGCCATCAGCTCTTCGCTCTCCTGACTTTCCGGCCTTTTCGAGGCAGCGGGATTGTTCTGCATCTCTTCAAGCATCTTCTCCATAGATTGGATCACCGCATTGCGGAATACCGCCCTCTTTCCCAAACGGCGTGTGATCTTGCGTTTGACCACATCAGCGCGCTGCCGGGAGTTCACATCGATGGTCAATAGTCCGCCATCAATGGTGATGTGACCCATCACGGTGTTGTCCCAGCCGGCATGCTGTCTGTTCCCCTTTTTCATCCAGGGGAACTCCATGGATACCAATTCCCCCTGCTCATCGAATGCGCCCTCATGTGTGAACTCATCGGCATCGGACATGGACAGCGTCGCCAGTGCTTCCAGGGCCTCGCGGGGCGTGCATTTCAGAGTGTAGTAGAGCTTGGTCAACTGCAGCGGATCGCCATCGGTATTGTGCAGTTGTGGCAAGGCCGGATTATGAAGTTCCGCGCGCAAATCGTAATAGATGCTACGCAATTCAGTATCATATTCCAGCAGAAAATCCCGGTCGTAATTGGGAAACTTCTCCGCCATGTTCTCGCGGATATCGATGAACTCATTGAGAAAGCTGGCTGGAATAACCGTGGGCGCACAGCCTACCATGATGGAGTTGTCGTCCATGGTAATAATGCGGGCGTAGATGATCGATCCTTTGCGCAAGGTGGTCGATGCCTGGCGTTCATGAACGGCAACCTCGCGTCCCAGCAGTAGGTCACGAAGCGTCATCTGCTTGCCGGGCACAACGTCCGTGACCACAAAAAAGCTATAGGGCTGCGAACAAATCTCCTCGATGAAACGCCGCTGGAAAGAATCGAGTCGCGAGCCCTTCTGCTGCAGGTAATGCATTGCGACTTGCATCTCAGGGTAGTGCTCAGTCTCGTCTACCTCCGCATTGTCCGGGATCCAGTTGAACACGAACCAGGGGAGAAACGCCGTATCCAGTTCGGGCTGGGATTCCGGGTCCATGGGCACCTCGTCCCACAGCGAAAACTCGTCCCACGCCTCAGTTACGGCTTCCGGCCCGTAGAGTTTATCTGCATGCTTCAGCAGGATATGGATAAGCTCTCCCTCCGTCCTGCGCATCTTCTGCCAGTTAAGGTTGGCAACTGGTGCTGCCTCCCTGGCAAGGCAGCACTTCTTGTATTTTTTCCCGCTGCCGCAAGGGCAGGGGTCATTGCGACCAGGTTTTGGCATTAGGTATTCACCATCACTTTTACAGTTCATTTTCGCACAGGCACTCTTCGCTGCATATCGCCTTACACGAGGTAACCTGAAATGACAGCATTCGAAAAACGGGCGATGGCACAACCCGCCGATTTGACCATGCTTCGCCTGCTCATGGACCCATACCACCGCTCCTCAGAACTACCCTGAAATCGCCACAGCCCAAACGTCCTTGATAGCGCCGGTGTTGACATATCGGCAACACCGGCCTATAGTTGCCAATATGTCAACAGGAGGGCTGTATGCACGTTATCTCGAAGCGCCCATTCAACGATGCAGCCAAAGTACATCCCAACCATAGACAAGCCCTGGAAGACCTGTACAGGGTGCTTCGTAAGAGTGAATTCAGTTCTCCTGATGAGATGCGGCACATATTCCCGTCGCTGGACAATTTCAAATACAAGGACAAATGGTGGGTCATTGACGTCGCCGGAAATCACTTACGCGTCATCGCCTTCATCCAATTCGTCCACAACCGCATGTATGTGAAGCACATCCTCACCCATGCGGAATATGACAAACTCTGTAATCGCTATGCACGAGGTGAGCTGAAATGACCGCTGTCGCTTTTAATGATACCTGCCACCGCTTCGCCCAGGCCGCGGCGCCCTATTATCACATTACCGATGATGAGCACTACGAAGAGGCGCTTGAGTTGGTTGAAAACCTCCTCCAAGAAGCAAGAGACTCTATGGACGATCCGCTGAACGCAGTCATCGAGATGCTGAACCACGCCATCGAAACCTACGAGAGCAAGGACGAGGAACTGGCGGCATTCGAAAAACGTGCGATGCATCAGCCCGCCGATCTGGCCATGCTCAGGCTGTTGATGGGCCAGTATGGCCTGGGTACCGCCGATCTGCCGGAGATCGGCTCTAAGTCCATGGTATCTCGGGTGCTGTCGGGTGAACGTAGTTTGAGCAAGAAACACATCCAGGCATTATCGAAGCGTTTCAGTATCAATCCCGGACTGTTTTTCTAAAAAACAGCCAAGGAAGATTTGAACTCAAGGTACGCTTGCTGTTGTTTAGCCTGGAAAAAGTTCTTGTCTGCCCCTGGACCCCCACCCTGCGGTCGCACTACGTGTGGCCAAATTGGCTATCCTGCAGATTTGTCGAGCCCTCTTTTCCGGATCTTTACCTTAAAAGCTTTTAAGGGAAAAAATATGGCGGAGAAGGAGGGATTCGAACCCTCGAAACGCGTTAACGTTTACACACTTTCCAGGCGTGCGCCTTCAACCACTCGGCCACCTCTCCGTATTACTGAAAAATCGAGCGCCGTAGGGTAATCGAAGCGCTTTCTCTGTGCAATCTGAATATTGTTTCATCATCCACATGTTAACCCGGCCACTTGGGCAAGGATTGTAATCCACCCGCCAGCACCGATACGTCGAATCCCCGCTGATTCATCAAGAAAGCCGCTACGTGACTTCGATTGCCAGTCTGGCAGCAAATGACATATTTTTTATCTTCTTCCAGGCCGTCCAGCTTACTGCGCAACTGTGAGAGAGGGATATTTTCAGCAATCTTGAGAGCACCTGACAGAAACTCCTCTTCTGTACGCACATCCAGCAGACCGGCGCCATCCGTAATCATTGTTTCTGCTTCCAAATAATCAACGTTTGGGATAAGCGGCTCTTTCAATAACTCGTTAAAATCCTTCTGCGACAAACGCATTAAGACACCAGGTCCCATAGCTATTACGCTCGCATTACGAGGTGCATTTGACAACAGGGATTCTTCCCCAAAGACTTCGCCTTCATTAAGCGTGGCCAGAATACTCACCTTGCCATTCTGCATCTTGCGTGAGACATTAAATTTTCCTTCCTTGATGACATAATAATAATCGCCCTTTTCTCCCTGCTTAATAATGATATCCCCGGCTTTTACCGTGACATCCACCATTCGGGAAAACAGATCATTGACATTCGCCATGGGCAACTTCTCGAATACAGCCCCACGCAACATCTCCATCATCCATGCGCCATCTATCTCACCTTCCAGTTCATCGACCTGAAAACCGTCATTACCGATCCAGGTATCCGTCATCTGATCCATGGTTAATGATCGGTCCAGGGCTTGCGTATTGATTCGTGCTACCTTGATATCACTTCTAGCAATACCTGTATATTGGCGGGGACGTAGTTGAGCGATAGCAAATTTTGCCTCGTCAGTGCCTGCTGAAACGACACGGCCTTTGCTCGCATTGGAAGATTTGAGTTCTATATCTCCAGAAAGTAAATAGACCGCATCATCATCGTCATCACCTTCTTCGAAAACGACGGTACCTTTCGCAAAGTCCCACACATTGGTGTCCTGTAACAAGGCTTCATAATTTGCCTGACTCAATGTGTTGATGGGAACGCACTCCCTTAGCTGATCTAGATCAGACATTCTATTTCATACATCCTGCTTGTTGAATCTCTAGGGGATCAATTCCCCGCAGCTTACCTAAAACGACTATTGTTGGTGCTGTAAGTGTTGCCATTCCGGCAGGTATTTAGCCAGAATCCAGTGGTTAACATTTCTGGACTCCGGCAGGCACCGGAGTGACGTGACGCTATTAGTACCCCGTCAATTTGTGACGGGGTAATTTATTTGACAAAGACTAACTCGACATCAGAAATTCTCTAGCGTAAGTATTAAAGATATTGAGGTAATGCTGACTAGCCGGCACCAGCACGCTATGCAACAAAATACTGGCGGAGAGGCAGGGATTCGAACCCTGGGTACCCCGAAAGGCACAACGGATTTCGAATCCGCCCCGTTCGACCACTCCGGCACCTCTCCAATATGCGGCTAGCTTACTTGGGCTGCCGCATCTGCACAAGCTAGCTGAAACCGTGCCCTACAGAAACAACATTAGAGCATGTTACAGCAGTTTTATTTATTTCCTTACAGCTTGGGTATGTCCTGCTGGGTCAATATAAATTTTCTTGGCGCAAATCCAAAATCCCGTGTTGCATCGGTATACTCAAAAACCATGTCCTGAACCATACGTTCTATCGTGGCAACCGATACGTCCCGAAATCTGTGAAGATACCTCAATATGAACATCGCAAACCAGAATACGATCAAGGGCACTGTGACAATACGCGGTTTCTTGTTCATAGCGACAAAAACGCGCTTCACCATTTCCCTATAAGTCAGCTTCTCGCTGCCGGGAATATTATAGGCACGATTAAAGGTTTGAGGAGTATCCAAAGCTTGCATACAGGCTCCCGCCACATCATCCACATGCACTGGCTGCCGCAATCCATTTGCAGTTCCCAATAGCGGAAACATTCCGAACTTATTTATAAGACGTGCGATTTCAGAAATATTTTTATCCAGACCGTGGCCATAAATCAGGGTCGGCCTGAGTACAGTCCAATTTATATCATTATCTTTAGCCCAGGATGCCAATTTTTCTTCTGAGATTAGTATCTCTTTTGACAGTTCTCTGTCGGCTTTATCTGAGGAGTATTCCTTTGTGAAACGACTCGTTGAACTGAGTGCAACTATTCGATGTGCACCATAGGTCTTTAGAAACGGAAGAAAACCAGACAGCTTCCATATCGGTATAAAACTTATCCACTCCTTTATACTTCCAGCACTTTCCACGTCACTCGCTTCCGAAAGCGCCGCCCACAACACATTCGGGTTTGATTCTTCCTTCCTGTGTTTCTCCGCGTCTCGGGAAAAAGCCAATACCTCATTATTGGACTGCACCAATAGCGGTAACAATCGTTTACCGACCATACTTGAGGCGCCCAATACCCCTATACGATTTATACTATTCATCAATATTCCATGCTTGTTATTGATTGTTCACACAATACAAATACTGATTGACTCATGCCTTAATTTATCTCTGAGGGCTGTGTCCCCGCAGCTTTCTGCGAATGTCGTAGGAGCGAATTTATTCGCGATTTCTTTCGCGGCTAAAGCCACTCCTACGACCTAATACGTCAGCTCGCCTAAAGCGCCTACTTTGGTTCTGTGAATGTCGTCATTCCGGCGCATACCGGAATGACGTTGTGAATAACTTAAGTAAGCGCCATTCCCCTCAGAGATCAATAATGCATTTCTTTTTCTATAGGGCACTTCTATTAATACCCTCTCCCGCCGGGAGAGGGTAGGGTGAGGGAATCAAACAAGGATAACCTATTGCTTTTAATATCCCCTCATCCTAGCCTTCTCCCTAGGGGAGAAGGAATCATCAATTAATAGAAGTGCCCTATAATTATAAGTCTTTCTGATTCCCCAAAAACCACTGGTATGTCGACATGAGTCCTTGTTCGAGTTTTATTCTCGCCTTCCATCCCATTTTGGATAGGCGGGTAATATCCAGGAGTTTTCTGGGAGCGCCATCGGGTTTAGTAGAATCAAAATAGAGCTTACCCTCAAAACCCACAACATCACGGATTATTTCCGCCAGCTCACGGATAGTAATATCCTGGCCTGCCCCGACATTAATATGCGATACCATAGAACTGGTATGTTCTGCATAGGTTGCATCAGACAAG
>BTRG01000076.1:0-8762 GCA_036986275.1 Gammaproteobacteria bacterium | reverse complement strand
GGGTATACATTAAAGACATTTCCAATTCACTACTCTGATGAAAATAAAGATGAAGATGGCCAAGGTCCAGCAAAAATAAAAGAATTTGACCCCGTGTTATCTGCTAAATCTCTAAGGAGAGACGGAAATTTGAAAAACCATATAATAGGGCGTTTTAATAAAAATAAACGCCGTTTTTCAAGACTCCGCAGGCATTTGACAACCGACGACCGCTAATTCGAGAGGGTCCGTCCATGCAAAAACCGACGCAGCCACAAAATGTTTCCGAAAAGTTGCTTTGGCTAGCCGTTCATGCCTCCCCTTCCGGGATCCTCATTGTAGACAAGGATGGATTGATCGTATTCGTTAACCAGGCCCTGTCGGACATGTTCGGTTACGGTCCCGACGAACTGTTAGGTCATCCAGTCGAGATCTTGATTCCAAAAAAGGATGCAGAAGTCCACCGGCACTACCGGGCCGCCTTTAACGCCAGATATATAGGGGTTCAGGTCAAGGTAGCGTGCGCTATAAATACGTAACTGCACAGCCTTTCCCGCTTGTCACGCTGCCGGGCTTCTGCTGCAACTCCGGAATAATACTTAAAGGTGATTTACTGGATCCATACTGGCATGCAGCACTCTGACAATCGTTACACCGCGTGAGTTTTTTATATAATACAGGACATGACTTTGGTAGGGGAAACTGAACAGCCCCGCTGATAATTTATCACGCTTTATACCAATGTCAGGATTATCAACCAGCGTTTGCGCCAATTCTTCCAGAGCATCAATATACTCAACGGCTTGTGAATTGCTCCAGTGCTTAACAGTGAAATCAATGATTTCTTCTAAATCGCGTTCGGCTTTATCCGTAAAGTCGACCGTTTGCATTTATTAAGTTACCCGTTTGCGCAATCTTTTTAATACATCAAGACCATTAGAAACATTGCCTGCCTCAAGGTCTGCAATACCTTCACTTATTTCGGCCTTTAGGTGATCTTTACGCAAAGCCTCCAATTGCTCATATTCTGTAGCAGATATAACAACAGCAACAGGTTTACCATTTTTGTTAATTCTCACGGGGGCTTTCTGGGCTTTTAAAAGCACATCTCCAAACTCGCGTTTGGCATCACTGGCGTTCAATGTGGTCATGAGCACGCCTCATATATTAATTAAATTGATTACTTTGATTAATATAGCCAGAATCTGCACGTTTGTCTACCGTTTTCCCTGTCATTCTCGAAGCTACTTTAGTCCTTCCAGTTATATCACCCACACCTGGCGTCCCGGCATCATCCGGGACAAGGGTACAACGAGCCGGCTAGGCCCTCAGCGGTTTCTGTTAACATACGGTCGGTGACAGGTCGACACAAAATATCGGTCAGCAAACGGACTCTGGTGATTTTGTCTGTCGCTCTGTTGTCGGGTGTTCTCATTTATTCGGTACTGGGACCCCCGCTCACCAATGAAAACAAACCGGCGACGGTTGAAAATGATCTGACGTCGATCTTGCTGGACGGTCCGCTAAACTTCGAGCACCAGGTCAAACCGGTTCTGGAGCGACGCTGTGTGGTATGCCACGGTTGTTACGATGCGCCCTGCCAGTTAAAACTGTCGTCGAACGAAGGCCTGCGGCGAGGCGCCAGTGAAGAGCTGGTCTACAATCCCAGGCGTATTAAAGCCATGCAACCGACACGCCTGTTCGTGGACGCCCGAAGCACAGCGGAATGGCGTTCCCGTGAGTTCCACCCGGTGCTCAATGAGGGGCAACAGACCCCTGAAAATAATCTGAAAAACTCGGTGCTGTACCGCCTGCTGCGATTGAAGCAGCAGCATCCACAACCCCGCACAAACCCGCTGCCAGACAGTTTCACGCTGGAACTCAACCGCGAACAGACCTGCCCGACACTGGAATCGATGGATGATTTTGCCACCGAGCGCCCCCTGTGGGGCATGCCTTATGCCATGCCAAATCTGGCAGAGCAGGAATACCGAACCCTGGTTTCCTGGCTGGCCCAGGGCGCATCGGCACCGGCGCCGCCCGGCCCCTCCGCCACCGTGCTGCCACAAATTAAACAATGGGAACGCTTCCTGAACCAGTCGTCCAGCAAGCAACGGCTGACCAGCCGTTACCTCTATGAACATCTGTTTCATGCCCATATTCATTTTGCCGGCTCACCGGCACGCGAGTTCTATCGTCTGGTGCGCTCGACCACGCCGCCTGGACAGACCATCAATGAGATCCCGACTGTGCGACCCTACGACGATCCTGGCGCCGCGCCATTTTACTACCGGCTGCTGAGCTACCACTCGAGCATTGTCGTAAAAAATCATATCGTGTACGAATTTTCCGACCGGCGCCTGCAACGTTACCGTGAACTTTTTCTGGAACCCGAATACAAAGTACACAAACTGCCCTCCTATCAACCGAAGATTGCTTCCAACCCGTTCAAGACGTTTATCGATCTGCCACTCAAATCACGCTATCGGTTTCTGCTGGATGATGCACGCTTCTTTATTGAGGGTTTTATCAAGGGCCCGGCCTGTCGTGACCAGATCGCACTGAATGTCATTGAAGACCGATTCTGGGTGCTGTTTTTCGATCCGGAGCAGGAGGTATTTACCAATGATGCCCAGTTCATTGGGAACACGGCCGATGATCTGCAATTACCGGCGGATCGCCGCAGCTCACTGAACCTGTTCAGCATCTGGACTGATTACTGGCAGCGCCAGCGGCGTTACATGGCAAGCAAGCAAGCCTTGTTCGAGAAGATCAATACCCACGACATCAAGCATGCGCTGGGCTATATCTGGGATGGTGACGGCAGCAACCCCAATGCGGCGCTGACGGTATTTCGGCATTTCGACAGCGGCTCGGTGGCCTATGGACTGGTGGGTAATGATCCGGAGACTACCTGGATCATCGATTATCCATTGTTCGAACGGATACATTACCTGCTGGTCGCCGGGTTTAATGTCTATGGCAACGTGGTCCACCAGGTGAACACCCGGATCTATATGGATTTTCTGCGCATGGAGGGCGAGGATCATTTCCTGATATTTCTCCCTGCAGACCGGCGCAAGACAATACGCGATACCTGGTATGCCGGCCTGCGTACCGGTGTAGAAAAATTCTTTAGCGCTCCACAGGACTGGTTGCAGGTCGAGTCCGTGAGCGGTTACCGGAGCGATGATCCACAACAGGAGCTTTACCAATACATTGCGGGCCGTGTCGCCGGTGTGGCGCAGCAGGCAGATGCAATGAACCGATGTGGCGTTGATGGATGTCGTGAATCGTCGATTGACATAAACATTGCGAAAGTGGATAGCGCGATGCAGATGATTTCACAAATGCAGGGCGCCCATCTGCACGCCTTCCCTGATGTCACTTTCGTAAAAATCACGACCAATAACCCGGAACAGTATCTGGCCTATACGCTGATTCGCAACAAGGCCTACAAGAACGTCACCTCATTTCTTGCGGACGAGCGTGAACGAGATCGCTCGGATATCGAACAGGATACAATGACGGTGGTGCGGTGGATGGAGGGCTCCTACCCCAACTTCTTTTTTTCTGTGGCGCTGTCAGAGATTGATGCGTTCACCAAACGCTGTGCCGCCATCCGCAGTCATAAGGATTATGAAGAGTTTGTTGATCAGTATGGCGTAAGACGCACCAATCCTGTATTTTGGGAACTGGCAGACTGGTTTCAGGATGAGTCTGCGCGAAACCAACCGGTCTTGTCCGGATTGTTTGACCTGAATCGTTATCAAAATCGCTAGCGAATTAGATATCGTACGAAACGTTGACCACATGAACTGTGAGCTTCAGACTCCACACCTAGGGAGAAAACGTGTTGCGATTTTTCAGACGCTCACTGATAACAACCGCCATCGCAGGTATTTTCCTGGGTATGCTTCTGACGCTGATGGCCGAGCAGCTTGATCATCTGACCACCACTGACCGTTTTTGCACAGGCTGCCACGCTATGCAGCTTGTTGCCGGGCAGGATGTCTACAAAAACTCTACCCATCGCACGACCACGACAGGCATTCAGGCCGGCTGCGCCGATTGTCATGTACCTAAGGGGCTGGTGCCGGCCACCTGGGCGCATATTCGTGATGGCACACGGGATCTCTATGTCGAACTGACCACCGACTTTACACCACAAAGCTGGGAAAGCCGCCGCACCGAGTTGGCGTACGGCGTCAGGGACAAGATGCTGGACGATGACAGCCGCACCTGTCGCAACTGTCATGAAGCTGCCGCCATTAAACCCAAGAGGGAACGGGGACAACGTCAGCATGAACTGGCCAAACGTAATAACGTGAGTTGTATCGGCTGTCATTTCGATCTGGTGCATAAACCGGTGAAGCCGCGGGAAAGCTTTTTACGAAAAGTTCGGGTTAAGGCGCAACACTAAGAGGAAGCTGAACATATTAAAGAGTTGTTAAGTTACAAAGCGCTTATAGGTGAAGCAGGGTTGTCTGCATCACAAGCCGCAAAACGAAAAACACAGGGGGGATGCGATGGCTCTTAGCCGCAGAGACTTTCTCAAAAACACCTCGGTCATAGGCGCCATCGCTGCGCTGGGTCTGAAACTGCCGGTTATTGCCGCCGCGGCAGGGCGCACCAAACGCGATGCAGCAGCCACCACCAGCCGCTACTTCAAATCGACCTGTGCCCATTGCGTCAACTTCTGCGGGATTAACGTCAAAATGGAAAATGACGTGATCCGCGCCATCTACCCCGATGTCGCACGTGCCGAATTCTATAATGTGGGTATTTGCCCCAAGGGCGTCAGTGGCCTGTTCAATACTTATAACCCCTATCGCATCAAGGCGCCGCTGAAACGCACCAACCCCAAAAAAGGACTCGGCCAGGATCCCGGCTGGGTGGAAATCAGCTGGGACGAAGCCTTCAGCACCATTGCCAATAAACTCAAGAAGATAAGACAGGATGATCCACGCAAGCTGATTTGGCAACACGGCCACGGTAAATACCTGATCGGTGATAAATTTCCCAAGGCCTTCTGCAAGGCCTTCGGCACGCCCAACCTGGTGCATCGTACTACCGTCTGTGAAGCCGCCCGCCATGTGGCCGATGAACTGACCTGGGGTTATCACGGTTTTCTGCCGGATATACAACACTGCAATCTGTTGCTGAATTTTGGCGCCAACTATTTCGAAGGCGAACAGTGGGCGCGCTGGCTGGATCATGCCACCACTGATGCCAGAGAACGGGGCATGAAAGTGGTGGTGATTGAACCGCGCATGTCACATTGCGCCGCCAAGGCCGATGAATGGATTCCCATCCGTCCGGGCAAAGATGTGTTACTGATATTGGGTATGACGAAAGTGCTGATCGAAAAAGATCTTATCGACAAGGCATTTTTGATCCACTACACCAATGCACCAGTGCTGGTCGGAAAAGACGGCCGCTTTCTGCGTAACAAAGACAAGCTGCCCCTGGTCTGGGACAGCGTAACACGACGTGCCCGGCCCTTCAGCAACGATGTCGCCCCGGTATTAACCGGTAAATACACCATCAACGGCAGACGATACCGGCCCGCCTTTCAGGTCTTTGCGGACAGTCTTAAAGACATCAGCCCGGCCTATGTGGAAAAACATGCCGGCATCCCGGCCAGCACAGTGCCGCGGCTGGCAATAGAACTGGGTCAGCAGGCGAAGATCGGTGCCAGCGTGATCATGGATGGCCACCGCCTGCGTTATCGTCCGGTGGCAGTGCATACCTTCCGCGGTCTGGCCGCCAAGGAATTCGGGGTGCAGAACTGGCGCGCCGGACTGATCCTGCAAATGCTGCTGGGCAATATTGACGCCGTGGGCGGTATCAACCTGCACAGCGTTTATAAAAAACCTAAATACTTCAAGGCGTCCAAGGCCGAGTACCCGCCCAAACGGGTCGACTTGCAGGAAAGCGTCTACTTTCCGCACGCCACGCATAATGTCGCCCAGCAGGTTTTACTCACCATGGCGGACACCAGGAAATACGGTCTGGACTACACCCCGGAGATGCAGATCTTCTATGCCACCAACCGGCCCTTTTCCACCGCCGACGCGAACAAGCAGTTTACCGGGCTAAAGAAGACCTATAATGTGGTCATTGATATCGTGCTCAGTGAAACCGCCGAGTTTGCCGATATCGTCTTGCCCGATCTGACCTATCTGGAATCATGGCATCTGTCGCCAACACGTTATACACCGAACACCAAACACACGGCCATCCGCCAACCGGTGGTCAATGCCTACAAACTGCCTCACGATGGCTATTCGATTTTGTGGGAACTGGCAAAACGACTGGGGATGCGTGATGACTATATCAAACAGATCAACAAAAAATGGAAACTGAAGAAATACCCCTTTAAAACCGGACAGGATTACACCGCCCAGCAAGCCGTCGAACACTTGTGGCGGGAAAAGACCAAGGGCAAAAAAGATTTTGCCTATGCCCGCAAACATGGCTTTGTCGGTAAAAAACTGTCGTCCAAAGATACCTATCTCAAAGGCGTGGAAGCCAAATTCAAGGGGCCGGATAAACCCAAAATGAATTTCTATGCCGAGCAACTGGTCGAGTCGATGAACAAGGTCAAAGACACAGTCAAGCAACATCGAATAAGAGACATCGACCTCGACAAGTATGCGGTGGCGTTTTCGCCTTTGCCGAACAAGGCCCATGGCTTTCCTACACCGCACCGTAAATCGGCCAGTTATCCGTTTTATCTGATCACCTACAAACGCATGTACCGCAACCAGTCCGGCAATACTGCGTTGAACCCCATTCTCAATCAGGCGCTGGGGCCGGATACCGATGATAATTTTGTACTGATCAATCGAAGTACCGCAAAAGACAAGCACATCAAGGATGGGGACACGCTGGTGATCAAAACGCGAGTGGGTAAAGTGAATGCCAAGGCAAAACTGACCGAGGGCATACGTCCGGATACCGTTGCGGTTTCCTATCACTACGGTCAGCAAAGTATCGACTTTCCGGATTCCGCCAGAAAAGGCACCTGGATAAATTCAGTGCTGGAGTCTCATGACGATGTGGTTTCCGGCATGAACAGTTTTAACGACAGCAAGTGCAAGGTCTACAAGGCCTAAACTTTTTCAGGTTAAGGAGACAACGATGACAAAACTGGTACGGGTTATTGATATGCAACGCTGCATGGGCTGTCGAGCCTGTATCGCTGCCTGTCATGTGGAAAATCATTTTACCCCCGAGGCGCCCTGGAACGTCATGCTCGAGCATGAAGTCGGCACGTATCCCAATGTGCGCACGGTGTTTGCCACCATGAATTGCATGCATTGCGAAGACCCGCCGTGTAAAACCGTCTGCGACACCATCAAAGTGTATGCCATCAGCAAGAATGAACTCGGCGTGGTGCTTATAGACTATGACAAATGCATTGGCTGTAAATATTGTTACACGGTGTGTCCTTATGGTGTTCCCCAATACAATGAGAAAGTAAGTAGTCTGTACCCGGACAAACAAGCCACCCCTTACGAAAGTATCGATACCGATCAACGCCATCCGACCCATCGCAAGAAAGCCGGCGTAGTGGAAAAGTGCACCTTCTGCTGGCACAAGCTGGAAAAGGCGATCGCCGCCGGCAAGACCGAGCGCATCGGCAAGGATCCGGAATATACGCCGAGTTGTGATCTGGTCTGCCCGGTCAATGCCCGGCTGTTTGGTGATCTCGAAGACAGTGATGGCCCGGTTGCCCGTTACATCGGCAAGAAAAAAGCCACTCAGTTGAAGAAGGAATATGGCACCCGGCCACAAGTCTATTATGTAACAGAGGGAGGTGATTACTGATGCGTAGAATATTTTTAATTACCCTTACACTGTTGTTCACCCTACCAGTGATGGCTAGTGAAGATAAAGACAAGCAGAAAAAAGACGAATTTGCAAAAAAGGAACTGGCGCGGATCGCCGAGAAAATCCGCAGTGGCGAGATTGATGTCGGCAAGGACTTATCGACCAACGTAAAAACCGGCCGCTTTCATATTATTCATGCCGACAAGCTAATGATGGACTGCACTAATTGTCACTTTGGGGTTCGCTATCGGGACGATTATCAGGCGGTTGATAAATACAAACCTTATCCACCACATGCCAAGGGTAGTTATCAACGCAGCGTCTGTCTCGGTTGCCACACATCCGGCGGGATCGCAACACGATGGTACAACAGCAGCACGCAGCCTTGAGTCCAAATCAGGAAATTCTTTCCCTGGCGCAGCAACGCAGTCAGAGTTACTGGTTTGCCGCCGAATTATTTTTACGCCGGCCGGATGAAGCATTTCTGAAGTCATTGGCAGACAATCTCGCGCAGGCCGATCAGGCAGCGCTTGCGAACAACGATGCCATGGCGCTGTTGCAATCCAGCTTGCCATTAACCGATCTGTCAGCGTTGGCTACCCAGCTTGGGGTGGAATACACGCGGCTGTTGCGTGGCATCAAACAGGGCTATGGACCACCGCCTCCTTATGAATCCCTGTACCGCGAAAACCGCCTGCTGGGTGAGTCGACCCTGGCCGTGTTACGCCACTATCAACAGGCGGGCTACGGGGAACTGGAAGAAAACGTCGGCCCCCAGGACCACATCGGCGCCGAACTAAAATTCATGGCCCTGCTGTGTCACGATGAGGCCACAGTCTGGCAACAGGAAAAAACTTCCGCGGCCATGACAATACGTGCCACGCAACTGGCATTCCTTGAACAGCATTTATTGTCCTGGGCGCCAGACTACTGCGATCGCCTTC
>BTRG01000075.1:0-9199 GCA_036986275.1 Gammaproteobacteria bacterium | reverse complement strand
CATAGCCAAAGTCTTTCACCAGGGCTTCGGCCTCAATGCGACCACAGGGAAGGTCCAGGATAAATGGGATCTCAGTGTCAATACCAAGTTTCTTCGAGGCGCGCTTCAGACTCTGTTGCAATGGCGAGCCTTGTAAGTGTTTAGTTCTGGCGATAACCATCATCGGCCATTACCTGCTTAGCCATTTCAATATTCAGTTTATCTGCCGAACGTGATAAATAATAGGGCAGGTTAAATGCTTCATCGGCCAGTTTGATAACGTCGGTTTCGGTAAGGCGTCCTATAACAGATTCGATGGTTTTCTCGAGATTCTCAGGTGGCTTACCACCATAATGATCTGTCATATAATCAAGAAGCTGTTGAATAGTATGTTGACCATCGGCCAATGCAACAACCAGACCCAGCCAGGACTCAAGCGGCGGTGTTTCTTTCTCAGGGTCATCTAAATCAACCAACATCACTTTATCTCCCTGCTTGGCAAAGACTACAGTTCGATAGAAATATTTAGATTTATCCAATGCTCTATTCCTAAAAATTATTAATATTGGGAATCTCTGATCGATTCGCCCATGGCATTTTGGCCGAAGGGACGACTGCAAGGCAAGGCTTGTTCCCAACAATTTTTACATTCCCTCCAGTTGTTACAGACTGTCCTGGTTTTTTTTGTGATACTCGCACATTCGTGCGCCGTCCATGGAGGTCAGATGCAGGATGACGTGCATGGTTCAGGTACGCAGGAACACGAGTCCAGAGAGGAGGTGAGACCAGAAACTGGTCGAGAGATAGGCCTGGGGGGCCATGGAGAGGGACTTTCTTCACTTTTGTATAGAGCCTGGTTGGCATACAGGATATGACCTTCCAGGTCAATGATGTAGATCGGGTCCTCGAGGTATTTCAGAGCCCTGGGCTCTGCATGTTCGATATCTTGGTAAGTGACGGGTTGTTGTGATGTGGTTTTTTATCGATTGTTCAGAAGTATTGCTGTGTGAAACAATGCAAAGCGGTTGCCCTGGTCTGTACAGTTAATGTGAGTAGGAGTAAAACACTGCTTACACTGCAACCTGGATAGCAGGGTAATAAACGGTTCTGAATTCCTGTTTTACTTGTATTGTGGTTGTTGAGACCATGCCTCCCTTGTGGTAAATCTACCTCATAATAGCATCGGTAAATCGTTGCTACCTATGTTTTACGTGCTACCATCACAGACATGAAACTACATGCAGACAATGCGCTGTATCAGGTGTAGCTGACGGAAACAGTGGAAGACAAACTTGGTGCAATATCCCATATATTTAGTAATGACACTCAGGTTTTATTGAGAGCAACCGAGATAGCGATGCAACCGGCATTGTGACAGACTCTTGGGTCATCCAGAGCAACCAACAACTATTGGTTGCCGCAGGGGTTATTCAAGTAATCGTAATAGCAATATTGAGTACGGCCAATCCAAAATAAATGGTCGTGTCAGTTACCACCAGCGATCCGGTGTTGTAGGTATCAGGAAAGGGAATTCCAGTAGAATGACTCAAGTAGACATTACCAATAGCCATGCAATGGAGGCAATCGATGCGCAGACATTTCGTAAGAAGTTTCGTCTGCTGATCTTTATCGCCTGGAGTGTGCCGGCGATTTTCGGGCTATCATTTATTCTGTATGTGCAGATTCTGAGCGTGCCGGAAATGGCCGCGGTAATGACCCATCCGCTTGAGCCACTTTTCATGGCCTTCTGGTTTATTTTCTCACTGTGGTATTTCATGCGTTTTGCGCGACCGATTGTTACCTACCTGGAAAATTCTTGCGATGAGTCAATACCCGCGGCCCGGGACTGCGTTCGCCGATTCCCATTTCATTTCTGGTTACTATTTTTACTGTATTTGGTAATGGCGCCGGTATCCGTAATCTGGGCCGCCGAGCTGTATGCCGGTTTTGTGTCACAGCCTGTCGACTGGTTCCGCATCAATATGGTGGCGCTGATCGTTTCTATTATCGTCGGTCTGCCTATCTTTTTTCTGATTCTTGATCTGTTTGGCAGGGCGCTAAGCGGCGTACAAATGGGAAAGCCACATATCACGGTAAAAACCAAGGTGTTTTTGATTGGCGCGCTGGTGCCGTTGCTGATCGATACCATGCTGGTGCAGTATTACTGGAGTCGAACCGGTTTTTTTACTACCGAAACTTTTATTGTCTGGCTGTTCCTTGAGCTTCTTGCCATTGGCGGCAGTCTGATCTTTGTCCGCAGTTTTGGTCAGTCACTGGCGCCGCTCGAGGCCGTTTTTGATGGCCATCAACCCCTCCTTGGGCTGGAACTGAATGCATTGAAATCCCAGTCCACCGATGAAATCGGCGTGTTGGCCACGGCCTATCGCAATCTTCTGAGTACTTTGCAGATGCAAAGTGAGATGCTCGAGCTGAATAACTGGCTGCTGCGCAAAACCGGACACTCCATGTCACTTGAAAGCGTGGCCAATTCCGTGATCTCTATTGCCGATCGCACGATGGAAGGAGATATGTGTTTTCTCTTATTGCACGATGCCGAACAAGATGAACTCGTTGGTGTCGCGCAAACGGGGGCCAAGTTCAATGCCGGCGGTCATTTCCGGGTAGCGATGGATGAGCCCTCACTCGCTATCATGACCTTCAAGCAGGACCAGGTATTTGCCATTGCCGATGTCCAGACCTACCCAAGCTGCAGCCCGGAACTCAGACAGCGGTTCAAGATCCAGTCGGCCCTTTCCGCACCATTGCGACTTGAGGGCAAGCCGATCGGTGTACTGATGTCCACCAGCATGAAGATTCGGCGTGACTACTCCGCGCGCGATGAGGCCGTCATTCAGGATCTGGCACGAGAGGCGGCACTGGCCATCAATACCCAGCGACTCAACGATCAGGCGCTCCAGGCGCAGGTGACCCAGCACGAAAAAGATGAGCTGATCGAATTGCTGATGGATTCAACTGAAGAGGCCATTTATGGTGTTGATTTCGATGGCAATTGCACGTTTGTAAACCGCGCCTGTGTGGAAATGCTCGGCTATGATAACGAATCCGAACTGCTTGGCCAGGGCATCCATGCGCTGATTCACCACAGCTGGCCCGATGGTTCACCCCATCCCAGGGCAGAGTGCGCCGTGCATATAGCAACGCTGGAACAGAGCAGTGCGCATGGCGATGATGAAGTCTACTGGCGCAAGGATGGCAGTAGCTTTCCTATTGAATACTGGTCACACCCGATACGTAAAGAGGGCGAGATCGTGGGTACCGTCGTGACCTTTCTCGATATCACCGAGCGCATCAACACCCGCAAGGAACTTGTGCAAAGTTCCGAACGACTGGGTTTGGCGATTGATGCCGGTGATATCGGTGTCTGGGAATGGGATATCGCTACGGATCGGCTGGACTGGTCCGAAAAAATGGAAGAGATTTTTGGAATGCAAGCCAGTGAATTCAAGGGAGAGGCTCAGGACTTCTATGACCGGGTTTACCCGGCGGATATGGAGATGTTGGCCAAGGACACCTCAGACGCACTGGAAAAGAACACCCCATTCAGCGTGGTGTACAGAATCGTAAAACCCGATAAATCTATCGGGTGGGTGCATTGTCAGGCAAACGTGAAACGCGACGCATCAGGCAAGTCTGTAGGCATGATCGGGGTGTTGACTGACATCACTGCCCAGAAGGAAGCCGACCAGGTTGTGTATCGTTTGAAGAGCACGCTGGACATGACCACGGATTGTGTCTTCATGTTTGACCCGGAAACGCTGAAGTTCAACTACGTCAACCTTGGCGCTATCAATCAGGTCGGTTACAGCGAGCAAGAGATGCTGGACATGAGTCCGGTGGATATCAAACCTGAGTTTGATGAGCAGGCGTTCCGGCAGATGATTCAACCAATGCTGGATGGCGAACTCAAGCAACATCAGTTCGAGACCATTCACCGGCGCAAGAATGGCGACCTGATTCCGGTGGAGATCTCGCTCTCGTATGTTCAGCCAGCGAATGAGCCAGCGAGATTCGTCGCCATCGTACACGACATTACCGCGCGCAAACGTGCGGAAGGAGAGCTTCGCGAACACCGCGATCATCTTGAAGAAATGGTTGATGCCCGTACGAATGAGCTGCAAGTCGTTAACAAGGAACTCGAGGCATTCGCCTATTCCGTTTCACATGACTTGCGCACGCCATTGCGCAGTATTGATGGCTTCAGTCTGGCGTTGTTGGAAGATTATCGAGACAAGCTGGACAAGGACGGTCGTGACTATCTGAGCCGTATCCGCGGTGGCGCCCAGAAAATGGCCGAGCTGATTGATGACTTACTGGAATTGTCGCGCGTGACGCGTTCCAGGTTAAAGTGTGAGGCCATCGATTTGTCGGCGATGACGTCCGAGGTGTTGAATGAATTGGCGGCGAGAGAGCCGAAACGTCAGGTGGATACTCGCATTGCGGAAGGTATCATCGTAAGGGGTGATAGACGTCTACTGAAGGTAGTTATGGACAATTTGTTGGGTAATGCCTGGAAATACACCGGTAAGAAAGAAAAGCCGGAAATCGAGTTTGGTGTAATGGAGAAAAATGGAGAGATTGTCTATTACGTACGGGACAATGGTGCGGGGTTTGACATGAAATATGCAGACAAATTGTTTGGTGCTTTTCAGCGCCTGCATACATCAAAAGAATTCTCAGGAACAGGTGTGGGACTGGCAACAGTACAACGTATTGTTCACCGCCATGGAGGGCGCACATGGGCCGAGGCCGAACAGGATTCCGGGGCCACGATTTATTTCAGTTTAGGCGTTAATGGTGGAGGTGATAATGGACAACAAGAAAATACTACTGGTGGAGGACAACCCCGACGACGAGGCTTTAACATTGCGGGCGTTGAAGAAAAATAATATTGCCAATGAAGTGATCGTGGCGCGAGACGGGGTTGAGGCCCTGGACTATTTATTTGCTGAGGGCACACATGAGGGCCGTGATCTGAGTAATCAGCCACAGGTGATCCTGCTGGATCTTAAACTGCCCAGGGTGGATGGTCTGGAGGTGCTGAAACGGATTCGTGAGGATGACCGCACCGAGCGTCTGCCTGTCGTTATTCTCACTACCTCTAACGAGGAAAGCGACATCATTAGCAGTTACGATTTGGGTGCCAATAGCTACATCCGCAAGCCCGTGGATTTCGATCAGTTCATGGAGGCCGTGCGCCAGCTCGGTCTTTATTGGCTGGTGCTCAACATCAAGTCACCAAACGGCCAATAGGTTGGGTTAGCGATAGCGTAGCCCAACAAAATCTAATACTTTTTCAACATATAGACAGGATTAACAAGATTGACAGGATATGCAGAAATATCCTGGTGAATGAGAAGATCTATCATGTTCATCCTGTAAATCCTGTCTGTATTAAGGAAGAAGCGGTGACTTCCCCCGGGTGTTATTACCTTTCTCCGTTAGACTGCGCGTAATCAGATGCTTGATCGGCGGCAAATTGTTGGCAAGCCTTAATACCAGACTTCTGATAGCCTTCACTGGTGCGGCATCATTCGTGAACAAACTTACAATACCGTTGGTGCCCAGGTACATGGGCCACGTTATGCGCATATGTTTTGATTCGTATTTTTTCAACACTGCCAGTGAACCGAAATCCTTGCCTTGGGATAAGGCCGATTTTATTTCCCTGGCCAGCGTATTCTGTCCACGAAGCCCCAGATTAAATCCGTGGGCCGTCACCGGATGCATACCGACCGCCGCGTCTCCGATCAGGGCGAAACGCTGGGTGGCAAATTTGTCGGCGTGCACCGCAACCAGGGGGTAGGGATAACGTTTGCCAATCAGTTTCATCCAACCCAGTCGATTACCGAAGCGCTGTTGAATATCCGCATTGAACTCATCTTCATCCATGTTAACGATGGCATTGGCCAGGTCTGTTGAGACCGTGATCACGATAGAGGATGTGTTTCCCGATAAGGGTAATACCGCCAGCGTTCTGCCGTAATGAAAACATTCCGTGGCAGTATCATGGTGCGATTTTTCGTGCTCCATACGGCAGACGATGGCAACCCGGGAAAAGTCCCGCATCTTCGCGGGTATGCCCATTTTACGCCGTGTCTCGGAGAAACGGCTGTCGGCGGCAACGACCAGTCTGGCCTTTCTGGTTTCGCTATTGGCAAAGGTCACGACCGCACTCTGATTATCCGTGCTGACATCCTCAACGACGATATGGGTCAGGATCTTGACGTTGTCCAGGGTAGCGACTTCATCATACAACGCCTTGCGGATTACATGATTGGATACCATGTAGCCCAGCACATCATCGGCAACCCCGCGGTTTGCGAAATTCAGGCTATAAGCGGAATCGCCATCCATCACACTGGCTTTCTTAATTGCTGTAATTTCCTCAGCAGGGATGCGCAACCAGACACCGAGTTCCCGCAGCAGCTTGACCGAGAGATGGGTCAGCGCGATCTCGCGACCGTCGGGTGCGGGTTTGCGAATTTGCGCCAGGGATGATTTTTCAACAATTAATACATTCAGATTGGTATCGGCAAGTGAACGGGCACAACTGAGTCCGGCCGGACCTGCGCCAATAATTATAATATCGTGCTCCATATCATGCTCTCCACGCCAAACATTAAATACCATACTATATTATAAGGCGGGTTCGGGGCGCAAAGACAGGGCAGTGTTCTTTACTCAGCGGAAAACAGGCGCAATTCCCCATAGCACTGATTCGGTTGACTTGGCCAATAAAAAACCCCGATCTCTTTTCAGGAAATCGGGGCTGTTGTTTTAATAGTTTTAACCCAACGCAGCTTGCGAACGATAATGGGTGTTGCCCTTACCGCTGAACTTGCGCTGACGTTGACCCCCCTTGTGTTTCGGTTTGTTCTCCTGCGAACGTGTTTTGGTACGAGTCTGGCCACCGGGTTTTTTGCTAAAGCGTGACCCTTTGCCTTTACCAGGGGATGGGCGTCCGCGGCGCGGCGCGGCGCGGGTGGGTTCGAGACCCTCAATCACGGCCCAGTTGAGATCGCCGCCGGTGAGACGCTGAATACCAGAGACCTTGCGATGGTCGTCCGGTCCGACCAGTGAAATTGCCGTGCCCTTGGCGCCGGCACGACCGGTACGACCAATACGGTGTATGTAGTCTTCGGCCACCATTGGCATATCGAAATTAATCACGTGGCTGATACCCCTGATGTCGAGACCGCGGGCGGCAACATCAGTGGCGACCAGCAGTCTGATTTTACCGCGACGCATGTTATCTACCGTGCGTTTACGCTTGTTCTGGCTCATGTCACCATGCAGGGCGGCGCTGGTGTGGCCGTCGGCCATAAGTTTCTTCGACAGACGATCGGCGTTGCGCTTGGTAGCGGTGAAGATCACGGCCTGACTCAGTGACGTGTCGCTGGCGTAATGCGAAAGCAGGCTGTGCTTATGCGTGACGTCATCGGCCCGGTGTGCATGCTGGGTGATGGAGGCATGGCGATCGTGATTGGATGCGAGCTGAATACGTACCGGATCATTGAGTATTTGTTTGGCGATTTTCAAAATCTCGCCTTCAAGCGTGGCGGAAAATAGTAGCGTCTGGCGCGCCTTCGGCATGGCCCTGGCGATGGTCTTGACGGCATCGACGAAGCCCATGTCGAGCATGCGATCGGCTTCATCCAGCACCAGCATCTCTAGTCGCGAGAAATCAACGCGGCCCGATTCCATGTGGTCCATCAGCCGGCCGGGTGTGGCCACCAGCAGGTCCAATGGGTTGCGCAGCATTTTCATTTGTGGTGGGTAGGGCATACCGCCGACGACAGTGCCGGTGACGAACCGGGAGAAGCGGCTGAACTGGCGAATGTTGTCGTTCACCTGTATGGCCAGTTCACGCGTGGGTGTAAGTACCAGCGCGCGCGGCCCCTTGCCTTTATTGCGCGCCGGGGCGAGTAATTGCTGCAGCGCCGGCAGCACGAAAGCGGCGGTTTTACCGGTGCCGGTCTGGGCCGAGGCCATCAGATCGCGTCCGGACAGCACTACCGGAATTGCTTCTCGTTGGATATCAGTCGGTTGGTCAAATCCGCAGGCGTCTATGGCCTTGAGCAGATTGGAATGCAAATTCAGTTTATTAAATGACAAAACAAGCCCCCTGCCTGCCGGTCCTCGACAGACGATTTATTGATGAATACGAACATGGGCGGGATGCCCGATGGGTATCACACGACCTGGTTCACTCCTGGGCCCCGATAACTGACGCGATGAATCCCGTCAGGCGGTTGGGCCCTACGTTGCTAACCAGATTGTGAGTAAGAAAAACACGGGGAGGGTCAGAAACGTCTCTTCCTGTCCCGGCCTTGGCCGGTCAAGGTGGCGCGACTATACGGGCACCGATGGCAAAAAGCCAGCTTTTCAGTCACACGAAAAACCCGGTATGCTTCAGATTCCAGTTTTCGATGCCAATATCCTGTCTATCAGCATAGGGGAAACCGGGAAGTGGCCTGGTTTATTCTCTGTTTGCTTCATAAATAAACACTTTTTGATATAACACGCAGCCTTATCACACCGGTAAATCCCTGTAGGTCACGGCGTCATTTTTGGGCCCCATTTCTCATTGACTAATAAACAGGACTTGAAAGTGAATGGTGCAATATTAATGCAACAAAAGCACCGACACCGGTATGTTGCGGGCCACCCGATACGGGAGATCCTCGGTAAACAGTTTGCCGAACCCACGGCGGGGCCGGGCGCTGATCGCCACGAGATCGTAGTTGCCGACGGCGGCTTCACTAAGGATTACTTCTTCGGGGATGCCGGTGCGCACACGGCAGGCAACTGTTCTTCCCGTGACCTCGGCAATGCGTGATCGTAACCGTCCCAGGCGTCCGCCCGGTTCACAAGGATCGATGGCATTAACATTGGCGCCTCGGCGGCGGCCATAGAGGATAGCGCTGGGCTGGACATCGAGCAGCGTCAGGTCTGCCTGCAGAGTCTTGACAATATACGTTATCAAGGCGAGATGTTTTTCTTCAATGGCTCCGCGGGGGATGCGCCACAATATTTGTTTGACGGTATCGTTTTTTCGGACCACCAGTGTCGATACCGGTAAGTTCTTGACCAGGCGGATTGCGTTTCGTCCCAGAAAGATATCGTGAACACTGTGCATGCCGCGCGCGCCAATGACCAACAGGTCATAACCCTGCAAGGCCTTGTCACGGATCACCTG
>BTRG01000074.1:0-9551 GCA_036986275.1 Gammaproteobacteria bacterium | reverse complement strand
CACTGAATACAGGTTAAAGATAAATAAACATAGAGTAAGGTACATAATTAATATTCGATAAGTGTAAAGTCAGCCAGACAATAATGAGATAAGCTATTGATAGCTGGTAGTCGGAAAAGGCTACACTTTGAGCACACTATTGTAAGTCACTGATAAGTGTTACTATCCTTGTCGGTACTTCTTACAGGTAACTTAGAATAGCTCTACATTACGCCAGCTCGAAAAGATCGAACGAGAGCTGGATAAACTTTACTGCGGGCCTATCCCGCTGACCGGGTGAACCCGATGGCAGCACGAACCAATAAAACAACACACGACACAAAGACAAAGCGACTTATTGCAGCAGGTCAGCTGCTTAACAGACTGACTTTACACGCAAATGATAAATGTGAAATGACGCCTAGCCAGGTTAACGCTGCAAGGATTGTGATAGACAAGTCAATACCAACCCTGAAAGCCATCGAGTTAACCGGAGAAGGCGGCGGCCCTGTTGTGGTAGCCCTGGATAAGTTAGACATTAAGGCGTGCATTTAACTGACGCTCAGGAAGAAGCCAGGAAAATACTTGCTGGATTAGCCTGTCACATCATGCTATTCGGTGGGTCGAGGAGCGGTAAGACGTTCCTGCTGGTGAGGCATGTTATAACCCGGGCACAGGCAGCCCCAGGCTCACGACACGCGATTCTTCGGTTTCGGTTCAGCCACGTCAAACAGGCCGTTATCCACGACACATTCCCTAAGGTGATGGCTCTTTGTTTCCCGGGAGTCACTTACGATCTGAACAAGACGGACTTTTTTGTCAGGTTCGATAATGGTGCAGAGATTTGGTTTGGTGGCCTGGACGACAAGGAGCGGACGGAAAAGATACTGGGTCAGGAATACGTCACCATCTATCTGAACGAGTGTAGCCAGATACCAGGGCAATCCCGAGAGATAGCCATAACACGGCTGGCGCAAAAGGTTGGTGTTATTATAGACGGGCAAGTTATTGGATTAATGAAGCCGCAGATGCTGTATGACTGCAATCCTCCATCAAAGGCGCATTGGTCTTACAAGCTGTTTATTCTCAAGCAAGACCCTGAAACAAAAAAGAAAATCAGCAATGCGCAGGACTATGCTTATTTCAAGATCAACCCGGAAGATAACCAGGAAAACCTGACCGGCGGGTATATCCAGACATTACAGGGATTAAGCGCACGGTTACGAAAGAGATTTCTGCAAGGTGATTTCGCAGATGCCACGCCTAACCAGCTGTTTTCTGAGGAAGACATTGAAAAGTGGCGCCATACCGGGGGAAAGATGCCGGACATGGTACGGGTAGTGGTGGCTGTAGACCCGTCAGGATCGGGGGATGTGGATAATGTGGACAACGATGCTATTGGTATTGTGGTGATGGGATTAGGAACCGATGGCAACGGGTATCTGCTTGAAGACCTGACGGTCAAGGCGGGTCCAGGAACCTGGGGAAAGGTTGCTACAGATGCTTACGAGCGTCATGAAGCAGATGTTATCGTTGGTGAGGGGAACTATGGCGGGGCGATGGTCGAATTTACCATCAAAGTCTCAGCTCCTCGCGCTAATTTTAAGATGGTCCATGCTTCACGGGGTAAAGCAGTGCGTGCCGAGCCTTTCAGCGCCCTGTATGAGCAAGGAAAAGTTCGGCACGTAGGATATTTCATGGACCTGGAAGATGAATTAGTAGCTTTTAGTACCGCTGGTTATTTGGGTGAAGACTCCCCGAACCGTGCAGACGCTTTGATCTGGGCACTGTCTGAGCTATTTTCAGGGCTGGTGCGAAAGAAACCAAAGGTCAGGCTGCCAGGTCACACACGACACCTAAAGGCCCCTTCTGCCGGTGGGTGGATGGGGTAGGTAATTAGACCAAAACAAGTGTAATGTGGGGTTTTGTTACAATGGCCCGCTGGCTTGTATCAATCAAAGTGGGAAATAGAGCATGAATCCAACCGATGGGACGCTAAAAGTTCAATCTGACATCATTCTGGTCGAACCATTGGATGAAGTCCTTGAGGAATCAAGGCTGATTCTGGTTCCCGGCGCTGACGATCATACTCGGCTGGGGATAGTTAAATATACGGGGCCAGGGAAACGCTGCAAAAAGACTGGTTTACGAATGCCTATGCAAATCATGGTCGGAATGAGGGTGTTGTATGGTTCATACACGGGCGAGGATTTACAGATGAACTTAGGCGGCATAGACCTGACTGCTATCCGTGAGCCTGACGTTATGGCGATCGTCCATTGAAAACCACTCTTCTCCCCATTGATCCCAGTCCGGTAGATACCGAAAAGGCTGCTGAAACCGAGCAGAAAGTACTAGAGGAGGCTTTAGTCAGGTTTAAGCGTGCGTATGAGTATGAGGAGAAAAACCGCGACCTGGCCGAAGATGACATCGATTTCCGCCATGGTAACCAATGGCCGGCGGATATTCGTCGAGAGCGCGAGAGTGATGACAGACCTTGCCTGACCTTCAATAAAATGGAAGAGCGGATCGATCAGGTTACCGGTGATCAGCGGCAAGGCAAGGCGGCGATCATCATCCACCCCGCCGAATCAAATTCAGATACAAAGGGAGAAAATAAGGCCGGGACCAAGGATTACACTCTAAGTCAGACCATGAACGGCCTTATTCGGTCGATTGAACAGAATTCTGACGCACAGATTGCCTACAATACCGGTGCGGATCATGCTGCCGGCCATGGTTTTGGCTATTGGCGCATTGTGACGGAATGGGATGCCGCCGATCCCTTTAGCCAGGTCATACGCATCAAGCGGATAAAAAACAGCTTTTCAGTCTATCTTGACCCTGACATTCAGGAACCGCATGGCGGTGATGCCAACTGGGGATTTGTTTCCTCGATGATGTCCCGGGGCATGTTTGAAGCCCGCTGGCCTGACAAAGATACCGCAAGCTGGGATTTCGCCGGGTCTGGTGATGAGTACGATTACTGGTATCAGGATCAGGAAATCAGGATTGTCGAGTATTTCCGAAAAATCCCGGTTACCAAGATTGCCGTTCGAATGTCATCGGGATCGGTCTATTACGTCGATGACGAGCAAGCTCTGGAAAACCTGAAAGTTAAATCCATGAAAGACGGTGACCGGATTCAGGAAACCCGGGAGGCCGAAGTACCCAAAATTGAATGGTTCAAGCTGACGGCGCGTGAGTTTCTGGAAAAACCACGAGAATTCCCCAGCTTCTATATCCCCATCATCCGGGTAGTGGGTAAGGAATTGAATGTCAGGGGATATGACTTCTATCGGGGAGTGATCAGACACGCCAAGGACGCGCAACGTATGTACAACTTTAACCGTACCGCGCAGATTGAGCAGACCGCGTTGCAGCCCAAAGTTCCCTTCCTGGCTACCCCAGACCAGATTGAATCTTTTGATTCCATGTGGGACAGGGCGAACAAGGACAACCTCCCCTACCTCCTGTATAGCCATATTGACGGGGTGCCGATGCCGCAGCGGGTCAGCCCGCCCATTCCCAGTCAGGCGCACATGATAAACGCGCTGTCTGATGATGCCGATATGGACGCCACCACTGGAATGTACAAAGCGACCCGTGGCGAGCCAAGTAATGAGAAATCCGGCAAGGCCATACGCGAACGAAAGAGTAGCAGCGATGTATCAAGTTACGCTTATCATGATAATTTGAATTTATCTCTAAAGCAGACTGGCCGAATTCTGGTTGATATGATCCCGCGCATTTACGATACCCAGCGCATCGTCAGGGTTATGACGCCAGAAGATACGGATGATTTCGTTGAACTGAATAAGACTGTCGTTAATGCGGACGGGACCACCCGCAAGGTGAATGATTTAGGCGCCGGACGATATGATGTGCGGGTGCAGGCCGGTCCAAGCTATACGACGCTGCGAGAAGAATCACGCGAATCCATGATGGCTTTTGCACAAGCCCTGCCGAACATCGCGCCACTTATCTCTGACCTTATAGCGGAAAACATGGATTGGCCGAAAGCTGATGCTATTGCTGAGCGCCTGAAAAAGACCTTGCCGCCCGGTATTGCCGATGATAAAGACGGCAAGGAGCCAGAAGTAACCCCGCAGATGGTCGAGCAGGCTATTCAGGAGGCAGTACAGGCCACACAAGAGGAATTGGACAACAAGCTGAAGATCATGGAGGCAGAGACAAAGATCATGGCCGCCGAGTCCAAAGCCGATACAGATGAATTCAAAGCCCTGACCGACCGTATCGAGACGATGCAGTCAATGGTGATGGATTCCGAACAGATCAAAGACCTGGTAGCTCAATCTATTGCCGAGTTACTACAAGTCGAGCAAGGAGGATAAGCATGGCAATCAGCTCAACCAGAACCGAAGTTAAAAGGTTTTATGGACTGTCCACGGACACTAAGCCTACGCAGAACGTAGAGCCTTTTTCGCTGTTTCTGGAGACGGACACAGGTATTGTGTTCAGATATTCAGGAACAACATGGTATGTTACTAACTCTATAGGATAAATTATGACTGATGAAACTGTTCAGGCTGCCGAGCCTGAGAAAGTAGACCAGGTTTCAGATCCTGGCAAAACGGCTGACGACTCCTTGCCGGTTGAAAAGGACGCGACTCCCTCGAAACGTGACAGACGTGCCGAGCGGAGAATTTCAAAACTCACTGCGAAGAACGCAGAGCTGGAAGAAGGCAATGTGAAACTGCAAGGCCAGCTTAATGAACTGAGCCAGAAAGTTGACACATTAGCCACTCCGGAAATAGTTCGACCGCAGCGCGATGACTTTGAAAGTGTTGAAGAGTACGAAGACGCCGTTATGGACTACCGCATCGATGTGCGGTCTGCTGGTTCAAAGCCGGTGTCACCCAAGCCAAAAGAATCTGATCAAGCCGCTGATCCCGGCCTGGTCAAGCGTTTTGAAGGCTTCATTGCTGACAGTGAGAAATCAACACCAGGGTTTGGAAAGGTGGTCTCTGAAGCTCATTTTCCGCTTACTGACCATTCTCTAGTCGAGATTATGGACATGGGCGACGAAGGGGCAGAGGTCTTCACCTATTTAAACGCTAATCCCACTGATGCAATGCGTATCTCCCAACTTTCTCCTCGTGATCAAACGATTGAGATTGAAAAACTTGCGGATTCGCTGGACACAACCAGTTCAGCACCCGAACCGATAACCCCGCTTGAAGGCGGCGATCACCCGACTGTAGACGAATCCAAGTTATCCCCGGATCAACGGATTCGAAAACGCCAGAAGGAGGTCGCTGACCGGCAGCGGAGCATTCGCAGAAGGTAAAACACAACGTACTGTCGGGAGACAGCACTAACCGTTTATTTACTGTCGTTATGACAGAAGGAGCCCTCAAATGGCCAGTAATACGAGTACCAACCTCACAACCGACAAAATCACCGAGGAAATGCAGCGCGTACTGCATTCCAAGGCGCAGTTTCTCGGTTCCATCAACAAGCAGTATGACAATTCGTTCGCCCAGGAAGGGGCCAAGATCGGCGCCAGCCTGCGTATTCGTCTGCCGCGCAAATACACGGTGCAAAGTGGCGCCGCTCTGAGCACGGAAGAACCGCAGGAAAACAGCGTTACCCTGCCTGTTAGTTCGCAACGTCACGTCGATACCACATTCACCACAGCCGATATGGCGCTGGATATCGATCGTTTTTCGGAGCGTATCGTTGTTCCTGCTATGTCCCAGCTGGCCGCGTTTGTCGATAACGACCTGCTTAGCATGTATTCCAGCGTAGCGCCGAGTGTGGGCACGCCGGGCACTGCTCCTACGACGCTGCTTCCCTTCGGTCAGGGCCGCGCCAAAATGAACCAGCAGGCCACCCCAAAGGACGGGGACCGGTGCGTACTGATCGATTCCGATGTGTCGGCAACCCTGACCAACGGGCTTAAGGGTCTGTTTCAGGATTCGACCTCAATCAGTCGCCAGTACCTGGAGGGCATGATCGGGCGCGGTTCCGGTTTTGACTTCCTGGAATCCGAGCTGTTGAATACCCATACCAACGGGGCATTCGCGGGGACTGTCGTGATTAACGATGCGTCTATCGCTACTGGACAGACCTCTATCGGCATGGATGCGTTTACCGATGCGGCGCCGACCATCAAAAAGGGCGACGTATTTACTGTTGCCGGCGTCTTTGACGTTCACCCTGAAACCAAGCAGGCGTACAGCAGCCTGAAGCAGTTTGTCGTAACTGCCGACGCTACCGGGTCAAGCAATGCTATTGCAGCGGTTAATTTCAGGCCGGCTATCAACTTAACGGGTGTGTACCAAAACATCAGCGCATTGCCGCTTGATAATGCAGCCGTTACGTTTGTCGGAACTGCCTCCACCACTTACCAGAACAGCCTGGCCTTTCACAAGAATGCCTTTACATGCGCCTCTGCTGACCTGTTAATGCCCAACGATGTGCATAACAAGTCACGAGTCGTGTTTGAGGACATTTCGATGCGCGTGCTGACCCAGTACACAATATCGAGTGATGCCATGCCGACCAGGATCGATGTCCTGTACGGATATGTGATGGCAGCGGACGTTAACCGAGAGCCTCAAGCTTGCAGGATATGGGGCTAACACTGAACGGGGCTTCGGCCCCGTTTTCTTTTTAGGAGGGGACGAATGAGTCACCAGATGTGGATATACCATGATACCGAAGACGCAAAGGTCATTGATTCAGATGATTTTGATGCCCTGCTGAGCTCTGGTTGGCGGGATCATCCAAACAGGCAATCTACTGAAGATGAACTTGAATCACTGAAGACCGAGGCTGGTTTACTGAGGATCAAGGTGACGGGACACGCTACAGTTGCGAGCCTGAGAAAGAAGATATCAGAGACAAAATCATATGGCAGCTAAGACCGCACAGCAGTTAGTCACTGCGGCATACCGGAAATCAGGTGCGGTCAGTTCCGGCCAAGATCCAACGTCTGCCGAATCTGCCGATGGTCTGGAAGCCATGAATGCCATGCTCACAAGCTGGTCAGAGCAAAATATCACGGTACCGTATCGTGTCGAGGATGTAATCCCGCTGATTACCGGAAAAACTGAATACACGATGGGTTCCGGTGGTGATGTGAATACTGACCGCCCCTTATCGATGGCTGATGCCTGGCTAACCGATAGCGGGGGAGATGTGTCCTATCGCTTTGAAATCACCATGATGCTGCGTGAATTCACTCGCATCGCCAACAAGAACGAATCCTCCCGTCCCGGCCGGGGCTGGTATGAGCCCGTTTATCCTCTAGGTAAATTAACTCTGGATGTCAATCCCGATCAAACCTACACACTGCATGTGTGGTCATTGAAGCAACTTAGCGAGTTTTCTGCGCTGGCATCAAGCTCAACTCTCCCGCCTGCCTATGATCGGGCGATCATCTTCAATCTGGCGCTGGAGATTGCCGGTGAGCTCGGTTCCCCGATGGACCCGCTCAATATGAAGCTGGCTAATGATGCGTTCAAATCAATTCGAAACGCCAATCTGGCGCGCCGGGTCAATAATTTGGCCATGGATTCTGCGCTGCGCCGCCGTACCATTTACGACATTCACTCAGACGGGTTCTGATGCGTATTCCCGCAATTACCGACCTCCATATTAAGCAGTTTTCCGGTGGCGGTATTATCAAGATGTCTTCATACGCCAAAAACGCGGTGTACGACAAATACCCAGACAGCGGTAATTGGTATGCCACGCAACGTCCTGGGATTAATGTTTTCGAGGACGCCAGCGCAGCCGTCTCAGATGCTAAGGGACGCGGGGTATATTACTGGAACAAAGTTGGTAAAAAGTATTTTGTCAACAACGCAACGGTGTACCAAACCAGTTATTCAGGCTCAACCATGTCGATTACGGCCGGGACGGAGCGAGTATATATATTCGAGCTTGGTAATTATCTTATTATCCTCGATCCTGAGAACAACGAAGGCTGGGTCATAAATTCATCGTCCCCAACGGTTATCGCTGCTATTTCAGATGCGGACTTTCCTCCCAATGCCGGAAAAACCCTGGCCAAGGGCGGAGCAGTCATTAATTCCAAACTATTTGTCGGCGATACATTGGGGAACATCAACGAATCATCCGTATCAGATCCTACCGCCTGGAATGCTCTATCAGTTAGAAACGCAGAGGTACAACCCGATGGTGGGGTTTATATTGGCGAGCACCACCAGCATGTTGTTGCGCTGGGGAACAGGACGCTGGAGTTTTTCTATGATGACGCCAACCCTACCGGGTCTAGTTTAAGCCCTAGAACTGATATAGACTTTTCCGTTGGGGCGGTTAATTTACATTCTTTCTGGGAAGAGGCTGATTTAACCTTCTGGGTGGGTAATACGGCCTCTGGCGGTGTTTCGGTATATTCCCTGCAAAATTTCATCCCCACTAAAATATCAACCAACAATATTGACACCTTCCTGGGATCGGCAATCACGATTGATTCTGTTCTATTAAACGGGTCAGGGTTCCAGGTGGGAGGACGTACCTACTACGTTCTGACGCTGTATTTTCTGTCTACCACTATAGCCCCCACGGTCACACTGGTTTATGAATTGACCTCTGACCGGTGGTATTTATGGGGTCTTGAGCAATCCGGAATAGATGATTTCCCGGTCATGAACTGGACAAAAGCAACTTCTACCCGGCTGGGTGAGGGTATTTTATCGAACGGTGATTTAATCACGCCGGCAGACGATAATTCGCCACAGGACACGATAGGCGCTTCCACGGTTTTCGAAACTGGCGTATTTGAAGACGGAGTATTTTCATCAACTGGATTCAGTGGGGCAAACATCAACATGCAATTAGTCACCGGCCCGCAGGATTTTGGCAATCGAAAGCGAAAGTTTCAATCCGAAATATGGCCGGTTGGTACGCCGACAGATACAAGCACAACGCTTTCGATTGAAGTGTCGGACGAATCAGACGATACATGGCAGGCTGCCAGATCGGTTGATGTTGGTGGTTCCGATGACCGGTTGCGGCGCTGTGGCAAGTTCAGACAGCGCAATTATCGCCTGACTTATGCGGATTCAGAACAGTATCGGATTGAAGGGCTGGAGACGATAGAAAGACAGGGAACGGCATGAAAGTCAGGTTATCGCCGTTTACACATAAAGAGTTTGAACCCGCCAGGCGTTGGTTTGCCGAGTTATTTCAGCGTGTTGGGTCCGGCCCTTTTCTCATTCAGGGATACGCCAGAGCGAATTTGCCAACGGCTGCGGATTGGCAGGCCAGCGCGTCAGACAACGCCTTTTCAGCATTAATATATGTCCATGACTCCACTGGAACCCCAGCAAAGATACTGGCATATTCCGATGGAACAAACTGGTTACGAGTCGATACAGGAGTCGCCGTGTAATGGCTACAGATTTAATTTCAAGGACTGGTAAAGCAGCCGCGCTGTCTGCGGCTAACCATGATCAGAACCTTGAGTCTTTATCGGGTACGGTCGATACAAAAACCGCTGATTATACGGTTTTGTTCACCGACCAGAACAAGACCATGGAATTTAATAAATCGACGGCAGTGACGGCTAATCTGGA
>BTRG01000073.1:0-9760 GCA_036986275.1 Gammaproteobacteria bacterium | reverse complement strand
CTCGCTGCCAGGCTCCAGATCGGCCTCCGGACTTGCTCAGTAGTCGCACATCGCGGATTTCCATGCCGCGGTCCACGGCCTTGCACATGTCATATACCGTCAGCAGGGCAATCTGTACCGCTGTCAGGGCCTCCATTTCTATGCCAGTCTGTCCCTGGGTGCGAACGCTGGCGCGGCAATAGACCTGTGCCGGGGTGTCCCGCGTCTCCAGTTCAAGCTCGATACCGCTGATGGGGATGGGATGGCACAGGGGAATGAGCCCCGAGGTTTTTTTGGCGGCCATGATGCCGGCGATACGCGCCGTCGCCAGCACATCCCCTTTTTTATTGTTGCCCTCAGTGACAAGTTGGAGCGTGCTCGCCCGCATAGTGATGTGGCCCTCGGCGACCGCCTCGCGGGTCGTCGATGGTTTATCGCCCACATCGACCATATGGGCCTCGCCCTTCGTATTCAGATGAGTAAGTTTGCTCATAATTTATTCATGCGGCTCCTCAAACAGGGCGAACAGTATAGCGGCTTATGTTGGGAAAGCTATCCCCGGATGGAGTGTCCCTGGACTATATATGCGTGTTTCCTGAATAGTTAGTGGCCAGGCCCTGGCAGTGGGTGTTGTCGCTGCTCCGGGCGATGGGTCTGGGACCACGGTGTTGAGAACGGAAACTATCGCGCAGGCCGCCGTCCAGGTCAGGCGCGGGGACAGGTAAACAGTTAGCGTTTGTCCCATTACCCCTCAGGGACGTAGTGCCCGTAGTGGTGGGTGCATAGTGACCGTAGTGGGTCTGGATAAAGCCCCGGATTACGATGGCTAAGCCAGCAAATCATGACTCCTTCCCCCCTTTACAGGGGGAAGGCTGGGATAGGGGTGGTTCTCTATGGGTACATAGTGCCCGCAGTGGTGTTCGGGTAGAGCCCCGGATTACGCTACGCTGCATTTAGGCCAGCACCGCCCAATCAATCAACGGGGAACATTGGCATCCAGCGATTGACCGCGGTATGGCTGTAGGTGTAACGCACATCCACCACCCCGTCGCCGTCGGGGTCGTTCTCACCCAGGGTCCGGTTGCCATCGGCGTCATAGGCCCAGGCGCGACGATCCGTAATGCCCCCCGGGCCGTCGCCGTCGGCGTCGGTCTCCAACAGGGTCAAGTTGCCATTGGAGTCATAGGCATAGGTGGTACGATAGGTAATGCCCCCCGGGCCGTCGCCATCGCCGTCCTTTTCAATCAGGGTCCGGTTGCCATTGGCGTCATAGGCAGTGGTGCGACGATACGTTATGCCCCCCGGACCGTCGCCATCGCCGTCCTCTTCATACAGCGTCTGGTTGCCATTGACGTCATAGGCATAGTTGCGACGATCCGTAATGCCCCCCGGACCGTCGCCATCGCCGTCAGCCTCATACAGTGTCGAGTTGCCATTGGCGTCATAGGCGTAGGTGCGACGAAAGGTAATGCCCCCCGGGCCGTCGCCATCGGCGTCGCGTTCAGACAGGGTCAGGTAGCCATTGGCGTCATAGGCGTAGGTATTACGATACGTAATGCCCCCCGGGCCGTCGCCATCGTCGTCGCGCTCATACAGGGTCCAGTTGCCATTGGCGTCATAGGCAGAGGTAGAACGATACGTAACACCCCCCGGGCCATCACCATCGGCATCTTTTTCATACAGCGTCGGGTTGCCGTTGGTGTCATAGGCCCAGGTTTCGCGACGCGTAATGCCCCCCGGGCCATCGCCATCGTCGTCGCGCTCATACAGGCTCTGGTTGCCATTGGCGTCATAGGCATAGGTGGTACGATAGGTAATGCCCCCCGGGCCGTCGCCGTCGGGGTCGTACGCTTCCAGGGTCCAATTGCCATTGGCGTCATAGGCATAGGTGCGACGACTCGTAATGCCCCCCGGGCCGTCGCCATCGCCGTCGATCTCCCACAGGGTCCAATTGCTGTTGGCGTCATAGGCATAGATTTCACGATCCGTAATGCCCCCCGGGCCGTCGCCATCGCCGTCGGTGTCGCTTTGGGAAAAGGCCCAGATTTGGGGTATCAAGCCGAGGCTGGTATAGAGGGCATCCAGGGCCAGGGCCGGATTGCGGACGGGGCGGGCCCCGCCCCAGAGGCCGGCGCTGCGGCCGGCGGCCAGGAGCTGGCGCAGCGGGAAGTCCCGGGGAAAATCCTCCCACGGCTGGTTGAAATCCAGGCTCATGCCGGTGGCCAGGGTATGCATCTGCGCCGGGACCTGGACGCCGTTACTGGCATCGCCGTCGTCATCCAGGGTGTACAGGAATACCGCCAGGTTGGCCGCCACTTCCAGGGGCTCGGCATATTTAATGCTATTGATCCGGTTTACGGCCAGCCTGATCGCGGGGCCGGTGACCGGCAGCGTGGCGCCGGCGACATCGGCCAGGGACACGGCGGCCGCGGCGGTGACACTGCCCAAGACAATATCGCCAATGGAAAAGGTGACGGTCTCACCGTCCAGATAGAGGAATTCTCCAGTGGCATTGGTCTCCCCCGATTGGCTGGCGGTGCTGTAGCGCACGCCCTCCATAGGGTCGGCCAGTTGGCCGGTATTGGGAACCGAGCCGCCTCCGCTACCACCACCACTCTTGGCGCAGGCCGTAAGAGTCAGCAGGACGGCAAGACTGAACAGTGCGATGAGACGTGTTTTCATGTTGGACCTCCTGTGGGGATCGAAGACCTGATTGCTGCATTTTTCCGATGATACATGAGGGGGCTTACCAATGACTTACAAATGAGCAATATTTCGCCGTGATGGGGCCATCAGGGGACAATATGAAAGATAACGCATTGTTTTATATAGCCTCAGCATTGCCCCCGGATTCCGTTACACTGAATCCGGGCTACGCCTGATAGTTAGCGGTAAGCAGTATAGCTTGAGGCGCCTGCAGGCTTATGAGAGAAAGAGGCGTTGATTGATCATCAATGCCAGGCTGAAAAGCACCAGGGCGCCAGCCTGATGCAGGGCCCCTAATGCTACCGGTACCACATATACCAGTGTCGCGATTCCCAATCCCACCTGGATCACCAGCATGCCTGACAACAGAAGTATTAGTGTTCTTGTTAGTGGTGGCAGGTCAGTCTTTCTGCTGTAGAACCAGAATGCAGGGATCAGTAAAAACAGTATCAAGGCAAGCAGGCGGTGATTGAACTGTATAGTGGCGACATTCTCAAAAAAATTAATCAACCAGGGCTGCATGGCAAGGTAACCTTCAGGTATCCAGTTGCCGTTCATCTTCGGAAAGGTGTTGAAGACAAAGCCCGCCTTGGTGCCGGCGACGAAGCCCCCGGAGAGGATCATGATGCTAATGACTGCCGTCACGCCCAGGGAGAAACGTTGCAGTGCCGGGGTGATGGTTCCCCGTGTTTGCGTGAAGAACAAACTGCAGCCGACCCAGAGAATAAAGCCATAGATAAGCAGCGCCGTACTCAGGTGTGCCGTCAGTCGATACTGGCTGACATGGGGCTTGTCTACCAGGCCGCTTTTTACCATATACCAACCCAGCAGTCCTTGCAGTCCGCCAAGGAAAAACATAATGACCAGCCTGGACGTTAGTTCCATTGGGATTTTCTTGCGAAACAGAAACACAAGAAACGGGACCAGGAATGCCAGACCTATAAGGCGGCCTAGAACCCTGTGAAAATATTCAAGATAAAAGATCGATTTGAACCCATCCAGGTCCATGCCCTTATTCGTTTTCTGGTATTCAGGAAATGCCTTGTACTTCTCAAATGTCGCTAGCCATTGTGATTCACCGATGGGTGGAACGATGCCCATGATAGGAGACCATTCCACCATGGATAGACCGGAACGGGTCAGACGGGTGACGCCGCCCAGGACCACCATGGCAAATATCAAGGCACTGCAGACAAATAACCAAAGGGCAAGGTGTTTGCGGTTTCGGTCTTCGGTAATGGTATTCATGAAAATCACTCAACAATGGGCGGGTATCTTACTGATTTTTCCCTATAGAGTGAAAGTTTGACCAAGCGGCTTGAAATAATCTTCTCATCATGCGTTAGTGATGCCTGCTCACAACAGACCGGGAACGGGTGGCAATGCAGGAAAACAAGTCTTTGGTTGACCCATTTGGCAGGAAGATCGAATATGTACGACTGTCCGTCACGGACCGCTGTAACCTGCGCTGTTTTTATTGCTTACCCAAGGGTTACAAGGATTTCGATGCACCGCACGACTGGCTGGGTATTGATGAAATCAGTCGTATTGTTGCAGCCTTTGGGCGTCTGGGTGTCTCGCGAATTCGTATAACGGGGGGTGAACCCCTGGTGCGTCGCGATTTGCCTGAGTTGGTAGCAAAGCTGAATGGCTTACCCGGTATAGAAGATCTTTCCCTGAGTACCAATGCCGTCCATCTTGCGCGTGATGCCGACGCCCTGAAGCGTGCGGGTATTGCGCGAATCAATGTCAGTCTCGATACCCTGGATGCACGGAAATTTTCCGATATCACTTCGGGCGGCAAGCTGGAAAAGGTGTTGCAGGGTTTGATGGCTGCCAAGCGTAGTGGCTTGTCGCCTATCAAAATCAACATGGTTGCGATGAAGGGAATCAATGATGATGAAGTGGAGGACATGACGGACTTTTGTATCGATCATGGTTTTACCTTGCGCTTTATCGAAACCATGCCGGTAGGCGACAGCGGCCGCAAGGCCAGTGAACACTACCTGGATTTAAGTGAAGTGAAAGAGCGTCTGCGGCAACGCTACGTTCTGACCCCCGGTATCATGCCCGGTGGTGGGCCGGCAAGATATATGCAGGTCCAGGGTACCGATTTACGTATCGGTTTTATCACGCCGTTGTCTCAGCACTTTTGTGAGACCTGTAACCGCGTGCGTTTATCTGTAGAGGGCGATCTGCATTTATGTTTGGGTAAAGACCATAGTGTGGCCTTGCGGCCTTTATTGCGCGAAGGTATCAGTGATGAGGTACTGGAACAGGCGCTGGTGGATGCCCTGCGACTGAAGCCGGAACGGCATCATTTCCGTGAGTCACCTTATGAAGTGTTACGCTTCATGTCCAAGACTGGGGGCTAGTATTAATTAGGCCAGGGTGCCTGGTAATCCCATACTATAAATATTAGTATTTCATGGTATTCTACTACTACTACCTATTTGATACAGGTCAAGGCAACCTTAAGTGAAATGCCTACAATGCTGGAATGGCGTTTCCGCACGAGATCATAAGTAGTCAAGGTGCACAGTCTTTTCCTCGTACTATAAGTTATGAGGCGGATGGCAATTGCTACCTGAATATCACCAACCGTTGCAGCATGTCGTGCCGGTTTTGCCCCAAGGCGAGCGGGCAATGGCATATGCAGGGTCATGATCTGTATCTTACTGCCGAGCCGGACGTGGATGAAATCGTGGAAGGAGTCGGTGACCCCAGAGTCTATCGCGAGGTTGTTTTCTGTGGTCTGGGTGAGCCCACTATGCGTTTCTATACGATGTTGCAGGCATCACGAAAATTGCGGGAACAGGGGGCCAGCATACGGGTGAATACCGATGGCCTGGTGAATGTACGCATGGGTCGTGATGTCACCGCTGATCTTGAAGAAAATATTGATACCTTATGTATTTCGCTAAACGGGCATGACGCTCGCAGTTACAATGACTATTGCAAGCCTGTGTATCCACAGGCCTTTGAGGCCGTAGTGGATTTTATTTACAAGGTCAGTGTATTTGTGCCCAACGTAATAGTGGTAACTGTTGCCGGCAGAAAAGGCATTAACCTGGAGGCCTGTAAGAAAATTGCTCGTGATAATGGTGCGGACTTTATGGCCATAGACCAGGACTGTCTGTGTCACAGTTGGGCAATATAATAACTGCCTGACTTTATCGGAATTATCACCGCGTTTGTGTTTCTCTTTCATGGTCGTTACATTGTCCCTGATTAATAACCCAGGTACTCGCCGGTTTTCTTATGGCTCACGAAATCCATTTCGATAAAAATCTGCTTGCCCGTTATGACAAAAGTGGGCCTCGCTATACGTCTTATCCTACTGCCGTTCAGTTTACGGATTCCTTTGATGAAACGGTCTATCGTGAGCTGGTCGCAAGCAACCGTGAGACATCCCGGCAACGGCCGTTGTCTTTGTATTTTCACATACCGTTTTGCAATACCGTCTGTTTCTACTGCGGATGCAACAAGATCGTGACAGCCAATCGCCGTCGTGCCCAGCCATATCTCGATGTGCTGTACCAAGAGATAGCTATGCAGGCCGAGTTATTTGACCGAGACAGACCAGTGACCCAATTGCATTGGGGCGGTGGCACACCGACATTTATCAGTCATGGACAAATGACCGATTTGATGGCGACCACACACCGATATTTTAATCTGCTCGATGATGATAGCGGTGAGTACTCCATAGAGATTGACCCACGGGAGGTGCGGCAGGATACCCTGACGTTGTTACGCGAGCTGGGCTTCAACCGCATGAGCCTGGGGGTGCAGGACTTCAATCCTGATGTACAAAAGGCCGTCAATCGGATCCAACCAGAAGAAACCACCATCGCTGTCTTACAGGAAGCACGCAAGCAGGGTTTTCGTTCCATTAATCTCGATTTGATCTATGGTCTGCCGAGACAAAGTATAGAGAGCTTTGCCGAGACCCTGGACAAGATCGTCACCATGGAGCCGGATCGCCTGTCGGTATTTAACTATGCGCACCTGCCGAAAATGTTTAAGACCCAGCGGCAGATCAATGAGGCCGAATTGCCTTCGGCGGAAGAAAAGCTGGCCATACTGGGTATGACTATAGAGCGCCTGACTGCTGCCGGTTATGTTTATATAGGTATGGATCATTTTGCCCGGCCCGATGATGAACTGGCGCAGGCCCAGCGCCAGGGTAGTCTGTATCGAAACTTTCAGGGTTATTCTACCCATGCCGATTGTGACCTGCTGGCCATGGGCGTGACATCGATAAGCAAGATTGCCAACAGCTACAGTCAGAACCAGCGCGCCATGGACGATTATGTACAGGCCGTGGAGCACGGTCATCTGCCGGTGATGCGCGGCATCATTCTGGATGACGATGACCTGTTGCGTCGTGAAATCATTACCCAGCTCATTTGTCACCACAGACTGGATACCCGGAAGATCGAAGAAACGTTTGCCGTCAGTTTCGAGAATTATTTTGAAAATGAACTTAAGGCCTTGCAGCAATTTGTCGCTGATGAACTGCTGGTGATAGACGACAATCTTCTGGAAATCACCCCTCTGGGAAAATTACTGGTCAGGAATATCTGTATGGTTTTTGATCGCTATTGGCGCGACTCACCCACCCAGCGCTACTCCAGGGTGATCTAGACTCTCCCGTACCAGTCCCTATTATTTCCCGTTCACCACTAGGGTCTATGTTGGACCTGTAGACAGTTTCCTGTTCAAATGACTGTCAAGTTGAGGGTGATAACAATACCATGACTATGGGAAAGATAGCGGCGATCGTCAATATCAATGAAATGAAGGTTGCGTGCGAAGACTGTTCGTTGCGCGAGTTGTGTTTGCCCCTGGGACTGAACGACGAAGACATCGGCCACCTCGGAAAATTGGTGAAGCGCAAACACACCGTAAAAAAAGGCGAATTCCTATATCGCATTGGTGATACTTTTTCCGGCCTGTTTGCGATCAATGCCGGCAGTATCAAGACCTCCGAACTGGCCCGCAATGGCCATGTACAAATCACTGGTTTTCATTTGCCCGGGGAACTGCTGGGCATGGATGCCATCTCCAGCGAACGCCATCCCTGTGATGCTGTGGCCTTGGAGGCCACCGAGGTCTGTGAGATTCCCTTGGATACGCTGGAAGAGTTGGCGCGCAAGGTGCCCGGCCTGCAGCGACAATTATTGCGCATCATGAGTAGTGAGATCCTGAAGGAAGAAACGCTATTGATGATGCTGGGCAAGATGAGTGCCGAGGGTCGCATGGCGGCCTGCCTGATGAGTTTTTATGAGCGTTTCGACCGGCTGGGTATTTCCAGCCGCAAGTTCCGTCTCACTATGTCGCGCCAGGATATAGGCGATTATCTGGGGTTGGCCCTGGAGACTGTCAGCCGGCTGTTTTCCCGTTTCCAGGACGAAGGTCTGATTAAGGTTGAGGGCCGACATGTAGAATTGCTGGACCTTGATGAGCTGTGGCGTTTGGCCGGTGGCCAGGTCATGCCCAGGCATAAAGTTTAACATAGTGTTGAAAAAGCCCTTCCATGGCCTTTTCAACTCACAAAGCAAAAAGCGTGGTTTTTTTACTTTGTTCCGTTGTTCTAACACGTCAACGTTTAAAATGTGCGAACCATCCCTGTATTGTTTAGCAGGCTGTAAAAGTACCTTTTCAGCACTCCGCCATCGTCAACCCTCCGCTGACAGACTGGTTGACAACTCAGCAAGCATCCCCTAGTTTCTGCCGCACCGCAGCCAAGGTTTTAGCAGGAGCTTTACCATGTCCACGACCCCCCAGGCAGTCCAACAGCTGTTTGAATTGCCCTTCAACGACCTGATATTCCGAGCTCAGACCGTGCACCGGCAGCATTTTGATGCCAATACCGTACAGGTTAGTACTTTGTTGTCCATTAAGACCGGTGGCTGTTCCGAGGATTGCAAATATTGCTCCCAGTCAGCCCGTCACGACACCGGGCTGGAGCGCGAGGAACTGATGGACCTGGATGATGTGCTGGCCGCTGCCCAGAGAGCCAGGGACAATGGCGCCAGCCGATTCTGCATGGGTGCCGCCTGGCGTGGTCCCAAGCCCAGGGATATGGCGCCGGTGCTGGAAATGGTCAGGGCCGTGAAGACTTTGGGCCTGGAAACCTGTGCCACCCTGGGTCAGCTTAAACAGGGCCAGGCCGAACAACTGGCTAGCGCCGGATTGGACTATTACAACCACAATCTCGACACCTCGGAGGATTATTACAGCGAGGTTGTCTCCACCCACAGTTATGAAGACAGGCTGGATACTCTGAAGCAGGTGCGCGATGCTGGTATGAAGGTCTGTTGTGGAGGCATCGTCGGCATGGGTGAGTCCCGCACGCAACGCGCCGGTCTGTTGGCGCAACTGGCCATGCTCGATCCGCAGCCGGAAAGCGTGCCGATTAATCTATTGGTAAAGATTCCCGGCACGCCGTTGGAAGACGCACCGTCATTGGAACCGCTGGAATTTGTGCGCACCATCGCTGCGGCACGCATCGTTCTGCCCAGGTCATATGTCCGTCTGTCCGCCGGTCGTCAGCAAATGCCGGATTTTTTACAAGCCCTGTGTTTCCTTGCCGGCGCCAATTCCATTTTCTATGGCGACAAGCTGTTGACGACGGACAATCCGCATACGAATGATGACATGGCCTTGTTCGAGACCCTGGGCCTGCAACCCGAGCAAGTGGCAGAGGCCAGGCGGGTAGCGGTGAAACAGGCGTAATTGCAGGTTATTACTAGTTCGCAGCATAATTAATATTGTTGTCTTAATTAAGTATTTCGTATCTACTATAAAAGGCTCGGAAGGTACTAACACTATGTGCTCTCCTTCAATATCATCATTTCTTTCAGTATCCCCAAGATTTACATAGGACCAGTAGCAAGCAATTTAAATACAATTTCTATCAGGATAAGCCCTGGTAACGACACAACATGTCGCATAGTGCGCTATAGTTATGATTATGGCTCGTGGTCTCTCCAAATCCAGCATACTCTCAGGACTCCAGTGCCCGAGGCGCTTATGGCTGGACAAGAACCAGCCAGAAGCTGCAAGC
>BTRG01000072.1:0-10233 GCA_036986275.1 Gammaproteobacteria bacterium | reverse complement strand
GTAAGGCGCATGAGAAAGATATCAAACGTTTTTTACGCAACTGGAACGAGCAGCCGGAAACAGGCGCCCTGTTTGCCGGGCTGGAATTGTATTAAGGGCACTTCTATTAATACCCTCTCCCCAAGGGAGAAGGAATCATCAATTAATAGAAGTGCCCTTAAGACTGTCTTACCCGAAAGACCAATAATACATCTCCACGTTTGCCCTGGAATGTCTTAATGGGCGCCGAACCAATGCGTTGTATGACTTGTTGTTTGTGATCGGCATGGCGGCGTTTGAAACGCAGCGCGATATAGTCGTACTGTTGCCACTGCCTGTTCGCCAGCATCCTGTCTATGGTTTGCCATTGATAAATATCACTGCGGCGATACGTATCCTGTTTGGCGTAATACATGACCGCGCGCTCATTGCTTAGCAGTGTTTGTTCGTCTTTTAGTTGCTGTTGTAACCACAGACCCCCTTCTTTAAGGTGTGTTTTGCCGGTAAAGCCGGTTAGGCCCTGTATACCCAGGATGATGGCAAACACCAGTGCCGTCGGAAATAACCAGCGGCTCGAACCACCAAGACTGTTGCGATCGCGCCATTCGTCGTACATGTTTACCCAGACAAAGGGCGCAATCAGCAACACGGTCAGGCTCAACGCCAGCGGGAAGCGACCGGTGAGAAAAAACTGTAGCAACATCGTGCCGGATAGTATAACAAGCTGTACAATGATCAGGCCCAGCCATGCCCTCTGTGCACGTTCAGGCGCGAACAGGAATCCTCGCACCCAGCCATATACCGCCATCAGTGTATACAGCAACGTGATACGTTTGACGACCTCGGCTATAAAAATGACGCTGCCGGCCGCGATCAGTGCCAGCATGGCATAGTTGTCCGACATGGATGTAAGCAGCTGACGCATAGTATGCAGCCGTATGTCGTAGTTCTGCCTGATATGGGCGATAAAGGTATTGAACAGCCCGGCGAAACTGTCAGTGCCCGATGCGTTTCCGGCAAACCACCATGCCCCTAACATGAACAGCACTGCAAGGACGACAATAATCGATAGTACTACTCTCGTGCGTTGCCTTCCAGGCTTGGCCAAGACATAAGCTGAAACAAAAGGCAGGCACACCAGTACAGCTATGGCCTCGATACGGAATGTAGCAGCGGTTGCCAGCAACGCCGTCCATATTGCCGGCCAATACCATTGCGGTTTTACAATGTGTTTGAAGAATACAAGCAATCCCAGCATGTAGAAGGCCAGGTAGCCGAAGTCCCGAATGACAAAGGAGCGGTATTTATTCAGACCCGGGAAAAACAGAATCACCAGTGCGGCCACCCATAGCGCACGCCGGTCACCACCCAATACGGCTGTTATCGAGATAAAGCTGACAACAATGACGACTGCCAACAGGATATTGATCAAATAGGCGCTGGTTTCGTGGTCTATGCCCGTGATATGGCCCAGACCTGCGATCATGAAGGAATAGAAAGGCCAACGATAAACTGTAAACGCATCTTTAATACTACCGTCGCGCACAACATCCGCCAGCGTGATATACAGGAAACCATCGTTATTAATGACAGGGTCAATATAGATACACCATACTGACAACAACAGGCTCAGCAGTGCAGCGGGGATCCGTATGTCGCGCAACACAAGTGTATTCATATGAGATGCTTCGTGGGATTCAAGGCAGTAAACAATTCATGAGCTATATTCGATCCAGGTACTGGCCGCGGCACCGCCTAAGCCTGTACAATGCGCCGCTTGTAGCTATTATCCCTTTGTTTGGCGGCTAAGTATGGGCGATTAAAGACACGTTTTCCATTTCTTTTGATCCAGGTGTTGCAGGTTTATATTTTGCGCTGGCTGTACTCATTTTTACTTTACCTGATACTGCCCTGGGTGGTGCAACGCCTGTTCATCAAGGGCACGCGCAATCGTGGCTACTGGAAACGCCTGTACGAACGTTTCGGCCTCATCCCCAAGGCCGATGGCAAGCCCGTCATATGGGTGCATGCGGTATCAGTGGGCGAGGTGCGTGCCTGCCTGCCACTGGTCGATGCGCTGCTACAGCGTTACCCTGACCACAACGTGTTAATAACGACGATGACACCCACCGGCTCGGACCAGGTACGTCTGTTGTTTGGGGACCGCGTATTGCATTACTACGTTCCCTACGATCTGCCGACTGTAGTACGACGTTTTATGAACCGCGTGCACCCTCGCCTGCTGCTGGTAATGGAGACTGAACTTTGGCCGAATATTTTTCATGCCTGTGGCCAGCGCAAGATTCCTTTACTGTTGGCAAATGTGCGTTTATCTGAAAAGTCCATGAAGGGCTACCGATATTTTTCCGGGTTGATGAAGGCCACCCTGGCTAATGTTTCCCGTATCGCTGCGCAATCGCAACAGGATGCCCGGCGTATTATCGAGTTGGGGGCCGACCCATCGCATGTGGAAGTCACTGGCAGTATTAAATTTGAACAAATCTTGCCGGCCAGTATTAACGAGGTGGCCGAATCATTGCGGGCTGATTGGGGACCGCAACGCCTGATTCTGCTGGTGGCCAGCACCCATGAAGGCGAAGAAGAACAGGTGTTGCAACTGTTCAGGAACCTGAAACATCGCTTTACCGACTTGTTACTGGTGCTGGTACCGCGGCATCCGGAACGTTTTGCCGCTGTGACGCGCATGTGCAAAAAGGCCGGCTACCATGTTGCGTTGCGCAGCCAGGCTGGAGCGCCGCTGGCAATGAAGAAAGATATTCTGATTGGCGACACCATGGGTGAGTTGCAGTTCTTCTATGCCGCCGCCGATGTGGCGCTGATCGGGGGCACGCTGGCGCCTGTCGGTGGGCATAATCTGCTGGAAGCCGCGGCAGTGGGTACGCCCAGTGTACTGGGACCGCATACCTTCAATTTTGCGGAAATCACCGAAATGGCATGCGCTCAGGGCGCCGCCGTGCAGGCCAGTGACATTGGCCAGGTTGAGATCGCGATAGCAGAACTCCTGCAGAATCCCAATCGACGATTTGATGCTGGCCAGGCAGGCAAGCAAATGGTGGAAGAAAATCGGGGTGCACTGGACAAGATACTGGCACTGGTTGCGCAGCTGTTAACGCCGCCTGAGCAAGCGTAAATTACAGTCGCGTCCAAAGGGGATTTGAGAGAGAATCGCCGACACGTTGAATCGACCCTGCTATTTCAAACCAGTATCCCATGACAAATTCTGACACCGCCCGTCCCGATCGATACAAGGCCCTGGATGCCGCAGCCAGCTATGATGACACCATCCGTAACGCGGGCCTGTTCAGGCGCTGGAGTCATCACAAGGAACTGCAGGCATTGCAGCGTGCATTATCACGTATCCACGGTACCAGTATTCTCGATGGCCCCTGTGGCACCGGCCGTATACACGAGGTGTTGGCGCAGCAATTCACCGAGGTCGCGTCGATGGATAGCTCGGAGTCCATGTTACGTGTACATCAACGTAACAGCGGCTCTGGTGTATTATGCTGTGGAAATATTTTTGATTTACCTTTTGCCGACGCATCATTTGACTGGGTCGTGTGTTACCGATTATTTCACCATATGCAGAATCACGAGCAACGCGTGGCGTTGTTAAAGAGTGTCCGGCGTGTCGGGCGCCAGGGAGTAATTTTTAGCGCCTGGATAGATACACCTGTCAATCGCCGCCGCGGGTCCCGCCGTCGTTCCCTAACAAGAAAAGAGATTGAGGCAATCTGCACCGAGGCCGGATTAAAGATCACCCATATTGATTTTGCCTCCTGGCCCTTCCAACCTAAATGTGTGGTGACTTGCGACAAACTGTGACGCCCGCCTGGATAGCCGAAGACTGGAAAGAAGTTTTACAGCGCAAGGGTTTTGTTGATTTTGATGCCCTCTGGACGGCCGATGCCCCATGGTATGAACCGCGTAACCAGCGGCGTGGAGGCTGGAGTGGTGTATCATATATCGAGTTAGAAATGGATGGCCGCATGGCAGCAGTCTACCTGAAGCGGCAACAGGACCATAATCGGCGCAGCCTGCGACACCCGTTGAAGGGCGTTGCCACCTATGAACTGGAATGGCAAGCCATATGTCGTTATCAGGCGCATCATATTGCCACGCTGACGCCGGTGTATTTCGCCAGCCGTCGGCAACACGGTCATCAGCAGACAATACTGATCACCGAGGCATTGAATGATTATATATCCCTGGAACAATGGGTTGCGGGTTGGCAACAAGGCAGCCAGCCGGGACGACAACAACGGATCCAGGTAATCAATGCCGTGGCCAAGCTGATGGCACAGATGCATGCCTGCCACTTTCAGCACAATAGCCTCTATCCCAAACACCTGTTTCTGTCCAAAGCCCTGCTGCATGCCGGACATATCCCTGGGGAGGCCGATGTGCGGATCATTGATCTGGAGTCGAATCAATGGCGTTGGCGAAAACAGCGCGCACGCCTGCGTGACCTCGACAGCCTGAATCGTTATTCTTCACCATGGTCGTTGACGGATCGCGCCCGGTTTCTGCAGGCCTATCTCGGCATCGACCGTTTAACACCTGTGGCGCGTAGCTTGTGGAAGCAACTGACACGCAAGCATCACAATAAAAACTGAACCTGGAATCGCAACCGTCGCCAATAAACAAAACAGTATGTTCCATAAATTCGCCTGTATAAGGAAAAGATAACACCGCCATGATTGTTCTTGGACTGTCCGGTGCTGTCAGTCACGATCCCTCGGCAGCGTTATATATTGACGGCAAGCTCATTGCCGCGGCCGAGGAAGAACGCTTTCTGCGTGACAAGCATGCCAAGGGCAAGTTTCCCTATGAAGCCAGCCGCTTTTGTTTCGAGTATGCCGGCATCAAGCCCGGTGATGTCGATGTCGTCGCCTTCCCGTTTGCCGAAATCGGACTGGCCAGTCACGCACGCTGGCATTTTGCCCGCCGTTACTGGTATGCACCCGATCGGGCATTCACGGCGCTGTTCAATGGCAACCGGCGTTATCGACGAAACGTTGCCAGTGTCATGCAACTGCTTGATGACCTGGGTGTCGGTGCGGAAAGGGTGCGGTTTATGCCGGTGGAACATCACCTGGCCCATGCCAGCAGTGCCTATCATTTGAGCGGCTTTCAGGAAAAGGCCGCCATCGTGACCATAGATGGCAAGGGTGAGTACGCCACGACTTTGTTTGGTTATGGTGAGAACGGGCGTATCCATAAGACCAGGGAATTCTTTGACCCGGATTCTCTCGGTGGCATGTATGGCGCCATGACCGAGTACCTCGGTTTTGAAATGCTGGATGGTGAATTCAAGGTCATGGGCATGGCCCCATATGGTGATGCCAGCAAATATGATTTCTCCCGCCTGCTTCAATACGATGGCAGGTCCTTCAAGGTGAACACCCGCCTGATCAATGTCATCGGCACGCGTCGTTATAAGGAAAACGGTCAGGGATATTATTTCAGTCCCGACTTGATCAATTGGTTGGGGCCAAAACGGCAAGGCGATGAAATTGATGACCCCTATATCGATTATGCGGCGACGATACAGAAACTGCTGGAAGACGTGGCCCTCGGACTGATCGACTATCATGTCGGCGATATCCTGAGAGAAACGGGCAAGCTTTGTTTTGCCGGTGGCGTGGCGCTGAATGTCAAACTGAATCAGCGCATCATCGCTCTGCCTTATGTCAAGGAATTGTTCGTACAGCCGGCGGCCAGTGACGCCGGTACGGCCATTGGCGCCGCCTCCTATGCGGCGATGGAGCTGGGCGAAACCGTGGAGAAAATGGACCATGTTTATCTCGGTCCGTCCTATACCAATGAACAATGCATGGCGGCATGCCGCGCGCATGAGCAACAACCGGCCTGGGAGATACTGGATGATGTGCCTGCACGGACGGCCGAAATTCTGGCTGCCGACAATCCAGTCGCCTGGTTTCAGGGGCGCATGGAGTTCGGTCCGCGGGCATTGGGTGGGCGCAGCATATTGGGTAATCCCAGTTCGCCCGGTGTTGCTGATCGCATCAATGCCCAGATCAAATATCGTGAGCGCTGGCGCCCCTTCTGTCCCAGCATCCTGGATCGCGTGGCAGCGGAGATCCTGCAATCGACGCACCCGTCGCCCTATATGACGTTTACGTTCGATGTCGCCGAGGAATGGAAGTCACGCATTCCGGAAGTTGTGCACGAAGATGGGACGGCGCGGGCGCAGATTGTAACCAGGGATACCAGCCCCCGTTACTACCGGCTGCTGGAGGAGATGGAGAAACATACCGGTAATGCCGTGGTCTTAAATACCTCGCTGAACCGTCGCGGCGAGGCCATGGTTTGTAGTCCCACCGATGCGCTGAACATGTTCTACGGTTCGGATCTGCAATACCTGGTTATGGAAGATCTTCTGATCAAGAAGGTGTAATGAATGCCTGTTACGCCGGACGGAAATGGCCTGTGCCCGCGGGGCCAGTAAGTGGTGCAAGAAAATCGTGGTGCATGGGATAAAACTTTGGTAATGGTAAAGGAAGTACTACACTGAAATCATATGGAAAACTCGCCGGCCAATACAATGAAGAAAACAATAATGCTGTATCTGTTTGGCTCTTTGCTGGCCATACTGGTTTTTGTTTTCGTCATTGAACTGGTCACTCGAAGCGTTTCATATGTAAGCGGTAACGGCTTTACGCTGGCGTTGCACGAACTTGATCCGCTGGATCAGGAGATCCGGGATATATATGTCTGGCATCCTTTTACCGGCTTTATATATAGAAAGAATACGGTATTTGAAGGGAGTCACCCAAACTCGAAGAAAAAAGCCAGAATATTTATCGGTGCTGATGGTTTTATGACTGGAGGCCCAGGCCTGGAGATTGATAAAAAGCCAAATGAGATACGTATCGCCGTGATCGGGGCGTCAACGTCAGCAAATGTTAATCTCACCTTTGAAGAGAACTGGCCAGGAGTGATTGCGGCCCGGGTTGCAAGGAAGTTCCCGCATAAAACCGTCACGGTTCTAAATGCAGCGGTGCCCGGGTTTGATACGGCTCAGAGTATTGGAAATCTTGCGACAAGAGTCATACATTACAAGCCGGATGTTGTTCTTATCTATCATGCATATAATGATTTGAAGGCGGTTCGACCACAAAATAATTTTGCTCCAGACTATACCCACATACACACACAACCTTATGGTCAAATCGAGACACCGCCCGTGTATATTCGTTTGCTGAACAAATCCATGGCCTATGTACGGGTGCGGAACAAGTACAGGGAATCAAAACAGTCGAAAGGTATTGGTATGCTGAAGAATTATGAATCCAGGCTGTCAACGGTTCCATCCATAGCGGAGGAGGTGTTTGAGCATAATATTCGCAGCCTGGTGGCGATAGCCAGATCGGGTGGGGCGATCCCCATACTTTCGTCTTTTGCGACACTGCATGATTTGCATAAGGACTATAATATCGAGAAAAACGTAATGGCACTTTCAAGCAAGCAGAAAATCGAACTGGTCAGTCTGGCTGCATTTATCAGGGGACTGAAGCTTGAAGGGATACAGCAAGGTTTGTTGAGATACAATGCTGTACTGAAACGCCTGGCCAGTACTTTAAAAACAGGCTGGGTGGATAATGCGTCGCTGGTCCCGCATGAGGATAAATATTTTGTTGACCGGGTTCATTTCTCAGAGCAAGGCGCAATCAAGATGGCCGAGAATTACTACCCTGAGGTTATAAAGGCATTGGCACAGTGAATCATACTAAAGAGCGGTCGTTTGGTTTTATTCTGGCAGTGATCGCAGCCGGAATCGCCAGTGTGCCTTTGTTGTTGCCAGACGGGAATATCAGGTTGCCATGGATTATCGCAGCCGCATGTATAGCGGTTATTGCAGCGTTAATACCGGTAGTTATCAGACCATTCCTGAAGTTATGGTTGTGGATCGGCAACTGGCTCAGTTTTATCAATACACGCATCATACTTGGTGCTGTATATTGGATAATGGTATGGCCTATCGGTATGGTGTTAAGGATATTTGGACATAACCCTCTGCATCTTGGGGGCATAGGTAAATCGGATAGTTACTGGATTGAACGAAAGGAAGTGTGGTCCGGTGACTCGTTCAAGAGGCAATTCTAATGGAGTTTCTGCAAGAACTTTGGGAATTTATGAAGGCCAGAAAGAAACTCTGGCTTCTACCTATTATCCTGGTGTTATTGCTTCTGGGTGGGCTTATTGTGTTTAGCGAAGGTAGTGTCATCGCACCCTTTATTTACACTATCTTCTGACGTGTGGGTACTGGGAATATCGGCCTTCTATCATGATAGCGCAGCGGCGCTTATACATGATGGAGATATTATTGCCGCGGTCCAGGAAGAACGGTTTAATCGAAAAAAACACTATTCGGGTTTTCCTCGCAGCGCCATAAAGTATTGCCTGAGCCAGGCAGGGATCAGTCTGAAAGATGTGCAATATATTGTTTTCTATGACAAGCCATTCCTGAAGTTTGAGCGTTTGCTTGAAACCTATCTGGCATTTGTGCCAATCGGGTTCAGGAGTTTTGTCAATGCGATGCCGGTTTGGCTAAAAGAAAAACTCTATCAAAAGAATCTGTTGGTCAGGGCATTCGCGGAAATAGAGTCCGATTTTGATGTCCGCAATCGACTTCGATTTACAGAGCACCACCTATCCCATGCCGCTTCTGCATTTTTTCCGTCACCGTTTAATGAAGCCGTTATTCTTACCATGGATGGCGTGGGCGAATGGGCTACCACAACGGTCATGACGGGACATGGAAACAAGATTACGGCTAAAAAAGAAATACATTTCCCCCATTCCCTTGGGCTTCTCTATTCTGCTTTTACGTACTACACGGGATTTAAGGTAAATTCAGGCGAATACAAGTTGATGGGTTTGGCGCCTTACGGCAAGCCTATCTATGCCGATTTGATTCGCAAGCATCTTATAGATATTCGGGACGATGGTTCTTTCCGGTTGAATATGAAGTACTTTAGCTATTGTACCAGCCTGACTATGACCAACCATCGATTTCACAAACTCTTTGGAAGACCGCCACGTAAAACTGAAGATAAGATCACGCAGCTGGATATGGATCTGGCCAGTTCAGTGCAGGAGATAACGGAAGAAGTGGTGATCAGGATTGCCAGAAATATTCGTAATGACTATGGCATAGCCAACCTCTGTCTGGCAGGAGGTGTTGCACTAAACTGTGTCGCCAATGGCAAACTACTAAAGGAACAGTTGTTTGATGATATCTGGATACAGCCCGCAGCCGGTGATGCGGGAGGTGCACTAGGCGCCGCATTAGCCATGTACTATCAGGCATGTGACGGCGAACGCAAGGTTGACAGTAATCATGATCATATGTCAGGCAGCTATCTTGGCCCTGCTTTTAGCAACGCTGAAATTAGCAGGCAACTTGATAAAGCCGGTGCCCGTTATCACCTGCTTGCAGACGAGGAACTGTATGCCCATGCATCGCAGGCACTGGCTGATAACGAGGTAGTTGGCTGGTTCCAGGGAAGAATGGAATATGGTCCCCGCGCGCTGGGTTGCAGAAGTATACTCGCTAACCCGGCATCGACTGAAACACAAAAGACTGTCAATTTGAAAATTAAATATCGCGAATCCTTTCGGCCCTTTGCGCCGTCAGTGCTGGAAGAGGATGTTCAGGAGTACTTTGAGATGAAGGGGGATAGCCCCTATATGTTGGTTGTTGCTCCGGTAAATCCGGCGCGCAGGATACAGCCAACCAAGGACGAAAGTTTCAGGACAGGGATGGAGCTGTTAAATGTTACACGATCGGATATCCCGGCGGTAACGCATGTGGATTACAGCGCACGGATCCAAACCGTTAGCAGTCAAACCAATCCGCGCTATCATAGACTGATCAGCGAATTTAAGAACAGAACCGGTTTCGGTTTGGTGGTGAATACATCTTTTAATGTTCGTGGTGAACCTATTGTATGTACGCCTGACGATGCGTTTGCCTGTTTCATGGGCACAGAAATGGATCGTCTCTATATAGGTGACTATGAGCTGATAAAATCAGAACAGGATAAAGGGCTTGGGAAAAGCTACCATGAGTCATTTGAGCCGGATTAGCCCGCATTTCTCACCAGTCAATCTGGAAGCCACTAAATTCTGATCAATCTAACCTGTAGAGAATCAGTGCGAGGCGTTTGATGTGTTTTTGTTTTTTCAGGGAATGGGCCGCTGAGT
>BTRG01000071.1:0-10581 GCA_036986275.1 Gammaproteobacteria bacterium | reverse complement strand
AGAGGAGCGCCACAAGGCGCCCCGACATCGATATGCCTACTGCCTCAGACCGGCCTTTTGCGCCCGTGCCACCTGCTCCAGATATTTGATCCAGAGACCGATGGCATCCCCGTATGGAACGGTGCCTACACTGCGGATAATCTTGCGGCCCTCTTCGCTGTGTACGAAGTTCGAAAAACGGCGGACATCCGGATCCCGATTTTGTAGATGGGTCACCAGGAACAGGGGCCGGTAAAGAAGGTAATCTCCATTGCGGATATTCTCGTATGTGGGGCTCTTGCCCTGCAATTTGAGTAGCTTGACCTTGCGCTTACGGGCGCTACTAATGCCCGAAATGCCGATGGCGTTGACGGCATCCTTGGCTATGGCCTTTTCCAGCGGCCCGGAAGAACGCACCACCTTGGCGCGGGGGGTAAATTCCTGATCGTAGTTGGCAAAAATCAGTTCACGTATGGTCCTGCCTACGCCGGAAATCTTGCCTTTGCGCACAATCAGTTCGACGGGGGCATCATTACCGCCCAACTGCTTCCAATTGGTGATTTTGCCGGTGTAGATCTGGCGTATCTGCTTGAGACTGATATCGTTGATCGGATTATCTCTGTGTACGAGGACTGCCAGGGCATCCCAGGCCACCGGGTCCATACGCACCCGGCGCTCAGCGGGATGTGAGCTCAGATTCAGCGGGTTTTCCAGGGTATAGCGACAGGCGCCCCCCAGATCCCGGGTCCTGTTGGCGACCTCCCGTATGCCACGCGTAGCGCCACCCCCTTTTAATTCGATCTTGATACCGGTCTTTTTCTCGAAGGCGATCGCGATCTCCTTCATAAAGGCCTTCTTGGAAATACCGCAACCCGCCCAGGACAGGGTCTTGGCCTCGGCAAAGCCTTGCACGGGAATAGAAAACAAAAGAACGACGAGGCCGCATAACCCCAGAACGCTACGAAAATACTTCATGGCACCCTCCAAAAAACGCACATGAATCTCTAACCTGCAAGAACTGTGCCTTCGAAACAGCCTGTCCGTCGGTGCCGTCCCCAGTGTGGGCAAATTGCCTCATTTATTATTTTGAATCTATCTACCTGATTAAAGTGAGAAAGTTCTGCTCTGTCAAGCCTTAACTATTTCTGTATCCACCTCATCCCGGGCTGTTAGCTCCGGCTTTGTACACCAAACACCCTGGCTTCGATCTCATTGATTCGGTCACGCATGGCTGCGGCTTTCTCAAATTCCAGGTTCTGTGCATGGTTATACATTTCCTTTTCCAGCTTTTTGATGTGTTGGCTCAATACCTCGGGCGCCATGGTCTCATACCTCGCACCCTCTTCTGCCACACCTGCCAATAATCCTTTCCTTGCTCCACGCCTGGCGCCGCGACCGGATCGATCCAGGCCCGCACCATCGATCATATCCTTTACCGCCTTCTTGATGGATGTCGGCGTGATATTGTGATCAATATTGTATTGCTCCTGTCTGCCGCGTCGACGTTCGGTTTCATCTATTGCCTTTCTCATTGAGCGCGTAATTTTGTCAGCATAAAGTATCGCCTTGCCTCGAACATTCCTGGCGGCGCGCCCTATGGTTTGTATCAACGAGCGTTCCGAACGCAGAAAACCTTCCTTATCGGCGTCCAGAATTGCGACCAACGAAACCTCCGGTATATCCAGCCCCTCTCGCAGTAAATTGATTCCCACCAGGACATCAAATTCACCGGCGCGCAAATCGCGGATGATTTCCACACGTTCAATGGTATCGATATCGGAATGTAAATAACGAACGCGCACACCATGATCATCAAAGTACTCAGTCAAATCTTCCGACATGCGTTTGGTCAGTGTCGTCACCAGCACCCGCTCGCCCAGTTCTACGCGACTGCGTATCTCCGATAACAAATCGTCCACCTGGGTGCCCACCGGTCTGACTTCCAGCTCAGGATCCAACAAGCCTGTAGGCCGCACTACCTGATCAATCACGCAACGGCTGTGCTCCAACTCATAGGATCCCGGAGTCGCCGAGACATAAATGGTCTGCGGCACCAGCTTCTCAAATTCATCAAATCGCAGTGGGCGATTATCCAGCGCCGATGGTAATCTAAATCCATATTCCACCAGTGTCGTTTTTCGTGACCTGTCACCTTTATACATGCCCCCAAGCTGAGGCACGGTGACATGGCTTTCATCGATCACCACCAGGGCGTTATCAGGCAAATAATCCATTAGCGTCGGCGGCGCCTCCCCTGCCTGGCGCCCGGAAAGATAACGCGAGTAGTTTTCGATGCCCTGGCAGTAACCCAGTTCCTGCATCATTTCCATATCGAACTGGGCGCGCTGTTGCAGACGCTGCGCTTCCAGCAGCTTGTCGTTATCACGCAGCTGCGCCAGGCGTTCCCTGAGCTCATCCCTGATTAATTCAACCGCATGCAGGACGGTGGCCCGCGGTGTCACATAATGAGATTTTGGATAAATGGTCGCGCGTGTCAGCGACTGCTCTAGTACACCGGTCAATGGATCAAACTGGGCCAGACCCTCTATTTCATCACCAAACAGCTCAATACGTACCGCCAGTTTCTCTGCTTCAGCGGGATAGATATCAATAACATCGCCACGCACGCGGAAGGTGGCGCGTTTCAGTTCCGTGTCATTGCGCGTGTACTGCAACTCTGCCAGGCGTTTCAGAATAGCGCGTTGATCCATTCGCGCACCCTTCCTGAGGTGCAAGATCATGCCATGATAGGCCGCGGGATCACCAAGACCATAGATTGCCGATACCGTGGCCACAATCAAGGTATCGTCGCGCTCGAGTATGGCCTTGGTGGCCGAGAGCCGCATTTGCTCTATGTGCTCATTGATCGAGGCATCCTTCTCTATAAAGGTATCCGAGGACGGCACATAGGCCTCAGGCTGGTAATAGTCGTAGTATGAAACGAAATACTCGACGGCATTATTAGGGAAGAAATCCCGTAGTTCGGAATACAGTTGCGCGGCCAGTGTTTTATTGGGCGCCAGCACCAGCGTCGGTCGCTGCACTTGCTCAATGACATTGGCTATTGTGTAGGTCTTGCCGGAACCTGTTACCCCCAATAGCGTTTGACCTGTTTCGCCCCGCAACAATCCGTCCGTCAGCGCCGTAATGGCTTGCGGTTGATCACCGGATGGCCGGTAATCACTCTCGAGTATAAATTTCTGGGTCATGCTCTATCCGATTTGCGGGTCTAAGGGTATATTACCGTACATTGATATACACGAGTCCGTTCAAGATAATTAATAAGGAAACCCCGTGACCAGCTTACGTCTTGCGGATCGCCTGAGCCGCGTCAAACCCTCCGCTACACTTGCTGTCAGCAATCGCGCCAAGGAGTTGCGCGCACAAGGTAAAGATGTCATTGGCCTGGGCGCCGGGGAACCGGACTTTGATACGCCTGAGCACATCAAGGCGGCGGCCATAGAAGCCATCCGGCAAGGTGACACTAAATACACCGCGGTCGATGGTACGCCGGCACTCAAGAATGCCATCATTGCAAAGTTCAAGCGCGACAATGGCCTGGATTACGAAACCGGTAATATTCTGGTCTCCGCCGGCGGTAAGCACAGCTTCTACAATCTGGCCCAGGCCCTGCTGAATACCGGCGATGAGGCCATCATCCCCTCGCCTTACTGGGTATCGTATCCTGACATGGTCTTGTTGGCCCAGGGTGAACCCGTCATTGTTGAGGCAGGGATAGAGCAACATTTCAAAATTACACCTGGGCAACTGAAAAGTGCGATTACAGAACACACTCGCCTGTTTGTGATCAACAGCCCATCCAATCCTACCGGGGTGGCCTATAGCCAAACCGAGTTGGCGGCCCTGGGTGAGGTGTTGCGCCAGCACCCGGACATACTTATCGCCACCGATGATATGTATGAGCACATACTCTGGAGTGAGGCGCCCTTTGGTAATATCGTCAACGCCTGCCCGGACCTGAAAGACCGCACTATCGTACTCAATGGCGTCTCCAAAGCCTATGCCATGACAGGCTGGCGTATCGGTTATGCCGCCGGGCCGGCTGCACTGATCGCGGCCATGAAAAAGATTCAATCACAGAGCACGTCCAATCCGTGCTCTATTGCCCAGGCCGCTTCCGTGGCCGCACTCGACGGCGATCAATCCTGTATCACTCCCATGCTGGAGGCCTTTAAGGAACGCCATAAACATGTCCTGGCGCGTCTGAATAAACTCAAGGGCGTTGACTGCATCGCCGCCGAGGGGGCATTTTATCTTTTTCCGAATTTTAACAAGGCGATAGAAAATTGCAGCGAAACCACTGACGACCTGCAAATGGCGGACTATATTTTAAATCGGATAGATGTTGCCCTGGTGCCCGGGTCCGCCTTTGGCGCCGTGGGATATATGCGATTGTCATTCGCCACCGACATGGACTCCCTAAACAAGGCCCTGGACAGACTGGAAGGATTGCTGGGAACCAAAACGTGAACAGAAACAGAGCATCGCAACAACTCACAAGAATGCTCTGTTATCTGTTTATGTTATTTCCCTTGGCTGGTCATGCCGATTCAATGGATGCCGATTTTGGCGTCATTGACATCAACGAAGGTGAGCTCCATTTTCTGACGCGACCACCCAAAAAGGCCCCGCATCACCATTCCACTCACATTACGATTAATAATGATTCCCTGACGACGGGCTGGGTCGGCAACAAACAATGTCATTACAATCTTGGACAGGTCTCCGCCCTGGAAATCGTCTTTCGCAAAGGCGGCGTACGTGGCCTGGATATCGTGCGCACCGAACACATCGGCAAGGCATGGGTAGAAAACGATAGCGTACAGCTGGAAGATCTGAAAAAGGACGCAATCGTATGCATCGTCAGTGAAACATATTCATTGCAATACAACGACTTGACAAAAAACTATGAATGGCGCGGCGGTCCCTATATGCGTCGCTTTCTGGATGGCTATTTTCCCATGAAAGTCAGCCTCGCCATCGATTACCCCTCTGACAAACTCAAGCTTGAGACCCTGGTGCCAGCAGCCCTGCTTCTGAAGGCCACAGCCCTGCCCGGCCACCTGAGGTTAAGTACCCTCTTCGAAGGACGATTGAATATCCTGGTACTCTTCACCACGGATCAACCTGCCTCCAGTAACAGCTCCAGCTGGTTTCAATAATTATCTTCATGCAATAATAGCTTGCAAGTCCCGGTTAATTTGAAATAATAGCGAATGACATCTGGTGAAGATGTCCTGAGTGCCCGGTCAGGAAGACTGAGTGCAACAAGGCTTAACCCAAGGCTTAACAGGGAGAGTGAGCATGAACAGGAATGGATTCTTGCAGGCCAGTGGCGCCTGCCGTGCGCGTGCACGGGCCCCTTGTCTCAGCAATTGTGGTGGTTTCACCATCATGGAATTGCTGAGTACTTTAAGTATTGCCGCCACCATCAGCACCTTGTCCTTTTCGGTCCTGGGCTTGGTGGAGAAAACGCGCATCACCGTGGAGACCAATAAACTGATAGCCAGCCTGCACATGGCCCGCAGTGAGTCCATTAAACGGGGCGAGCGCGTCACCGTCTGCCAAACACCCGATGGTCTGGATTGTGGGCGCAGCGATCGCTGGGAAGATGGCTGGATAGTTTTTGCTGATCCCAATAACAATCGCTACGTGGATCCCGGGGAAGACGTCATCACCGTCGAACCTTCCATGGCCGACAGCTACAGCACTCGCTGGAGGGGATCGCTGGGCACCAATTATTACCTTAGCTTCCTCGAAGACGGCCACGCCAATAAAGTCGGCACATTCACGATTTGCGGACCGGCGGGACCGGAACAGGCCCGCACCGTGATCATCTTCCGCAGCGGACGGGTACGCACCTCGGATAAGAAGTCCGACGGCAAATCGCTGCCGGATTGCCCTACTTAAGCCGCATATTCACGGCTTGACCCCTTGGGGAGGCGCCAGTACCATACGCGCCCTCTTCCCCGGTAGCTCAGTTGGTAGAGCGGGTGACTGTTAATCACCTTGTCGGCGGTTCGAGTCCGTCCCGGGGAGCCAATTTATAGGGTTTGCGATTGCCTGCATTTCCCCATCCAATAAAATCACTGCCGAGCCACCAGTAAAACTCGAGATATTATTATCGGCTCAGAATCATAATCCAAACCGTGCCGCTTGAAACATAATCTTGCCCTACCCACCCCGGATTCATTTGAAGGTAGAGAGAATTTATTCAGATGCAGTGGCCAAGCTAATAATAATCACTACCGCTGAACATGCCTGGATTTCCTTGCTCCAACTGAGAGCAATATAAAACCCACCAGTACAATGACAACGCCTCCAGGATATTTGATCCCATAAATAACAGGCGTTAATAACCACCTCGTTACAGTTCTCAAGGGCTCCCGTTCCGATATATAGTCTGCCATTGGAGGTGAGACATCATAATAAAATTCCACCAGTGACTCCCCTATAGCGTTACCTAAAAGGTACTTGTCTCTGAAGGCCCTAAGTACTTTCACTTCCGGAGCAAGGTAACTTCCATAAGCCGCCGTCGCGATAAAACATGGACCTTTGCTGCTGCTACCGCCTCCACCGCCACCTCCAGTAAGGTCATTGATAATGACGGATGCCACGTTATTCGACTCGTTGCTCTCGGCCACCGCACTCCCGGCATCGCCCTGCACCAGGAGATAGTGTGTGCCTGCTGCCGTGGCCGATGGAATCGTCACCGCCACGCTCCCGGGAGCACTGCCGCCACTACCCGCCAAATCAGTCGTGTGAACGGAGCTCGACCCTAGCAACACATCTGATCCGTCCAGCACCGTGTTCGTCGACAAATACACATCTTCGCGGTAACTCGCCATCACCGTATCCGTGCCCTGGTTGACCACGTTATAGCTCGCCGTCACCGGATCGCCGGGGGCCGGAGACGTGTTCGAGGCACTTACATTCTGGATCACGATGTCCTTGAAGCCCGTGACCGTGATCTGCACGGATGCCACGTTATTCGACTCGTTGCTCTCGGCCACCGCACTCCCGGCATCGCCCTGCACCAGGAGATAGTGTGTGCCTGCTGCCGTGGCCGATGGAATCGTCACCGCCACGCTCCCGGGAACACTGCCGCCGCTACCCGCCAAATCAGTCGTGTGAATGGAACTCGATCCTAGCAACACATCCGATCCGTCCAGTACCGCATCCGTCGACAAATACACATCCTCCCGGTAACTCGCCGTCACCGTGTCCGTGCCCTGGTTGACCACGTTATAGCTCGCCGTCACCGAATCATTGGGGGCCGGAGACGTGTTCGAGGCACTTTCATTCTGGATCACGATATCCTTGGGGCCGGAATTAACCGTAATCTGCACGGATGCCACGTTATTCGACTCGTTGTTCTCGGCCACCGCACTCCCGGCATCGCCCTGCACCAGAAGATAGTAAGCTCCTCCGGCTGTGGCCAATGGAATCGTCACCGCCACGCTCCCTGCATGACTGCCACCACTACCCACCAAATCAGTTGCATGGTCGTGGCTCGACCCTAGAGCCACATCCGATCCATCCAGCACCGTGTTCGTCGACAAATACACATCTTCGCGATAACTCGCCGTCACCGTGTCCGTGCCCTGGTTGACCACGTTATAGCTCACCGTCACCGAATCACCGGGGGCCGGTGAAGCATTCGATGTACTCATATTCTGGATCACAATGTCCTTGGGGCCGAAATTCGCAGTGATCGTTACATTAAAACCGGTACCGGTGTCGGTATTCACGGTAACAGAGATGCCATTCACGGCGTCCGTGAAGGTCTCGCCGACAGTCCACATGGCTCCGGCATCGTTGGGGTCGCTGTCATTGGTCGCATCCACCACCTGGGCATTGCGGTCACTCAGGGTGGTATCCACCATATGGATGATTATCGCACCCCCTGGGATGTTGGCATCATAACCACCCGCCGTTCGCCGCGCTTCAACAGTGTAGAAATTGGTGGCCGAGCCCCCGATCGGAATCTGCGCCATCAGGTAATCCGTGCCATTGGTAGGTTGTCCCAGCCGCTCGATGTCGATGGTCTGGGTGCCTGATGGGATGTCCAATTTGCGGACCCCCGGAATCCAGGCCATGGAATCCTTGTGATACGAAATCGTGTGCACGCCGATACAACCGTAGTCCGGATCGGGTGTAGTACAACTCCCAATGCCTTTACTCATAGGGTCCCAAAGTGAATCGTAGGGCGTCAAGTATGGCCCGGAGGAATGCGGAAGCCCAAATCCGTGACCCATCTCCTGGGTCAATACCCCGTGGGCCTCGTAGCCCCAGGGCGGCATCCAGGTCGCACTGTAAACGCCGCCGCCGTCCGCAGTAATGTAGGTCGTGCCGCCCCAAGCACAGCAACCGATACCTTCGTTGAACATGAAGTTGATACCGATGAAGTTTGGAAAGTTGACACCAGCGTCGGCCGCGGCGGAACAATCTTCCGCCGCCCGCCCCCAGTAACCATCAATATCACCGCCAGGGAGATAATACGTTTTACTTTGAGGGAGGTCGTACCAGCCCACAACGGTACTGCCACTAAGATTGATATTGTTGTAGGAGAGTTCCTGCCAGTAGTGATTCATGCCGGGATTGGTGGCGCCCATCAAGGTGTCAAACCAGGGGATCGGGTGCGGAGTCACGGAGGGCGACTCCAAAAATCGACACAGAATCGTGACCCATGGCTGTGAGCCGGTCAGGGCAAATTGCCTCTGCGGGGCGACTGTTCCGTTTTCCCGCGGTTCAACTTTAATTGACTGCACCTCAAAAGTCATTGTTTGGCGGCCTGCCGCCTTGGCCGACCAACGACCCTTAATCGACACCCGTCTCCCATTAAGGGCACGGATACCGCCCTCAGATCTAACAAGCTTTTCATCGACCATGAGGGATATCGATTTGCCGCGCTCATCAACGAGGAAAAACCGCTGCTTGGGCGCCTGCCCGGTTGCTGGTGGTGGGTCCCCCCAGACCCCGTAAATCGTTCCAGTGATCACGTCCCCGTTCGCCAGCGCCACGTTCATCAGCGGCATTACCACCAATAAGATTGCAACTAAAACGAATCGTAAAAAATGACTCGAATCGTGATTCGTTGACCACGATTTTTGATGCACCCGCATGCTTGCCCCACAAAGAAAATGACTGAAGTGCGGGAAACTCATTAACGCTGTCACAAGCAAAACCTTGCAAAGTGACCAGAAAATCCTGGCGTCTGCGTAGATCCCGGAGGGCGAGAATTAGGCCCACCCGCTGCTTGAGTTGCTGGGCACGCCCGTGCATACGCACGCAATATATACATCTTCCTCCTCCTTTGGCCTGCTGGCGGTTAATCAGTTGTTTGGGAAGAACAATCGGGGCCAAATCACAATTATTTCTGATAATAACGGAAACTGTGCTTTGACCCAAGTTTTGCAGTTTTGCTGTGATAGCATCAAAACTCAGTTGCAGATCATAACCATGCTATGCCATTACTTGGTAATTTTCCATAATAAAGAGAGATTAATATCGGTATTGGCTAATACTAAATGTATCTTCTGATGAGACATACTGAGACGGACAACGGTGCCCTGTATGGTCTCTGGCCCTAGGTGGACCACCACCCCAAGTAACACCTCGAGCGTCAATCTGACTCTGGGAAACCTGGAAGACGGTCAACATCACCAGCTCAGACAGTTGAAGGACAAGATGCCGTGCGCGGTCAATATATTGAACCAGCGGCGTTCCATTTTTTTGGGGTGACCGGTCAGCTTTTATAAACAGCTATATTTCATATCCCCTTCCGGCTCGGGCTTGTGAATTTATCCACTCCACTTACCCAACAGTCAGCATGAACTGATTATCAGCGCTATCGTGACCACTCGATATTTGTGTTTGCAAGGCAGTAGAATTTCCTGCTCATCCCGTGATGACTTGCGAGCGTCGAGATATTGTCGAGATGTTCGCAATAAAGTGGCATGATAGTCCGCAATTTTTAAAAGAACTAAATCTGGAGGTATCCTTCCATGATTGGAAAAAAGAATATCGTATTTGGCTTTTTATATCTCGCATTCTGCGCGGCATTGGGCCCTGTTATGATTATCAATCACTTCCCGGATGTCGGTACTGCCGAGGCCAGCAAACAAAAGGCCGTCGGCATATTACAGCAGGTCGCCCAGGACGGTTTTGAAATGGATCTTGAACCCATGACCGCGGATAACATCGCCAGGACCAATACGCAGGCGATATTGGCGATCTCGGCGCGCCTGAATGCGCAAGTCCCCATTGATGCGATCAAGGGCGGTCCCCATGCGCACGGTAACCTCGAGGCCTTGCTGAATATTGCCGTCGGACTCCTGCTGTGCTTCCTGGCCATACACAGAAATCTTAAACAACTTATCAGTTGGGTTTTTATCGTCGGTACCGTGATGCATTCCGGCCTGTTGTACCTGTCTGTAGCCCTGGAGTTTCCCTGGGCCGTCAGCCTGATGGCCGGCCCGGTCGCCTATATTGGACCGGTACTGATATTGACGGGACTGGTGCTGGCAGGTCTGGCTGCTGCCGTCGGCTTTCGTGGCATGGTGGAAAATGACTTCTAGG
>BTRG01000070.1:0-11055 GCA_036986275.1 Gammaproteobacteria bacterium | reverse complement strand
ACTAACGCTGAACCCCATCGCTGATTCGGGCCAGTATGGCGTCACGCCAGCGCGTCGATAGCAGCCGGCGCATGACCTCAAAAAATGTTGCCGGAACCGTAACCCGATAACGCGCCCTGGGTCTGTCCGACCCCAGAGCGTGAGTTACTTTTTTCAGCACGGCCTTTGGTGGCAGTGTGAAGGGCATGGGGGCTGATTGCCCTGCCAGTCTTTTTTCCATGTTGAGATAGCGATCGCGATGCGCACTGTGGTCACGATTAATGTGGGCCTTGTAGGCGGCATAGGCGTTCTCACGGAACTTGCTTGTTATCGGACCCGGTTGCACCAATACAACATGGATATTGGTGTCGCGCAGTTCCAGGCGCAACGTATCGGAAAGGCCTTCCAGAGCATACTTGCTGGCATTGTAGGCTCCCCGGTAGGCCAGACAACCGATACCCAATATCGAACTGATCTGGATAATGCGGCCCCGTTGCTGCCTGCGCATCAGCGGCAGCACGGCGTTGGTGAGTTCGTGGCTGCCGAAGACATTGGTTTCAAATTGTTTGCGTAACACCTCACGACTTAAATCTTCCACGGCGCCCGGTTGTCCATAGGCGCCGTTATTGATCAGCGCATAAAGTCTGCCATCGCTGAGACTGGCTGCGGCGGTGACGGCTTCTTGTATGCTGTGACTGTCATCCAGATCCAGCTGCAACGTATGCAGGCCCTGGGTCTGAAGATCGGCAATGTCTTCTTTTTTTCTGGCGCTGGCGATGACCGTGAAACCCTGTTTGTACAGACCCAATGCCAGACAACGGCCAATGCCGGTGGAACAGCCGCTAATGAGTATCCAGTCTTTCTTCATCATGCATTTCGGAATAGGGTTGAATTACCTTAGTCTATATGAAACCGTCCTTAAATCAGGTGAGAATTGTTTTTGGGGGGCATCTGGCATTAAAGTGAAGACAGCTGTGAGATTGTTCTCGGGGAATTACATAGGGATGGAGATTTAATGCCTGCCAAGTCTGTTGCATTGTTTTGGTCGCCAACTGTCAAGCTCCCGTCCCAAGTCGTGGCCATGCTGCCCTGGGCCCAGGCAGCCTGTGTTGAAGATATCACCTCCCTGGGCCTGCTGGATGCCGGCGCCGTGTTGGTGTTGACGCCTGAGCAGGCCTGTCTATTGGCGGAGAAGGGGCAAACAGCGACTGTGTTGGCAGACACGGTATGGGTGTTGTGGGCCGATGGCAGTGTCATGTCCAAAAACCTGCAAGACCACCCCCGTGTTGTGGGTGTGCTCGATGAGCGTTGCACAAATGAAGTGATGTACGCCACCCTGCGTTCGGCGGCAATGCGCATGGATACCTCAGGGGCCGAGGTCGCGCACCAGCAACTGGAAGCTGTGCTGGAGGTAGGTCGGGCGTTGGCCTCGGAAAAAGACCTGGATACCCTGTTGGGGCTGGTGCTTAAATATGCCCGCCGTTTGACGGGTGCCGACGGTTCATCCATCTATACCCGCGACCCCAATGGTAAGCTTTATTTTCGTTTGTGGCAGAACGCGTCCACGGATTCTACTAGTGATGCGCAAAAGACCCTGGTCGGGAAAGACAGTATTGCCGGTTATGTGGCACGGACCGGCAAAGTCGTCGAGCTGGACGATGCCTATGCCATCCCCAAGGGCGCGCCCTATCATTTTAATCCCGCCTCGGATCACAGCATCGGCTATCACACCCGTTCCATGTTGACACTTCCCCTGAAGAACAAGGATGGCAAGATAGTGGGGGTGTTGCAGCTGATTAATCGCAAGCAGAGACCGGATGCGATACTCAAAACGGCGGCGGACTGCGATGCCTATGTCTTGTCCTTTGATGAACAAAGCCAGGGTGTGGCCCAGGCCCTGGCCGGGCAGGCCGGAGTGGCCGTGGAAAACAGCTTGTTGCATGCCGACATCGAGAAGTTGTTCGAAGTCGGGCGTGCCCTGGCCTCGGAAAAAGACCTGGACATCTTACTGGGTCTGATATTGGAGTATGCGCGTGGCCTCACCGGTGCCGACGGTTCATCCATCTATACCCGCGACCCCAATGGTAAGCTTTATTTTCGTTTGTGGCAGAACGCGTCCACGGATTCCACTAGTGATGCGCAAAAGACCCTGGTTGGGGAGAATAGCATTGCCGGCTATGTCGCCCGCAGTGGAGAGATGGTGGTGCTGGATGATACCTATGCCATCCCCAAGGGCGCGCCCTATCATTTTAATTCCGCCTCGGATCACAGCATCGGCTATCACACCCGTTCCATGTTGACCATGCCCTTGAAGAACAAGGAAGACGATGTGGTCGGAGTGTTGCAGCTGATTAATCGCAAGCAGAGACCGGATGCGATACTCAAAACGGCGGCGGACTGCGATGCCTATGTGTTGCCCTTTGATGAACAGAGTCAGGGTGTGGCCCTGGCCCTGGCCGGGCAGGCCGGAGTGGCTGTGGAAAACAGCATACTCTATGCCGATATCGAGAAGTTATTTGAAGGTTTTATCCGTGCCTCGGTGCAGGCCATTGAGGCAAGAGACCCGACGACGGCCGGGCATTCTGAGCGTGTGGCGGAATTCACCGAGCGTCTGGCCAAGGCCGTGGACCGTAGCGATATGCATGGTCTGGCTAAGACAACATTTAGCCGTGAGCAGTTGCGTGAGATTCGCTATGCCTCCCTGCTGCATGATTTTGGCAAAGTGGGGGTACGCGAAGATGTGCTGGTAAAGGCCAAGAAGCTCTATCCGCACAAGATGGATAAATTACAAGATCGATTTCAATTTGCCCGCGCCAGTATCCAGCGCAAGACCTATTTGGATATGTTGATGTTGTATGATGCCGATGATCTGAGTCCGGAAGAGCTGGCAGCACGGCGCCGGGAGATTGAAGCCATGCTGGCAGAGGATAGTGCGCGCTTGCAGCGCTATCAGGACATCGTCCAGCGCGCCAATGAACCAGCCGTATCCTATACTGAGGTCTCGGACGAACTGGATGAGGTAGCGACTTATCGCTTCCCCGGCACGGAAGGTGATGAGATTCAGCTGTTGGATGCCTTTGAGTTTGAAGATCTTAAATTGGCCAAGGGTAGTCTCAATCACCAGGAGCGCTCCGAAATCGAGTCTCATGTCAGCCACACCTATGCCTTTTTGTCGCTGATTCCATGGACGCGCAACCTGGCGAATCTACCGAATATTGCCTATGGGCATCATGAAAAGCTGGACGGCACGGGCTACCCGCGCGGTTTGAGTGAGGATGAAATCCCAGTACAGGCGCGCATGATGACCGTGTCGGATATTTACGATGCCCTCACTTCAGCCGATCGGCCCTATAAAAAAGGCTTGCCGGTAGAACGGGCGTTGGACATCTTGCACAGTGAGGCCAAGGCCGGCAAGATAGATGGCAGCCTGCTGAAGATCTTTATCGAATCCGAGGCCTATAGCCTGATATCCGCTTGGGATGGCCCACATTAGATCGGGTTTTTGTCCATTGGCCTTGCACGTTATATAATCCCGGTCGATTTGATGGGGGGTGTCCGCATCGTCAATTAACGGATACAACAAAAGGCAGTAAACAGAAATCCTTATATTGAAAGTGCCGCTGTAGTTTGGCACAGCAATCTCCAGAGCATCTATGACATCCAAACTCAGGGTTGGCGTTGTCGGGGTCGGCTACCTCGGTAAATTTCATGCGCGCATTTATTCCACGATGGAAGACGTGGAGCTGGCAGGCGTTGCGGATATTGATGGCGAGGCAGCAGAAACGGTTGCCAAGGAATATGCATGTACGGCCTATACCGATCCTTTGGCCCTGGTCGATAAGGTTGATGCTATCAGTATTGTGGTGCCGACGAGTTTACATCTTCAGGTGGCGCAACCTTATCTTGAAAATGGGGTGCATATGATGCTGGAGAAACCCATTGCGCACACAGTAGAAGAGGGTGAGAAGATTGTCTCCCTGGCCAAGAAGCACAACGCCATCTTGCAGATTGGCCATCTTGAACGCTACAACGCTGGTGTGCGTGCGTTGATCAAGGAGGTGGAAAGTGCGCGCTTCATAGAAGCTCACCGTTTGGGCACCTTTGTCGAGCGTGCCACCGATGTGGATGTCGTCACGGACTTAATGATCCATGACATTGATATTGTCATGGCGTTAGTGAATTCACCGATCAAGGATATCGCTGCTGTCGGCATACCGGTGCTGACGGACCACGCCGATATTGCCAATGCCCGACTGGAATTTGAAAACGGCGCCGTGGCCAATGTCACGGCCAGCCGGGTGTCGAATAAACGCTTCCGTCGCATTCGGGTCTTTGCCAAGGCGCATTATTATGGTTTGAATTATGCCGACCAACAGCTGGAGACCGTGGCCGCCGAACCGGCTAAGACGCCAGGATCCAGACCCAATATTGTTTCCAACAAGATTGATATTGAACCGGCGCCGCCGCTGGATGCCGAACTCATGGATTTCGTGGTCTCGGTGCGCGCTGGTGCGATCCCTGAGGTGGATGGGAATGTGGGCCTCGAGGCCTTGCGTATTGCCCTGCTGGTGAAGGAGAAAATTGCCGCATGCATGATGTAGTCGATAAGGTGCCATTTTTGAACCTCTCCGAAGAATTCAGTGCACTGCAGGCGGAGTGGTTAGAGTCCATACGTGTAACCGGCAGCCAGGGCAGTTTTGTCCTGGGCCCCAATGTTGTCGCCTTTGAAAAAGAAGTGGCGGCTTATGTGGGCACCCGGCATGCCATCGGTGTGGCCAATGGGACTGATGCCCTGGCGTTGTCATTGAGGGCATTGGGCATAGGTCCCGGTGATGAGGTGATCACCTCACCGTACACATTCTTTGCCAGCCCTGAGTCCATCAGCATTGTTGGCGCCACCCCGGTGTTTGCCGACATTCTGCCCGATAGTTTTAATCTTGATCCGGACAGCGTGCGCGCCAGCCTGACCGGCAAGACGCGCGCCATCATGCCGGTACATATCTTCGGTAATCCTGCTGATATGGATGCCATCATGGCGATTGCCAATGAGCATAATCTTAAAGTGGTTGAAGACGCTGCCCAGGCCTTTGGCGCCTCGGTGGGGGATGCCAAGGTCGGCAGTATGGGTACGACTGGATGTTTCAGCTTCTATCCTACCAAGGTGTTGGGTGGCTACGGCGATGGTGGGGTGATTACCACCAATGATGCCGCCCTGGTGGATTCCATACGTAAAACGCGTAACCATGGTGCTGTGCGGCCTTTCGTTCATGATGAGATAGGCGCTAACAGTCGCCTGGACGAGATACAGGCATCGCTTTTGCGTATAAAATTACGCGCAATTGAACAGGCCATAGCGGGTCGCCGTAAAGTAGCCGAGGCCTATACGGTTGCCTTGGCCGATACGGCGGTGATACCCCCGCTCCTGCCCAGCCATGGCGGTCATGCCTTTAATCTCTACACGATACGCACGCCCAGGCGCGACGCCGTGCGTCAACATTTGAGCGACCACAATGTGGCTACCTCGCTGTGCTATCCACAGCCCCTGCATTTACAGCCGGTGTATTCCGGCCTGGGTTATCAGGTCGGTGATCTGCCGGTATCCGAGCAGACCTCTACCGAGGCCCTGTCCTTGCCGATCTACCCCACCATGCCCGAAAGCCATATCCACCGGGTCTATAACCTCATTAAAGAAATCCTCTAATTTTTTATCTTTATTCCCCTCTTTCCGCCCCAGAAAAGGCGTGAGTGGTCTATTATAAGGTATGAGCGGTCTATTCTTAAATTGGGGTTATTGAATTCCCGGTTTGGAGGTTTGCCGATGTTTTTCCTCAGTGATTAAGCAGTTATTGCAGGTAGGTCTGCGCCGGGGTCGTCTATATGTCTGTTGTGTATAAGTCCATGATTGCGCTCGTGTTGCTTTTCTTTGGCGGCACGGTATCTATGGCTGAGGATGCCCCGAGGCCCGGTAATGAGATTACCGGGGCGGGTGCGCACTTTTCCTGGATTGTTTTCAATGAACTCAAGGCCGACCTGGAAAACAAATTCGGTCGCACACTAAAGCTTTACGGTCGTGGATCCATGCTGGGCGCCGGTTGCAATGCCGGTATCAAGACGGCAAAGAAAAACAAACCCGGCGCGGAGAGTTTTGGTTTTGTCTGTTGTCCTTTGGGCGCTGATGAAGTTAACAATGAAGGTCTGGTCGTGCACGATTTTGCCATAGAGCCGATAGTGATTCTGGTCCATCGTGACAACCCTGTTACCAATCTGTCTTCCAGCCAGGTGCGTGCAATTTTTCGGGGTGATATCACAAACTGGGCCGAAGTAGGTGGTGCGGATAAACCCATCGTGGTGGTGACGCGCCTGCACTGTAAACAGAGACCTGGACATTGGAAGACCATATTGCCTGCGCCGGCATTATTCCGGAAGGACAGGTTGAATGTTCGTAGCGCTGCTGAAATGGTAAAAAGGGTGGGTGATTTCACTGAGGCTATCGGCCACACCGGTGCCACCTGGAATTTTGATGATCACGGGGGTGTGAAGGTGATTACGGTCGATGGCAATGCGCCCAATGCCGCAAACCTGAAAGCTAAATCCTATCCTTTCTACCGTACTCTGTCGGCGGTGACGCATGGGACTATATCTAAAGAACTGAAAGGTATGCTGAAAGAAGTGCAGAAGGGCCCCGGTTTTCGCAAGTTGGCGGATCGATATGGATTGTTGCCTACGCACTAGAGCATTACCTTGATTATTCCAAGCACGTATCATAACCGGCTGGTCCTTTATATGGCCCTGCTACTGGTATTTGTCATAGGCGTACTCATCTTTTCCTATGACGCCAGTCGCCAGGTTGTCATCAAACAGGCCGATCACACTATCCATCGTATTGTTGACCAGATTCATGGCAGTCTGGGTTCGGAACTCAACGCCTTGCGTCAACGCGCACGCATGATACGCAGCAATGTCGCCTTAAGTGAGTATACATTTGTTATTGTCAATATCGAGACAGAGTCCGCACCGTTAGAGAAATTATTCCAGCGTCAGTTTGGATGGTTGCCTATTGATAAGGCGGTCATATTGTCCAATACCGGTAAGCCTTTATTGGGGACAGATCGAGTTGCCCTGATAAACGCAGTTAAAGAACGCAATAAACAGCATGGCCCACTTGACGATCAATTCTATTTCTATAACGGTCAGAACCTGGAGTTGATTGCCAGCGCGCCAATTTATTACCGGCAAAAGTTTCTGGGGAATGTCATCTTATCCAATACTCTGGGCAAGGAATGGATGAACAGGCTTGCGCGCCAGACTCAGAGTCAGCTGTTTCTAGAAATCGATGGTATGTTGGTCCATTCAACACTGGATGTAACGGTAGGCAACAGAAGGTTCCTGCCGGATGATGGTGTTGCTAGAATCAATGGAAATGATTATCTGGTTCGCAGCATTTCACTCCCCAATGCAAGTGGTAGATTACCAACACTGTGGCTAGGCATTGCCGAGTCGGAGTTTATAACGCCACTTGAGGCCATTAAAAATAAAAGTATTGTCCTGGCATTTGTGGGGGCGATTGGAATACTGGGCGCGGGTTTTCTGATGCTGAGGAATTTCAGCACGCCATTGAGACGCCTGTTATTGCGCATGAAGGATGTCAGTGAGGGAAAGTTTCCCGATATCCCCGAGCACGATGTGAGTGATGAAATAGGATATTTAACCCGCCAGTTTTCGTTGCTGGTGAAAAACTTGAAAGAGAAACAGGATGAGATAGAAAAAACCCAGAAACTACTGCAACAACAGGCGGCAACCGACGAATTAACAGGTTTATATAATCGTAGACACCTGTATGAGTTATTCCCAAAGTTGCGGTCCGAAGCAGATCGGCAAGGGAAGCAGTTGGTCGTGTTGTTGCTTGACCTGGATTATTTTAAGAATCTGAATGATCAATATGGGCACCTGGCGGGCGATGCCTGCCTGAAACACTTTGCAAGAATCCTGAAAGACTGTTGCCGTGTCAGTGATTTTATCTTCAGAATCGGGGGCGAGGAATTTCTCGTGCTAAGTACAGGCGATGAAGAGGGCGCCATGGTATTGGCGGAGAAGATACGCAGCTCCACGGAGCAACGCCCGGTATTCTACGGACTGTCAGAAATCACCATGTCTACCAGTACCGGTGTGGCCAGCGTCAATAATGACAAAGGCGATACATTGAGCATGGCGTTGGGACGTGCGGACAACGCCTTGTATAGCGCCAAACAAAGCGGGCGCAACAAGGTGGTGGCCTGGGACAGCCGTCTAAAGTATGCCTGAATGTTCGGTTGCAGCTTAATCTGTTGGCGCTGTGCTGCTAAATGAAGGGCGTTCAGCCAGTTCTAGTGCCAGTCTGTCGAGATGATGGAAGTTTTCACGCCATGCCAGATCGGTAAGGCGAAGGTCCAGGTAGCCCAAAGCGCAGCCAACAGCAATATCCGCCAGGCTGAGTTCATTCCCTGAACACCATCGAGCCGTTCCCAGATCATCATTCATTGCATCCAGTCCCCTAACAATTTTTGTATGCTGTCGATCTATCCAGTCCTGACTTTGTTGTTCTTTGGGCCGTTTTGATTCAAGAAAGATGTTCACCGCAGCATCGCAAATTCCATCCGCTAGGGCCTCCCAACAACGTACATCGATGCGCTGGGCAGCCGGCAGCAAGACTGTTTCGTCATATTCCTCTTCAAGGTATTCTACGATAACGCGTGAATCATACAGGCAACTACCGTCATGCAGTATCAGTACGGGTACCTTGCCGAGTGGATTGAATTGGGGGGTACGTGTGTTGGCGCTAAAAGGCAGGTCCTGCACCAGTTCATACTCCAGCTGTTTCTCTTCCAGAATGATACGCACTTTTCTGGCAAAGGGGCTGGTCAGGGAAGCAATTAATTGCATGACATGTTCCTGCTTGTTCTAGATAATTTAGAATGTCCCGCCGTTCCAGCCCCACATACTGCGGGCGGCATCCGTAAATTCAACATAAACACGATCGGCTGCCAGTTCGAGTTCTGACTCCATAAGTCGGCACAGAACCGAAGACAGGTGCTTGGTCCTGGACTCAGGCAGACCAATGGACTTGAGTTCAAGATAGGCGCAAGGCTCATTCGAGCCGGCAAACATCATGGGCTGTGGGGGCGCAAAAGACACCATGACGTAGTTTTCCGGTTTACCCAGTTCACTGGAAACCACGTTCGAGGCCAAAGGCAGAATTGCATTCTTTTTGGCTTCACTGAGTTCCAGGTTGGTCTGGATTCTGAGATAGGGCATGCTCGCCGGCTCCTGATATCATCACAGGGTTTATCATACCTTTATGATTGGTAAAGACAAAAAGCAATTTGCACCTGCCTGCGATCGAAACCAGACCTATATTGATAAAGTATTGTCGCGGGCATTACCTGAACAGACGACTGTACTGGAAATAGGCAGTGGCACAGGTCAGCACGCGAGTTATTTCGCCTCAAGACACCCAGGGTGGATCTGGCAACCCGCGGATTTGCCCGAACAGCATGCCAGCATAAGGGCCTGGAAGGCGGAATCTGGTGCAGCAAATATCCTGGTTCCGATTGATCTTGATCTGGTTAATAGTGACTGGTCAGTAGACAGTGTTGACGCGGTTGTGTGTATCAACACCATCCATATCGTATCGTGGGCTATGGTGGAAAATTTATTTCATGGTGTCGGACATGTACTGACAGCCGGTGGAGTATTTTATGTTTATGGTCCTTATCGTTACCATGATCAGCCACTGGCGCCCAGCAATGAGCAATTTGATTGCTGGTTGCAGGCCAGAGACCCGCAAAGCGGTATACGCGATTTTGAGGCCGTCAATACCCTGGCGCAACAAGCAGGCCTGTTGCTGGAATGCGACGAGGCCATGCCGGCCAATAATCGTTCTATCTGGTGGCGCAAGACATAAAGTACCCGTCTAACGCATCAGGTGTATACCGCTGCGTGCCTTCTGTATGGCATCGGTGAGATTGGCGCATCCGGATGCGTGCACACGTCGCTCCAGTCCCCTGGTGATACGTCTGACAACGGCAGGGCCCTCATAAACAAAGGCGGTATAGAGTTGTATGAGATCAGCACCGGCTACCATTTTTTCCCAGGCATCGGCCGCCGTTTCTATGCCGCCAACGCCTATGATAGGCACCTTGCCTTGCAGTTGATTGTATAGCTTGCGTATGATTTCGGTAGACATGTGCTTCAGGGGCGGACCACTGAGGCCACCACTTTCCTGTGCCAGCAGTTCATTTTCTACACCAGTACGTTCGACGGTAGTGTTGGTGGCGATAACAGCATCTATCTTATGCTTCATTACCAGCTCGGCAATAGTGACGATCTCATCATCAGTAAGGTCGGGTGCAATTTTTACGGCTATTGGTACATAGTGATGGCGTGTTTTCCCCATCATGATTTGCTCATTTTTCAGGATGCCAAGCAGCTCATCCAGCCCCGTTTCTTTTTGCAGTTGTCTGAGTTGATTGGTATTGGGAGAGGAAATATTGATGGCGATGTAGCTGGCATAGGGATACACCGCCTGCAATGCCACCAGATAATCATCGCTGGCCTTGTCTATTGGTGTGCTGGCATTTTTACCGATATTGATGCCAACGATACCACGTCGTTCGGCCATGCGCAGTCTGAGTAAAAAATGGTTCACACCTATATTGGGAAAGCCCATGCGATTTATCAGCGCACGGTGCCTGGGTAAACGGAACAAACGTTTGCGTGGATTACCGCTTTGGCGTTTGGGCGTCACCGTGCCGAGTTCGATGAAACCGAAGCCGATGTCTGAAAAAAATCTTGCATTGCCACCGTTCTTATCAAGACCTGCAGCCAGACCAACGGGATTGGGAAAGTGCATGCCCATGGCGTCAATACCAATGTCGTGCGTACGGCCCCCCCAGATCAGCCGCACTATGAAACTGATGCCGGGGATGAGATAAAGTGTGCGCAGGATTCTTAATGTCAGACGATGACTGAATTCGGCGTCGAGCAGAAACAAAATAGGACGAACAAGTCTTGAGTACACGGGCTTGATGCTACCTGGTT
>BTRG01000069.1:0-11118 GCA_036986275.1 Gammaproteobacteria bacterium | reverse complement strand
ACGGGGATATCTGCAAAGGTTTAGCTCTCGTATCCCAGGTTCGGACCTAACCACTTCTCGGCTTCTTTAACATCCATCCCCTTGCGTCTGGCATAGTCCTCGATCTGATCTTTTTGTATCTTGCCCACGGCAAAGTAGCGTGACTCAGGATGGCCGAAGTAAAAGCCGCTGACTGAGGCCGGCGGTGACATGGCATAGTGCTCGGTGAGTGTGATACTGGAATTGGCCTCGGCATTGAGCAGATCAAACAGGGTGCCTTTCTCGGTATGTTCCGGGCAGGCCGGATAGCCGGGCGCGGGGCGTATGCCACTATAGTTTTCCTTGATCAGGTCATCATTCCCTAATGATTCATCCACTACGGTACCCCAGAATTCCTTACGCACACGCTGGTGCATGAGTTCGGCAAAGGCCTCGGCCAGCCTGTCGGCCAGGACTTTCACCATGATTGAATTGTAGTCGTCATGCTGGTCCGCAAACGTCCTGGCAAACACATCGGCATTCAGGCCTGTCGTGACGGCAAAGCCGCCCAGGTAGTCTGCCTTGCCACTGTCTTTGGGGGCGACAAAATCAGCCAGGCAATAATTGGGCTTGCCTCCAGGCTTTTCATTTTGCTGACGCAGAAAGTGCAGGGTCGCGAGGACGTGCTGGTGGGACTCATCGGTATAGAGTTCTATATCATCCCCTGTGCTATTGGCCGGAAAGAATCCTATCACCGCCCTGGCCGTGAAGCGCTGTTCATTGGTTATCCGGTCCAGCATGGTGTTGGCGTCATGAAACAACTTGCGCGCCTCATCACCTTTGTCGGCATCATCGAGGATATTCGGATAACGCTTCTTCATCTCCCAGGCATGGAAGAAGGGTGTCCAGTCGATGTACTTGCGAATCTCGGCTAGGTCATAGTCTTCCCATACCCTCAGGCCCAGCATGGGCGGCACGGTGGCGTTGTAGGCCTTCCAGTCCAGCACCGCTTTATTGGCGCGTGCCTGATCCAGCGACAAGGCCCGGGATTGCGGCTGCCGATGGGCATGGGCATCGCGCACCTTGACATAGTCCGCGCTTATCGAAGCCACAAACTCTTCACGTTGTTCTTCGCTGATCAGGTTTTGGACCACACCGACCGCGCGCGAGGCGTCCTTCACCCAAATAGTAGGGTATTTGTAGTTGGGCTCTATCTTGACTGCCGTGTGGGCGCGGGATGTGGTGGCGCCCCCTATCAATAGAGGCATGTTGAAATCCAGGCGTTCCATTTCCTTGGCCATGTGCACCATTTCATCCAGCGACGGCGTGATCAAACCGCTGAGGCCTATGATGTCAACGCCTTCCTCTTTGGCCCTTTCCAGTATCTGGTTGGCCGGCACCATGACGCCCATGTCGATGACTTCAAAGTTATTGCATTGCAGTACCACGCCGACAATATTTTTGCCGATGTCGTGCACGTCACCCTTGACCGTCGCCATCAGGATCTTGCCGTTACTGCTGGTATCGGTCCCTTTTTCTTCATTTATAAAGGGCAGCAAATAGGCCACGGCCTTTTTCATGACGCGGGCGGACTTGACCACCTGCGGCAGGAACATTTTGCCGTCGCCAAACAGATCGCCGACGGTGTTCATGCCATCCATGAGTGGACCTTCAATGACCTCTATGGGCCGATCGAATTGCTGTCTCGCCGCTTCGGTGTCTTCGATAACAAAGGCATCTATGCCTTTGACCAGCGCGTGTTCGAGGCGCCTGGCCACATCCCAGCTACGCCATTCGAGGTCTTCTTTTTTCTCGGCGTGGGCCTCGCCCCGGTATTTTTCGGCAATGTCCAGCAGGCGCTCGGTGGCGTCACTGCGTTTGTTTAGCACCACGTCTTCAACGGCATCACGCAGTTCATCGGACAGATCGTCATACACGGCCAACTGACCGGCATTAACGATACCCATGTCCATACCCGCCTTGATGGCGTGATAGAGGAACACCGAGTGGATGGCCTCGCGCACGGCATTGTTACCCCGGAAGGAGAAGGACACATTGCTGACACCGCCGCTGATCAGTGCATGAGGCAGGGTGTTTTTGATCTTGCGCGTGGCCTCGATAAAGTCGAGGCCATAGTTGTTGTGTTCATCAATGCCGGTGGCAATGGCAAAGATATTGGGATCAAAAATAATATCCTCCGGTGGAAAGCCCACTTGCTCGGTGAGGATCTTGTAGGCACGCCTGCAGATCTCCACCTTGCGCTCGCGGGTGTCGGCCTGGCCCACTTCATCAAAGGCCATGACGATGACCGCCGCACCATAGCGATGGCACAGTCTGGCGTGCTCGATGAATTTTTCCTCGCCCTCTTTCATGGAGATGGAGTTGACAATGCCCTTGCCTTGTATACATTTCAGGCCCGCCTCGAGGATCTCCCACTTACTGGAGTCCACCATCACCGGCACCTTGGCGATGTCCGGTTCACTGGCGGCGAGATTGAGGAAACGCGTCATGGCGGCCTTGCCGTCGAGCATGCCTTCGTCCATGTTGACATCGATGATCTGGGCGCCGTTTTCCACTTGCTCGCGGGCGACACTCAGGGCCTCGTCGTAATTGTCTTCGAGTATCAGGCGTTTGAACCTGGCCGAGCCCGTGACGTTGGTGCGCTCTCCCACGTTAACGAATAAGGAGTCCGGTGTGATGTTGCACGGCTCCAGTCCACTCAGTCGTGTGGTGTGCGTGGAGGCCCTGGGTGCGCGGGGTGGATATTGTTTTACTGCTTCAGCAATGGCCCGGATGTGATCCGGTCCGGTGCCGCAACATCCCCCGACGATGTTTACCAGTCCATGTTTGGCCCAGTCACCTATCTCCGCCGCCAGCATCTCGGGAGTTTCATCAAAGCCACCAAAGGCATTGGGCAAACCGGCATTGGGATGCACGTTGAGGTAGCAGTCCGACAGACCGGCAAGTTCTTCCACATGCGGGCGCAGTTCTTCGGCACCCAGCGCACAGTTAAAACCAAAGCTGATAGGCTTGATATGACGCAGAGAGTTAAAGAAGGCCTCAGGTGTCTGGCCGGTCAGGATGCGGCCCGAGGCATCGGTGATGGTGCCGGAGATCATGACCGGCAGCCGCTTGCCGCTTTGTTGAAAGTATTCCTCGACCACAAACAATGCGGCCTTGGCATTCAAGGTATCAAATATTGTTTCAACAAGAATAATATTGATGCCACCCTCAATCAGGCCTTTGAGCGCTATGCCATAGGCCTCGCGTAAATCATCAAACATGACATCGCGCGCCCCGGGATCATTGACATCCTTGGACATGGACGCGGTCACCGGCATGGGGCCGAGCACACCGGCAACATAACGCGGCTTGTCATCAGAGGTAATGGCGGCACAGGCCTCACGCGCTATCTTGGCCGCCGCTACATTGATCTCATAGGCCAGTGCTTCCATGCCGTAATCGGCCAGACCATAATGGTTGGCATTAAAGGTATTGGTCTCAAGGATATCGGCGCCGGCCTCAAGGTATTGTGTATGGATTTCCTTGATGATGTCAGGTCGGGTGAGACACAACAGATCATTATTGCCTTTGACATCAGAGTTCCAGTCCTTGAAGCGCTCGCCACGGTAATCATCTTCTTCCAGTTTATAGGACTGGATCATGGTGCCCATGGCGCCATCCAACAACAGGATGCGCTGCTTTAAGAGGGTATTGAGTTCCTCGCTGCGGTCTATCACATCAGACATGATTTTATTTCTGGTTGGTGATCGTTTCAGGGGAACGCAGTGTACAGAAAACGCCGGAGGATTGCCCTAGGCCGGGAGCACTATGCCCGGACTAATGCCTAGTAAATGGGCGTAACGTGATAACCGCTGCGCACCAGCAAGGCCAGCAGGCCCTGCTCACCGGGCAGGTGCAGGGCGCCGACGGCAATAAAGGCATTGCCTTCCCTGATCTGGGGTTGCATACGTTCCAGCATGCGCCAGTTTCGCTGGATCAACAGCAGTTCGGTCAGGGTGTCCTGTAGCCGGTCATCTTTCGTCATGTGTTGATAGCTCAAGCTTTGTATGGCCGCCAGATCACGGTCGAGATAGGCCTGTACCATTTGTTCAAACAACTGCGTGATGTTGCTGCTCTCGGCCAGGGTTTCTCGTAGCAGCGTAATCTGGTCTGGCAACGGCAGTTTATCGAAAACAGCAATTTGTTCTTCCATGGTTTCCAGGCCAAAACTCTGCTTGCGTTGCGCCAGGGCATCAAGATAGAGCTTCATGTCCAGAAAGATACCGCTATCGGGTTTGGGCATGCTCAGCATCATGATGATGACCCAGGGTTTGATCTGTTCCAGTTTCTCGGTGCTCAGGCCGTGCGCCAGGATGGTTTTTTTGGTGAGCGTATACAACTCCTGTCCCAATACATCGACAAGCCTTTCCCCCGGCGGCAGGAACATGGCCCGGGACAGGGTCTCTATGCCTTGGGCATCGGCAATGACTTCCATGGTAAAACTGCTGCTGCGAGTAAATACCGCATGCACCTGAGGCGGTAACTCGGTGACTCGGACATCGTCTGAATGCATGGTGCCAAAAATATAACTGGGCTTACCGTGATCGCGGGAGATTTTCCACAGCAAACCTTTGCTGTACGGAGCATCGCTATGATGGCTGCTGGCGGGGGCGGGCGCTTCGCCCTGTAACGTTGCAGTGTTTGCCCCTTGCTCGACTGCATGGACTGACAATACCGGAAAGCAGACCAGTAGCACGATGGCCAGGCGTAATAGAGTAGAATAAAGGGATATTGGTTTGGACATAAAGGACGGTATGACGAATCAGGATTCGGGTACGTGGTGCGATTATATCGTAAAGTGCGCGCGTGTAATGGCCATCGGGGCAATGATAGTATCGAACTCCGCTGCTGCCGAGGAAAAGCCCTTGTGGGAACTGGGCGCCGGTATGGGTTTTCTCATCATACCTGATTACATTGGCTCGAGTGAGCAACGGGTTTATTTTTTTCCTTTACCTTATATAACGTACAACGGTGACAAGCTGACGATAGACCGGCGCGGCGCCCATACCGGCATTATTGAGACTGAAAACATGATGCTGGATATCAGCCTTAATGCCGGTGTACCGGTCAAGAGTGATAAGAATGCGGCACGTGAAGGCATGCCGGATTTATTGGCCACCATAGAATTGGGGCCATCGTTGGAATTCACATTAAGTGAAGACAGGATCAAACAGAGAGAATGGTCCTTGCGCCTGCCCTTGCGCGCCGTGATTGCGACGGACTTAAGCGAGACCGATACCGTGGGCTGGGTGTTTAATCCGCATCTGAATTTTAATAACAAGCTATTGTGGGGTGACTGGAAATTCGGGGTCTCGGCCGGACCCATGCTGGTGACGGAGCGCAATGCCGATTATTATTACGAGGTCGATGGTCAATATGCCCGTGCCGGCCGGCCGGTCTATGACGCCAAGGGCGGTTATGGCGGCGCCCGGTTCACGCTGTCCTTGCGCAAGCGCTTTGACAAGATATGGGTGGGCGGTTTTGCACGCTATGACTATTTGACAGGCGCCGTCTTCGAAGACAGTCCGCTGGTGGAGCAGCGTCATGCCCTGCTGGTGGGGGCCGGCATCTCCTATATTTTCGCGCAATCAAGGACATGGGTTCAGGTCGATAATGGATTCTGATATGTTTGCGCCACGGATCGTAGACGTTGGAACAACCTGTTACCGGGATCGAATCACTGTGGATAAGCCCAAAAACCCCGATGAATTTCTGTATCTGCTGGATCAGGCCATTATTGAGACTGAAGAGATAATTGCCTGCACCGAAGATGAAGATGAGTTCGGACAGCTGACCGCGCATATCGACCTGTATAGAGATATGCTGGGTTACTTTAAGGATTTGAATGAATCGACCAAGAATGGGGGTTTGCGCTTGGCGCAGGGTGAAGACTTTCCGATTATGGACAGGCTGCGTGAGGCCGGTGTTGCCGTGCCTTTTGTCGACCTCATCGGCGCGCTGAACGATGCCTATCGTAAAGGTTTCTAGGCCGGGATAAATTCTTATGTCAGGCAACAGCTTTGGAAAATTATTCACTGTCACCGGCTTTGGTGAAAGCCACGGCAAGGCCATAGGTTGTATCGTCGATGGTTGCCCGCCGGGGATGGAATTATCCGAGGCCGATATTCAACCGGATCTCGACAGACGCAGACCCGGGCAGTCGCGGTATACCACGCAGCGCAAGGAGAGTGATGCGGTCGAGATCTTGTCGGGCGTATTTGAAGGCAAGACCACGGGCACACCCATAGGCCTGATTATCTACAACGAAGACCAGCGTTCGCAGGACTATGGCAAGATCAAGGACAGTTTCAGGCCCGGCCATGCCGATTACACCTATCAGCAAAAGTACGGCGTACGTGATTACCGTGGTGGCGGGCGTTCGTCCGCACGCGAGACGGCCATGCGTGTGGCCGCGGGTGCTATTGCCAAGAAGTACTTACAGGAGCGTTTCGGTGTCAGCATACGCGGCTACATGGCACAGATGGGTGATATTGTAATAGACAAGCGCGACTGGGATGCCGTGGAGAAGAATCCCTTCTTTTGCCCTGATGCCGGTAAAGTCAAAGAGCTGGAAGACTATATTAATACATTACGCAAAGAAGGAGACTCTATAGGCGCGCGTATTAATGTTGTTGCCGGCGGTATGCCGGTGGGATGGGGTGAACCTATTTTTGATAGGCTGGATGCCGACATTGCCCATGCCATGATGAGCATCAATGCCGTTAAGGGTGTTGAGGTAGGCGCTGGCTTTAAATGTATCGCCCAGAAGGGCTCCGAGCATCGCGACTTGCTGCACCCCGGTGGTTTCGAAAGCAATAATGCCGGTGGTGTATTGGGTGGTATCTCATCGGGGCAGGATATTGAAGTCAGTATCGCCCTCAAGCCGACATCCAGTATCACGCAGCCTGGTCAAACTATAGATAGCAACGGTAATATCACGGATATTGTCACCACGGGCAGACATGATCCCTGTGTTGGCCTACGCGCCACACCTATTGCGGAAGCCATGCTGGCATTGGTGTTGATAGATCATGCACTGCGTCATCGTGCGCAGAATGCTGATGTAGAATCACCCACACCTGATATCGCGGATTGATTACAGGGCACTTCTATTAATACCCTCTCCCAGTGGGAGAGGGTATTAATAGAAGTGCCCTACAAATAATTTATGTCATGTCCCGGACATGACTAACTTGTATTAGATCCCATAGGGTTCTATTCTGATACCCCGTCAGCTTGCTGTGAGGTGGTTTATTATTATCATGCCATACTGGCGCCTGTCCGGTTTTTATTTCTTTTATTTCGCTGCGCTCGGCGCCCTGGTACCGTATTGGGGGCTGTATCTCAAGTCTATTGGTTTTAGCGCCCTGCAGATAGGCAACCTCATGGCCTTATTGATGGTCTCCCGTATCATTGCCCCCAATATTTGGGGCTGGATCGCGGATCACAGAGGCCAGCGACTGGCCGTTGTCCGCTGGGCGGCCTTCTTCAGCGCATTGGCTTTTGCCGGCGTATTCCTGAGTACGCACTTCTGGTGGCTGGTACTGGTGATAATGACTTTCAGTTTCTTCTGGAACGCATCGCTGCCACAGGTGGAAGCGGCAACGATGTCACACTACTCAGGTAGTGGTGGCGATTATGCGCGCGTGCGTCTTTGGGGGTCGGTCGGTTTTATCGTTGCCGTGGTGGGTCTGGGCTATTTGTTTGATGTCGCCACGCTCTGGTGGTTGCTGCCTGTCATGCTAATACTGCTTATCGGTATCTGGCTATACAGCCTGGTGATACCGGAAAGCGCCGTCAAGCTCGAAGAGACCGAGTTACAGCCTTTACTGAAGGTCATTATGCGCCCGGAGGTCTTTGCGTTTCTGCTGGCCTCCTTGCTGATGCAGGCCAGTCATGGTCCCTATTACACGTTTTATACCATTTACATGGAAGACAACGGTTATAGCAGGGGTGTGATAGGCTGGTTGTGGGCCTTGGGTGTGCTTTGTGAGATAGGAGTGTTTATTGTTTTGCATCGCATGCGCCGGCACTTCAGTTTGCGGGCTATGCTGATGTTGAGTTTTGGCCTGGCGGCCCTGCGCTGGTTGATAATCGGTTATTTCCCGCGGAACCTGTCTCTCATTATCGTTGCACAAATACTGCATGCCGCCACCTTTGGCGCCTATCACGCAACAGCGATAGAAATGGTGCACAACTTTTTTACCGGACGGCATCAGATACGCGGTCAGGCTATATACGGCAGCATCAGTTTTGGCATAGGCGGCGCCCTGGGTGGGTTTTATAGTGGCATTACCTGGAAGGCCCTGGGCCCGGATGTGACGTTTGTGATTGCGTCGCTATTAGCAAGTGCAGCCTTTATTATTGCCTGGGTGGGTCTGAGGCAACAAAGCCAGAATTGATCCGGGCTTTCCAAAGAAGGTAAGCTGGTCACCTGGATTGACGTTATTTTTATTAACGTGCAATTTTCGCATCGGCCTTAGTGTAGGTGTGCGTCTGGGCCGGGGCGGGAGGGGCAATCAACAACAAGGAGCGTGTTCATGGCAAATGAAAACCCCAGTATTATTTCCCATGTCTCATTGGGTACCAATGACTTCGATAAATCTATCGCCTTTTACGACAAGGTGCTGTCGACACTAGGCTGCAAGCGCTTCATGGAGTATCCCGGTGCTATTGCCTATGGCAAGCAGTTCCCGGAGTTCTGGGTGCAGACCCCCATCAACGGTGAGCCCGCCACGCTCGGCAATGGAACGCATTTCGGATTTGTCGCCGCGACCAAAGAGGAGGTGGATGCCTTTCATGCCGCCGCCCTCGCTACCGGCGGTAGCGACGATGGCGCACCGGGACCCCGCAAGGATTATGGTGAGGCGTATTATGGCTGCTTTGTCCGCGACCCCGATGGCCATAAGATCGAGGCGACGTTTTGGGATATGACCTTGCAGGGCTGATCCTGTAGTCCATTCCAGTACAGAAGCGTTCTCTAATATTACTTCTTGTGCCAGCCATTGGGATTCCCCAATGATTGCTTTTTTGCCATGATAACAAACATATAGCAGCATCGATTAATTGCAGGTATGTAGACAAGGCTAACTGGATTAGATTATCATATTGGCCCGTATAAGAACCATATTAATAGACAGTGGGGCTTTATAGAAAATAACAATAATCCTTTACAACAGTACCACCCAAGGAAACTCTTTTCCGTCATTCCGGCTGGGGAGCGAAGGCCCACAAGCCAGAATACAGGAATGACAAAACCGGAATTCATCAGGGGCTCCCTGAATGATATAGGCATGTCAATTACACATCGAGAGTCATATGGATCGCAGTGAGCGTTTCTACAAAATATGTAAAAGATTGGCAAAGGGGCGTCCTGTTCCTGCGCATGTTTTCCTGGAAGATCTGGAAATCTCCAGGCCCACATTTTACCGCGATATAGAATACCTGAGGGATCGTTTCAATGCCCCAATTCAGTATCAGAGAGGCGCCCGCGGCTATTGTTTCGATCCGGGTGCTGACAATTTCGAACTTCCGGGGCTGTGGTTCTCCGCCAGTGAGGCGCATGCCTTGCTCACGTTTCAACAATTATTGAACGAGGTGCAGCCAGAGTTCCTGCAATCCGTTATGCAGCCCCTGCATGCCAGGCTGGAGAAGTTGCTTGAGAAAAATGACGCCAGTCTGCATGAACTCAGAAAAAGAATACGCATCCTGTCCCTGGGGCGGCGAGATGTCGAGGCCAATTATTTCGAACTCATCAGCCATGCGGTATTGATACGCAAGCGGTTGTCCATCGACTACTACAATCGTGAACGCGACGACAGCGATAGAAGGGAAATATCACCTCAGCGACTGGTGCATTATCGTGATAACTGGTACCTGGATGCCTATGACCATGTTCGCAGCGGCTTACGAACGTTTTCCCTGGATGCAATCGAAAATCTTCGATTAGTTGACCGCCGTGCACGGAATATTGCCGAGACCCGGCTGGAGAAGGAGTTGGGGACGGGGTATGGTATTTTCGCTGGTCAAAAAACCCAGACCGCACGTTTGAAATTCAATGCCTACCGCGCCCGCTGGGTATCACGAGAACAATGGCACCCTAAGCAAACAGGTCACTGGTCGGAAGACGGCAGCTATGTGCTGGAAATACCCTACGCAGATGATAGGGAATTGCTCATGGATATTCTCAAGTATGGCCCGGATGTTGAGGTTCTGGCGCCAAAAAACCTGCGCGCCAGGGCGCGCGAATGCCTGAAAAATGCCCTAACCCAGTATAAAAACTAACCACTTACTGTCTCATCCCATGATAGACCGGTCATGTAATAATGTTAGCTCGCGAACCTGACTGCATAAGGACAAAGAGGACAGGAGCATGAAACGGCGTGGATTTCTACAGGCATTGGCGGCCCTGGTGGCGGGGGCGGGTGCATCCCCCATGGCGCCGCCTGCCATGGCCGGCACAGCGAAGCGCATCACGATACAAGAATCATCGCTGGCCGGGTTTCAGTATCATGCCGGCCCGCATATCTGGGAGCGTTTTGCGGTGGGCAAACCGCTGGACCTGCTACGTGAGCCAGGTAACCCCTACGACCGAAGAGCCGTTGCCGTGTTCTATGACGAGTTCAAAATCGGTTATGTACCCAGATCACAGAACACTGCTGTGAGCCAGATGATGGATAGAGGCGAGCAGGTCAATGCCAACATCAGTGTACTGCAAACGGGAGATAATCCATGGCGACGTGTGCAGCTTGAAGTCTGGCTGGAGGCATAGCTTTAATGCCTTTAATAAGCGTAAGAATCCCACGCCTTCAGGTAGTTATTGTCTTTCCCTTGAGGCGAGATGATTGGGATGGGGATTCATCTTTTCACCTTCCCCTTTTCAGGGGGAAGGCTGGGATGGGGGTTTTCAGCAAAACAGCCCGGATGCAGCACCCCCAAGAGCACTTCCACTGTATTATTTCGAGTATGTGGGGCGCCGCAGCGTAATCCGTGGGGCTACTGGTGACGAACCTGTGTAACGGCGAAAGAGAGCGACGAAAAATACCTGGAGACACCATGAACATCTACCAAATCAAGATCATCCTGCGCCATATTAAC
>BTRG01000068.1:0-11167 GCA_036986275.1 Gammaproteobacteria bacterium | reverse complement strand
TCGACATTTTCATCCAGCCTGACTTTTTCATTAAACGCTACCAGGGCATGATCGGTCTCTTCTTTGGGATTGAGCACGGCGCCTGACCACAAGACATTGTCGGCAACGATCAGACCGCCTGTTTTGACATGCGGCATGATGACATCGTAATAATTGCTGTAGTTCTCCTTGTCGGCATCAATAAACACCATATCGAAAACAGTTTCTGGATCCAGCTTGCGTAGTGTATCCAGTGCCGGCCCGCGTGACAGGGTGATCTTTTGTCCCACTTCGCTCTTGTCAAAAAAGCCCTGGGCAATATCGGCGTGTTCGGTTTTGATCTCACAGGTCAGAATCCTGCCATCTTCTGGCAGTGCCTGGGCCATGACCAGGGCGGAGTAACCGGTAAAGCAGCCTATCTCCAATATGTTGCGGGCATTCGTGAGTTGTACCAGTAATCGCAACAAGGCGCCTTCCAGGTTACCCACCAGCATTTGTGGCAGTTCACAATGTTCGCGGGTGTAGGCCTCCAACTCCATCAGCACGGGAGTGGGCGGGAGGCTATGCCGTCTTGCGTATTCCTCAATAGTATCGGGAATGAATTTTTTCATCGTGACTTCCGCTGTGATGGCGGGTTTATCCAGATATAATGATACCAGTCCACTACACAGACACACGGCAACCATTTCGAATGTCCAAGGTCATCCCACAACCCGTAGCCTCCGCAGTGTCGCAACTGCCTGCCATGTTGCAAGGGCATGCCCTGGCCCTGCTGGAGGATGTCGACTGGTCGACATTGCCAGAAGTAAAAGAAAATAACATGTTATGGGCCTCACTACCCGGTGTCTGGGCGTGCAGTGAGTTTGTGGCGCGCAGTTGCTTGCGTCACCCTAAGTTATTGCAGGAGCTGATCACATCCGGTGCACTGCGACAGGGTCTGGATACACCCGCTTTCAAGACTGAAGTTTGGACCGCCCTATCGAAGGCGGCGGATGAAGCGCAGGCCAAAAAGTGTTTGCGTCAAATTCGCATGCGGGAATGGGTGCGCATCGCCTGGCGTGATCTCGCCGGCTGGGCCGATCTCGATGAAGTGCTGGAGACCGTTACCTCACTGGCCGATGAGCTGGTGGGTGCCGCACTACAATGGTGTTGGGCGCATACCGAACAGGACATCGGTCAGGGCTTAGCCGGGGCCGGCCCCTTTGTCGTCCTGGGTATGGGCAAGCTCGGGGGCCGGGAATTAAATTTTTCTTCCGATATCGATTTGATCTTTTTTTATCTCCAGGATGACCCCATTCAGGGGCAAGACACACACGGCAACCATGAATTCTTTGTCAAGCTGTCCCGCCAGTTAATCAAGCTTCTTGGCGACACCACCGAGGACGGCTTTGTCTTTCGTGTCGATATGCGCCTTCGACCCAATGGCAGCACCGGGCCCATGGCCTTGTCGTTTGATGCCGCCGAACATTATTACCAGATCCACGGCCGTGAGTGGGAGCGATATGCCATGATCAAGGCGCGCGTGATTGCCGGTGATCCTGACAGCGGTAATGAATTGTTGCAACGCCTGCATCCTTTCGTCTACAGAAAATATCTGGACTACGGCGCCATCGGCGCAATACGAAAGTTAAAACGCAGTATCAACCAGGAGCTGACGCGCAAGGGTATTGCTGACAATATAAAGTTAGGCCCGGGCGGCATACGCGAGATAGAGTTTATCGGACAGGTATTTCAGTTGGTCCGTGGCGGACGTGAACCTGCATTGCAAAGCCGTAGCATACGGCCGACATTAAAACAGCTGTCATCCCTGGGGCAGATGACGGCAACAGCCGTAACCGAGTTGTCGGCGGCCTATGATTTCCTGCGCCGCACTGAACATCGCCTGCAAATGGTTGCCGACCGGCAAACCCATGTTCTGCCCAAGGATGAACTGGGCCAGGCGCGGCTGGCCTATAGCATGGGTTACAGTAGTTGGCGGGAATATGAGCCGGCCCTGCGTCGCCATATGCAGAAAGTGCATGGGCATTTCTCGCAGGTCTTTACGGCGCCACAAGGTGAGCAGGATACGGACCGGGACAACCCCTTGCTCGCGGTCTGGCTGCAAGAGCTGGAGCCGGAGCATGCCATGGCAGCGCTTGCCCGGGCGGGATATAAAAAAGATCCGGCACAGGTCTATCTATTATTAAAAGGCCTGCATTCCGGCAGTGCCTATAACAGCTTTGCCGTTGAGGGCCGCCAGCGGGCGGATACGTTGGCGCCGTTGCTGATTGCCGCCGCCGGCCTGACCGCGACGCCGGAGCTGACTCTATCGCGCCTGGCCAGGGTGGTGGAATCCATTGGCAGGCGTTCCTCTTATCTGGCGTTGATGATAGAAAACCCCATGGTGTTGTCGCAGTTGGTGAAGCTATGTGCCGCCAGCCCCTGGATTGCCGACTGGATTGCTCAACACCCGCTGTTGCTGGATGAGCTGTTGAATCCGGTGGATGCCTATTCACCGCCTTCACGAGAACAGTTGTCACAGGAACTGGCGTCCTGCCTGCTCCCTGTCGAGGCGGGTGATCTGGAGCGCGAGATGGAGATATTGCGCGAGTTTTGCAATCGCCATGTCTTGCATGTGGCCGCGGCCGACATAGGCCCCGGCCTGGCAGCCACCGCCGTGGCCCGGCAAATAACGGAGATTGCCGAGGTCATACTGGAGGCCAGTCTGGGCCTGGCAATGCAGGCCATGGAGGCCCGTTATGGTTGTCCGCATTGCGAGTCGGAGCAGGGTGCATACCGCCCCGGATTTGCCGTCATTGCCTACGGCAAGCTGGGCAGCCATGAGCTGGGGTATGGCTCGGACGTGGATATGATCTTTCTCTACCAGGGTTGTGGCGCCAGTGCCGTTACTACCGGCGAGCGTGCAGTGGCCAACGAGACCTTTTTTTTGCGCACCGGCCAACGCCTGATCCATATTCTGACTACGCGCATGCATGGCGGCATCCTCTATGAGACCGACATGCGCCTGCGCCCCAGTGGCCAGTCCGGCCCCCTGGTGACCCAGCTGCAAGCCTTCCGTGAATACCAGACCGGTCGTGCCTGGACCTGGGAACATCAGGCCCTGGTGCGGGCCCGGGCCGTGGCGGGTGATGCGGCCGTGGCCAGGGCGTTTACCGAGGTCAGGCGTGATGTGCTGTGCCGGCAGCGCGATGCCACGGTGCTGGCCGCGGAAGTCGCCGGCATGCGTGAGAAAATGCGCGGCACCCGGGAGCCGCATGACCCCGATCTGTTTGATATCAAGCACGATCGCGGAGGTATCGTTGATATTGAATTTATGGTGCAATACTGGGTATTGCGCTGGGCTCATGACACCCCCCGATTGACTGAACACACGGACAATGTGGCCATCCTGACAGCACTGGAGGCCGAAGGCCTGCTGCCGGCTGAACAGATAAGGGTGCTGGCTGGCGCGTACGAACGCTATCTTTCCACTGCCTACCGTCTGAAATTGATGGAGGCCGGTTCCCTGATCGGTCTTGAGGCCGTGGACGGTCTGCCGCAACAGATAGCCCGGTATTGGAATGAAATATTTCCGTCGTCGGACAAGCCCGGCGCGGGGTCGTAACAAGAGGAGTAGAACAGCCATGTCGATGGCGGATCGTGACGGTGTAATCTGGATGGATGGTGAACTGGTGCCCTGGCGCGAGGCGACCACCCATGTGCTGACCCATACGCTGCATTATGGTCTGGGTGTGTTTGAAGGTGAACGCGCCTACAAGACCGACAAAGGCACAGCCATATTTCGCCTGCAGGAGCATACCCATCGTTTGTTTCGTTCGGCGCATATTCTGGGTATGAAGATTCCTTTCGACAAGGAAACCCTCAACGCCGCCAACAAGCAGGTGGTGCGTGAGAATGGACTGGAAACAGCCTATCTGCGCCCCATGTGTTTTTATGGTCCCGAGGAGATGGGCATACGCGCCGATGACCTCAAGGTGCATGTCATCGTGGCGGCCTGGGAATGGGGCGCCTACCTGGGTGATGAAGCGTTGGAGAATGGTATACGCATCAAGACATCCTCTTATGCCCGGCATCATGTGAACGTCACTATGTGCAAGGCCAAGGCCAATGGCAATTACATCAACTCCATACTGGCCCTGCAGGAAGCGCAAAGGGATGGCTACGACGAGGCCCTGCTGCTGGATGTGGACGGTTTTGTTGCCGAAGGCAGTGGTGAAAATATCTTTATTGTTCGCAACGGTGTCATGTATACACCGGACCTGACGTCGGCTCTGGAAGGTATTACGCGTGACACGATTATTGCCCTGGCGGATGAATGTACTATAGAGGTACGCGAAAAACGGATTACCCGTGACGAGATCTATATTGCCGATGAGGCCTTCTTCACCGGCTCCGCCGCGGAAGTTACGCCCATACGTGAGCTGGATAATCGCACTATAGGCAACGGCGGGCGCGGACCGATAACCGAAAAATTGCAGACACTCTATTTTGATCAAGTGCATGGTCGCCGCAGTCAACATAGTGAGTGGCTGGATTATGTTGAGAAATGATTGGGAGCATGAAGACATGAATGCATCACCTTCAACAAGCAGCAGCAAAACGCCTTTGAATACACAGGCAGAGATTAAAGTCAGCAAAGATGATCTACCCCTGCATTGCCCCATGCCGGGTATGAGTGCCTGGGATTCGCATCCCCGGGTGTTTTTGCCCATAGAAGAGAGTGGCAGGGAACGTTGCCCCTATTGTGGCACGGTCTATATACTCAAAAACTAACACATCTCCGGGTAGCGTGACATGATCGCTGTCCTCTCGTCGATATGACGGATACACGCATACATATACTGATCGTCGGCCCGGCCTGGGTCGGTGATATGGTCATGGCGCAAAGTCTGTTCAAACTGTTAAAGCAGCGGCAGCCACAGGCACAGATAGATGTCGTCGCTCCCGCCTGGACAGAGCCTTTGTTGATACGCATGCCTGAGGTGCGACGGGTCATCCCCCTGCCGCTTGGCCACGGTCAACTCAAGTTAGGCAAGCGCTGGCGTATTGGCCGTCTGTTGCGTGGTATTACCTATGATCAGGCTATTGTCCTGCCGAGGTCTTTAAAGTCGGCCATCATTCCCTTTGCTGCCAGAGCAAAACGGCGTACCGGTTTCCTGGGTGAGATGCGATGGGGCCTGTTAAATGATGTACGCAAGCTCGACAAGCAGGACCTGCCGAGAACCATAGATAGATTTAACGTATTGGCACTGGAGCAGCATGAGTTGCCACCTGCATTCCCGCCATTGCCGGAACTCAAGGCCGACCACAATCATGGTCTGGCGGTCTTAAGAAGTTTGGGTCATGTCATGCCTGAGGCCCCGGTGCTGGGTCTTTGTCCGGGTGCGGAGTATGGGCCCGCCAAGCGCTGGCCAGTAGAACATTTTTCCAATTTGGCAAAAGAAAAGATTAACCAGGGTTGGGAAGTGTGGTTGTTTGGTTCCAGCCAGGATGTGGCCATCACGAATGCGATTAATAAGGCAACAAAGAAACGTTGTTTTGATCTGGGTGGCAAAACAAAACTGGGTGAGGCCATAGACGTGATGGCGTTGACCACTGCCGTGGTATCGAATGACTCCGGCCTGATGCATGTCGCGGCGGCACTGAATAAACCTTTGGCGGCGATATATGGATCCTCCGATCCCGGGTTTACGCCGCCCTTGAATGCGCAGGCACGTATCATACGCCTGGGCCTGGAGTGCAGCCCCTGTTTCGAGCGTGAGTGCCCATTGGGGCACACCCGTTGTTTGCATGATCTACAACCACAGCAAGTGATGAATGCAATAACGGAGTTGATGGCTTAATGCGGGTGCTGGTCATCAAGACATCTTCCCTGGGAGATGTCGTGCATACGCTACCGGCATTAACAGATGCAAGTCAGGCTTTGGGTGATATCAATTTCGACTGGGTGGTCGAGGAAAGCTTCGCGGAAATACCTGCCTGGCATCCTGCGGTGGACAGGGTTATCCCGGTTGCACTCAGGCGCTGGCGCAAGCACCCCATCAAGGCCTGGACCTCGGGCGAGTGGCGCCGGTTCAAGTCAGAGGTGCGGCTGCATGAATACGACAAGATTATTGATGCCCAGGGCCTGCTAAAAAGCGCCTGGCTGACGCGCAAGGCCGACGGTCGGCGTTGCGGTCTTGCTAAAACATCCGCCCGTGAACCCATGGCGGCACGTTTCTATCATGAGCATCATGACATCGCCAGGGGCCAACATGCCGTAGACAGGGTGCGTCAGCTGTTTGCCGCGTGCCTGGGATACCGGGTCCCTGATACGCCTCCGGATTATGGACTGGATAAAACCCGTCTTGGCCGGCCGACAGACATGAATAATTATGTCGTTTTTCTGCATGGCACGACCTGGGCAAGCAAGCACTGGCCAGAGGCCTATTGGTTGCAACTGGCGAGCGATATGAGCAAATACAATGTAAAGATCGTGTTGCCATGGGGGAATGATGAAGAACGGCAACGTGCCCAACGCATTGCCGATAGCTGTGATGCAGCACATGTTCCGGACCGTACAAGCCTGTCGGACATGGCCGCTATCCTTAATGGCGCGCGTGCCGTGGTCGCCGTCGATACAGGCCTGGCACATCTTGCGGCTGCCTTAAGCGTGCCGACGATAGGTCTCTATGGGGCCACACAGCCAGGACTCACTGGAACCCGTGGCGCCAAGCAGACACACCTTGGCGTGACATGGCATTGTGCCCCCTGCCTGCAGCGTCAATGTTCTGATAACACACAGGCCGGGGTGACGCCCCCTTGTTATTCGACGCTAACCCCGGACAGGGTCTGCCGGGAACTGGATAAGGTATTGGCATGATACGTTTCTCTATCATCATACCTGCCTACAATTATGGTCATTATCTGGCAACTGCTATTGACGCTGCTTTAAACCAGGGGGATCCAGACTACGAAGTCTTGATTATTGACGATGGCTCCACAGACAATACACGAGAGGTAGCCAAGGTATACCTTGATCGTCCTGACAGCTCCGTACGATATGTGTACCAGCAGAATCGAGGCCTTGCCGGTGCGCGTAATCGCGGCATAGATGAAGCCAGGGGTGACTGGCTGCTCTTCCCCGATGCCGATGACAGGCTGTTACCCGATGCACTGAAAAAATTCAACGCCTTTCTGGAAATACATTCGCAAACAGATATGGTGTTTGCCGGTTATATTGGCGTCGATGCCCATGGCCGCGGCAAGACCAGGGCCGCTGTAGCTGTTAGCGGTGAGACAGACAGGGATTTTCGCGGTTATGTCCTGGGACGTTTTACCATGGCCAATGGCGCCATCCTGTTCAACAGACGCGTATTCGAACTGCTGCGCTACCCGGAAAGCCTGCGTAATAATGAAGACTATGTTGTCAACGCCCAGACCATTGCCTTATTCCATTGCGCATCTTTTCCCGATCCGGTACTGGAGGTGCATGCCCATGAAGACCGGTTGCGGCACAATCTTGAGACATTAAAAGTGGGCGGCTTGTCTGTCGTGGATTTATTGTTTAATCCGGAGATTCTGCCGCCGCGGTTTATGCAACTGCGCCAGCGCTTTCTTTCACGCATGCTGTTATCCCGGTTTCGTACCTTTTATAAGGCCGCACATTACCGGGAGGCCATGGAATACTTTCGGCAGGCTGTTAACACAAAACCTGTAAATATCCTTTCTCCTTATTATATGAGGAGATTTCTGATTTCCTGGTGGCAGGCCCGTAAAGACAATAGCCATGGCACATTATAAACTGGCCTTTTTAATAAATTGCTATTTCGGTTATGGTGGCATGCAACGCGATATGTGCCGTATCGCGGAAGCCTGTCTGGGCCGAGGTCACGACGTGCATGTCTTTGCCACGGATTGGCAGGGAGAGAAACCGCAAGGCATGCAGCTGCATTTGCTCCAATCCCGGGCCTGGACCAATATGGGCAGGGACCAGGCGCTGGCGTATGCGGCACAGCAGTCCATGGCAGCAGAGCATTTTGATAGCGTCATCGGCTTTATCAAGGTAGCGGGCCTGGATATCTACTATGCCGCCGATCCCTGTTATGCGGCGCATGTCGATGCGACGCGAAATATATTTTATAAGCTGGGTTATCGTTACTGGCGCCGCCGCCGGCAGGAATCCCTGATTTTCGATAAGGGACTGAAGACACATATACTGTTGATCGCGCACCAGGAACAGCAAAAGTTCTGTCATTACTACGGTACCGAGCATCAACGCTTCCATCTTTTGCCACCTGGCATCGACAAGACACGATTGACAGAAAATATCCCCGACACGCAGGCCTCACAACAATTGCGCACACAGCTGGGCGTTGCGCAAGCAGGATTCATGATTCTGAGTGTCGGCTCACACTTTGGCACCAAGGGTGTGGACCGCAGCATACGTGCGCTGGCCTCTTTGCCGGAAGCGCTTCGGGTTGTCAGCACACTGGTAATCGTGGGTAGCGGTAAGGATAGACCCTACCATGAACTGGCCGGCAGGCTGGGTGTAGGTGATCGTGTTGTTTTTACCGGGCCACGTGACGATGTGGCGGATTTTTATTATGCCGCCGATATGTTGCTGCACCCGGCCTATACCGAGAATACCGGCACGACGCTGCTGGAGGCCATGGTGTGTGGCTTGCCGGTGCTGGTAACGGCTAACTGTGGCTATGCTACTCATGTTTCCCGGGCCGATGCCGGCCTGGTGTGCCCCCTGCCCTTTGAACAGGGCATCCTGAATGAACAACTGGCGACCATGTTGATCTCTGACGAACGTGCACAATGGCGCGAACATGGCCTGTGCTACAGTCGTGAACAGGATCTCTATGGCATGGTCGATACCGCGGTTGCTGTCATAGAAACCATTACTGCCGCAAAACAGGGTGAGGCATGATCGTCATAGGCGACGACTATAAGCCGTTATTTGCCAGGGAGCAGAGCGTAGCGGACTTTCTGGCTATCGACGGCGAGGAATACAGAAACGTGGCAGGCGTACGGCGCACGCTGCGTTTCGTCCGCGACGGTCAGGCGATGTTTATCAAGGCGCATTGGGGTGTGGGTTGGCGTGAAATACTGAAAAATCTTCTTTATTTGCGTATGCCGGTGCTGGGCGCACGCAATGAATGGCAGGCCATACAGACACTGGAGGGCCTTGGTGTGCCCACCATGAAACTGGTGGCCTATGGTGAACAAGGAATCCATCCCGCACGCAGGAAATCTTTTGTCATTACCGAAGAGCTGGGGCAAACACAACAACTGGATCACTGGCTTGCCGCAAACCTGTACAAGTATGAACCTCACCAGCGCGTCAGGATAAAATGGGCCATCATCGACCAACTCGCCGATATAGCCCGGCGTCTACATAACCATGGTCTGAATCATCGTGACTTTTATATTTGTCATTTCCTGGTAGACCTTAAACTAGCAGATAAACAGCATTTGCCTGAGAATCTGCGGATGTATTTGATTGATTTGCACCGGGTGCAGCATCGTCGGCAGATACCCATGCGCTGGCGGATCAAGGACCTGGCCGGTCTGCTGTATTCGGCCTGGTATGACACACAGGGATGGCAGATTACGCGTACTGATGTGCTGCGTTTCATCAAGACCTATTGCCAGTGCTCGCCACGTAGTGCGATCAATGAGCATGCTGTGCTATGGCGCAGAGTGGTGGCGCGTGTGAGCGATACTTATTACAGGGACAACGGGCGCAAGCCCCGGCTTGACAGTTTCTATACTCGAGAAAAATGACTTCCCTACATCTCCCTTATTCCGTGTCATTACCGGGCACGACCAAGATGACATTGGTCTGCGAACAACTAGTACGTGAAATTCCCGGCCGACGCGAGGTCTATCGAGGAACCCTAGAAGGTAAAAGTGTATACGCCAAATTCTTTATCGACCCGCGCCGTGGACAGCGGCATTACCAGCGAGAGTCTGATGGCGCAAGGTGTCTGCGAGATGCCGGGATTGTGGCGCCGGTGCTGCTTTACTCGGGCCAGGTCGATGGTGGCTATTTGGTTGTGTATCGGGCAATAGAATGCGGGGTCGATGGTGAACAGCTCTGGCGGCAAGCCGACAGCAAGGTCCGTCATCAACTTCTGGTAAAACTCACCACCATCGTTGCCGGCCTGCACAACGCCGGTCTGGTACAGCGTGATCTGCATTTCAAGAACTTTGTTGTCAGCGACGATGTGGTCTATACGCTGGATGCGGGCGATATTCATAAAGACCCGGCGTTGAGCCAGGGGCGCGCACTGGACAATGTGTTGCTGCTGTTCGCGCAATGTACACCCAAGTATGACAGACAGTCACTGGAATTATTGCCACTGTACTGTCAGCAGCGTGGCTGGACAGAGGACGCCATCAATGCCGAACAGGCGTTGCAGCACATCAGGCGTTTACGTGCAGGTCGCTGGCATGACTATGCAAAAAAGATTTATCGTCAATGCACGGCCTTCGAGTTCAGGAAAAGCTGGCGTCGGAGGATGTTGGTCGATCGAGATGAACTGTCTGAGGATTTACGTCGCGTGCTGGATAATCCGGATGCCGTTATGAAGGCATCGGCGCGTTCTCTAAAACAAGGTAATACGTCCACGGTTGCCGTAGTGACCATAGATGGCAAACCCAGGGTGATCAAGCGCTATAACATCAAGGGTTTTTGGCATGGCCTGAACCGTTTATTTCGGCGCTCACGGGCATCGATATCGTGGCGCAATGCACATAGATTGAGGTTTCATGGCATTGCCACGCCCAAGCCCATCGCCCTGCTTGAGCATCGCTTCGGTCCGTTCCGGCGGCGTGCATATTTTATTTGTGAATACATCACCGGGCCGACAGCGCTCGATTACTTCAATAGCAAGGACTGCAAGGCGGACGCTAAAAAGCAAGCCGCCGGCAGGATGGTAACTATATTGAATGCGCTGGCCGCCTTGCGGATAGGCCATGGTGATATGAAGGCCACGAATTTTGTAATCCAAGATCATTATCCATACTTGATCGATCTTGATGCGATGCGCTCCTACGTTGGCAGATGTTGTTATCGTAAGGCGCATGAGAAAGATATCAAACGTTTTTTACGCAACTGGAACGAGCAGCCGGAAACAGGCGCCCTGTTTGCCGGGCTGGAATTGTATTAAGGGCACTTCTATTAATACCCTCTCCC